>JAUYTY010000155.1 GCA_030694905.1 Eubacteriales bacterium | reverse complement strand
ACTATATCAAAAATGAAAAAGCTAAGGGTTTCTCCCGACAAAAAATCATTTTTGTTGAATTGCTCCCAGCCATAATTTTTAGGATTGTCGACGCTATGCCGACTATTGTTACAATGCTGCTTTCCAATATGATTATTGTTGAGTATTTATTCAATTATCATGGTATCCTTTATTTCTTGATCTACCTGTATAATCGTCAGGATGTATATCGGTTTGTGCCACTCGCTTTAACATTGGGACTTATCTATATTACGTTAACAAAAGGATTTCAATTTCTTGCAAAAGTCATAAATCCCATGAAGCGAAAGGGGGGATAATGATGAATAGGAGAAATGTGCCTTTGATTTTTGGAATTGTCATTCTCTTGTTGGTTCTTTTAGTGATGCTCTTTCCGGAAATGTTTGCCAGTCATAGCCCCTATACGATTCAACACATAAGATTTCTTCATGATGAAGGAAGACTCTCAGTAGAACGTGCTCCTTTTTCCCCTGATGATGGTTTTTTGCTTGGCAGTGATCATCTTGGCAGAGATATTTATAGCTATATTATTTATGGAACCAGACTTACAATTTCATTAGGAGTTCTTATCGCACTTGGACAATTTCTAATTGCAGTGCCTATGGCTTTATATGCCGGATTCGGCAGTCGGATCGCCAAATCTGTCATTCAACAATTCAATGTCATATTTTCTGCTATTCCAGCTTTGTTGATTGCCATTATCATATTGAAATTGGATTACTTTGTCGGACTTGAGAAACAAAAATCAATCATGTCATTTATTTTGGTGTTAACCGCTGTCAGTTGGGCAAGACTAGGCAATCTTGTGATGGAGAGAGTGGAAACAATATTGACACAACCATTTATTAAAGGTGAAGTGGCCATAGGTAAGAAGCATTTCAGGATAGCCATTGAAAATGTCATACCACATCTTGCACCGGAGTTGATCGTATTGTTTTTTATGGAAATTGCAAGAAATCTATCTACATTAATGCAACTCGGCATATTCTCAGTCTTTATTGGAAATCTGGGTTTGATCAACGATGCGACTTCAGGTGTTCAAATTAATACTGATATCAGCTTTGAACCGGAATGGGCAAGCATGTTGAGCACATCACGAACGTTAATCACTATCGCTCCGTGGACGGTAATCTATCCTGCTCTTGCCTTTTTTATCAGTGTACTTGGTTTCAATCTGTTTGGAGAAGGTCTCAGAACATTGATGCAGAAAAAGGAGTCAAGATCCGTCCTTGCATTCAGAAAAATCATAACACTGGATTTTAAGTACTTTTGCGTAAATGTTGACAAAAGATCCAAGTTTAAGATTACTCTCTGGATTGCATTGTTTGCTTTAATAATCGGGTTTTTCTCGTTTATTAATTATAAGGATTATAGCATCGGATATGCTTCTGTCAGGGTTGATCTTCCTGAGACAACGGTTATTGGGACAGAGGAGGCTTTGTTTTCAGCCGGTTTTATCGCAGATTATATGACAAGATTGGGAATTGTACCTCTGCGCAATGACAGTCTTTTAATGCCATTTGATATAGGTCAATCGTTCCTGATCGAGGAACAGATGATGACACTTTCTATGGAGAGTGGCATACATAACTTGAATCAGGGAACAGATTATGCTTTTTTGACTTCTGGTAATATCAGTGAGTCTGGAGTTGTCTACGACGCTACCAAAGATGATTTATTCAATATTTCGAGTTTCGATCGTTTTGCGGATAAATTTATATTGATTGAACAACTTTATTACAGTGATTCGGCAATCCGACACTTTATTGAAACAATCACCGTCAATGCTGGAGTTAAGGGTATAATACTTGTGGCTCGGGCAAATCAAGTCATTCAGAATCATATTGTTGACGCTGATGAAGACAATGCCGTTATTGTCGTATCTCAAGAAGTTTCACAAGTATTAAAAGAAAATCCGGACTTGGTTATTGCTGTTCACACAACCGTCAAACCATTGACATCAAATGGATACAATGTGGTAGGAATTCACCGTGGTACGGACCCCCATATCGGTGACGAAGCTATTGTTGTTGGTATGAATTACAACTATTTAAATCAAGAAGGCGGAGAAGTGCTAAAATTTAATTTAAAACTGATGGAACGGTTATGTCAGATGGCTGACCAAAAAAGAGCCATCATATTCTTGTTCCTTGATGGTACTATCAATGAAAATCAACATGGAATTCATTATATCGCACAGGATTTTCCATATAGTCCTCAAAAGATCCAGGTATATATTGACTTAACGTCAATTACTCATGAACGCTTTGGGGAAATTGAATTTAGCACAGCACAAGCCCCTCCAACAAGGCAATTCGCATGGAGCCTCGGACGTCTTTTTGATTCTAAGCTGAATCAAAAAGGATATCCTATCCAACTGTTGGAGACCAACTACATAGATGGATCATACTATTTCACGAAAAGCGAATCAGATAACGCACTTTTCTGGAATCGGGGTATACCCACAGTTATATTAGGAACAGTGAAAACAGATAACAACATTTGGGATTTGGAAACTTTAGGAAGCATTGTTTTAGAAGTGATCAATAAAAACAATTATTAGTTGGTATGCCATGGGGAGCATTTAGATGAAGGATAAACTTATTGCTATAAAAGACTTAAAGATCTCTTTTTTTCATGAGAATGGAAAAATTCAAGTGGTTAGAGGATTTGATCTGAGCATGGATAGTGGAGAGATTGTAGGAATTCTTGGCGAGTCGGGTAGTGGAAAAACCGTTTCTGCAACCTCTATTCTGAGATTGGAGGATGAAGCGGGATCAATCGACTCTGGAACAGTTTTTTACAAGGATAGAAATCTTATTGAACTAACTGAAAAGGAATACAGAAAGATTAGAGGCAATCGGATCTCTTATGTTTTTCAAAATGCTTCCAGTGCTTTGAATCCTTACAAAAAGATTGGCCTCCAGTTGACGGAAGTATTGAAAAATCATCAATTGCCTTATTCAAGAACCATTGTTTTAGATGCGTTGAAGGGAGTTGGAATTGAAGAGGTTCATATGGTCTATGATATGTACCCATTTCAATTAAGTGGTGGCCAAAATCAGAGAATCATGATTGCTCAAGGGATTATCAGCAAACCGGACTTGTTAATTGCCGATGAACCGTCAAGTTCCATTGATGCTTCTCTGAGAAAAACCGTGCTTGATTTATTGAAAAATATCAACCAAAAATCAGGTATGGCTATTATACTAATTACACATGATTTTGATGTGGCAAGGTATCTGTGTGACCGATTGATTATCATGTATGGAGGGCTTGTAATGGAGGAAGGAACTGTAAATGATATATTTGAAGAACCACTTCATCCATATACCAGAGAACTCATCGAATGTGCCAGTTCATTGACTCGTGGAGACAGTCCTGTATATACCCTTGAAGGCACTGCGCCTACTCCTTTTCAATTCAAGGAAGAATGCCCATTTTTCTCAAGATGCAAATATAGACTGCCCGAATGCACTCTGGAGATTCCACAGATAATAGAATTGGACAATCGCAAAATTAGATGCGTCAAACATAAAAAGAGGTGAAAAGATGTCTGATATTGCTTTAAAGGTAGTAGACCTTTCAAAACACTTTGTTATCAGAAACAATGTTTTTTCAAAAAAGAAAATAATTCATGCGGTTAGAAAAATAAGTTTTGAAGTTAAATCAGGAGAATCACTTGGTTTGATTGGTGAAAGCGGTTCGGGGAAAACTACCGTCGCCAATCTTTTGCTAAAATTGATTGAACCAAGTGAAGGCAGGATTGAGCTATTTGGAAAAGATATAACACAATTGAGCGAAGAATCAATGCGAATATACAGAGGTGACATACAAATCATATTCCAGTACACGCATGCGGTACTGGATCCAAAAATGACTATCTCGGAGCTTCTAAGAGAACCTCTTGAAATACACCAAGTGGTTGCTAAATATCAGATAGATAATGAGGTGGACCGGTTACTTGAATTGGTGGGTCTGTCAAAATCAGAAAAAAATAAGTTCCCATCACAACTGAGTGGCGGTCAGAATCAGAGAATCTTGATTGCAAGGGCAATTGCAACAAGAGCAAGAGTTATTGTCTGTGATGAACCTGTTTCCGCACTGGATGTATCAGTTCAAGGACAGATATTGAATCTGCTTCTTAAACTTAAGGAAGAGCTTAATTTGACATATGTATTTATCACCCATGACTTAAATGTTGTGAAACACATGTGCAATAGAATCGCAGTTATGTATCAAGGCGAAATTGTTGAAATTGAGAATACGGAAAAAATGCTCTCTGATCCTCAGAATCCATATGCCCAGAAACTCATCAAGTCCTTCCTGACATAACACCCGGATGATGTTTTATAAGCAAATCCAATAACGTTCTTTATTACCACCATCCACCATTACAGTTTTTTCATATATGCCACCATTGGCGATGATTGTCTTTTTGCTCGCAATATTATCATCATTACAGGTTACCAAAACTCTTTCCAAGCCATGTTGTCTGCAAATCAGAAGAATCTGCCTAAGCATTTCTGTTGCGTAGCCCTTACTTCTTTCTTTCAGCCGGACAGAATAACCAATATGTCCTCCCCAAACACCAAGAATCGGGTGATTGATGTGATGCCTGAAGTCAATTATTCCAACGATTGCATTATCGCTGACTCTAATTACAAGGTAGGTGTCTGAGCAAACCTTTTCTTTCGGACAAGTATCCAAATTCTCAAGCATTCTCAAGTCACTGATCCATTCCATAGCTGAAGAGCAAGCTCGCAAGCTTCCACAACCGTCCAAACTATCTCCTAAGTCCAGAAACTCTTGTCTGTATTCCATAATATCTTTGGCATACTCCAAAGTTGGTTTTATCAGTTTTATCTGAGACATATTATTACCCCATCAAAAAAATAACTCGCCCGGTTGATAGCCAGCCGGCATTTCTTCTTCACTTAAAAATTTAAAATTGTCATCACGTAGAATCGGCAGGAATACTTTGTAGGGTATCTTTGAAAATTCAGATGCATAATTGCTTGATCCGAACCATCTGCCTTCTTTAGTTCCTAAATTCAGACCTCTGGCAAATTTGGTATGGTTCGAGCAGTCGTGGACCACTAAATTCCAATTTTCCTCATCGGCTATTTTCATTAACTTAAGTGTCAGTTCCCTGCTCCATATCGGCGATATGTAGCCATGCCTGGAAATATACATGTTTTCGCCATCATAATTATCGATGTTGTTCGCGTTAAGGTGCAGTTCAGCACAGTTGATAAAATCTAATCTTGTCTCTAGGATAGTCCGCTTTTTTTCGAAAAATGCTTGGAAAAACTCAGGTGTCATAGGTGTCTCAATGCCAACATTTCTAATGAATTTTTTCGCGATCCCCATGTTCTCAATAACCTTATCTGAACAATCAGAGGCTCCCAGATTGAAACGTATCTCATCAAGTCCAGCTTCCCCCAAGGCCTTTAAGTTCTCTTCCGTCGCCAAAGTGCCATTTGTGTATAAATGTTGATGAACCTTAGCATCACTAAATTTTTTTATTACTGGGTAGTATTTTTCAATTTCCATGAAGGGCTCTAAAAAGACATAGGATATTCCAGTTGGTTTCTGTTGGATAGAGAGTAGCAAATCAATATCCTTCTCGTAGAATTTCGTCCCGCCAATTTCCCACATGCCTTCTCCCACAGGAGAAATATCATCCAGTTCTCCATAATTGTAGCAGAACTTGCATTCCAGGTTGCATGTGTTTGTCTTCCGTATAGCGCTCAATCCGGTTCCCAAAAGACAAGAAGCGCACCCCTTAGGAAATTTGCTTTCGTTACCCACAAAATACGTTCTGTTCTCTAAACTTCTCAAGCCTTTGATTTCCGACTTCAATGTATTGTTTCTATGATCGATTGCTTCCTCAATTTGTGCAAAAGTTGCATAGATTATTTCTTGTTGCTTTGTCATGATGTCTTCATCTTCAGGCAATGCCGAAAAAAACTCGAACCACATCAATGCATCTTTCTTTGAAATTTTCATATATTTTACTCCTAATTATCTTCATGTCAAATCTCACTTAACTTTTCCTACAATACTAGATATGAGGGTCTATGTCAACCGTTTCCTGAAGATACTTCCAGACGGTTGAAGTCGCAAATGATGCCATCCCGATGCTGTAATAGAATTGTTGCGAAGAACCTACAAACACAGTCTTTGCGCCTAGTTTCCCGACGCGGCTGATTCCTTCCAAAACAGCTACCTTACCAAATCCCATCTTCCTGTAATCAGGATCTGTGGCAACAGGTTCTATTATAGCAAATCCAGCCTTTTCGTCGTACCACATGCCACAATAGGAAACAAAGTGTCCATCGGGTCCAACAACTGCTATCTTAAGATTCAGATCGACGTTAGGACGCATCATTTGATCCTCTACACTTCTATTTTTTTCTTCCGAAAATGAAAATTCACCTTCTCCATTTAGCTCATGATTAAAGCCTCTCCACAGGACTCTCAAATACTCATAAGGATTGTAGTTTTCCTTCATTGATGTTATATGATATCCCTCTGGCAATTGATACTCAGTTGGTGTTTCATCAATATGGAAAACGGCATCATCTTCAGTATCATCAGTTGCTTTGAATCCTAGTTCTATAGCAATATTTTGAAATTCCAAATCCTTTGACGGTATAACTATACCAAACTCATTTTTACCGGCTAAATGTTCTTTAGCATAAATCAACATCTCTCTTTTCAAAAAAGCATACGCTGGCTTGGTGAGACAATAAGCGTTACTTAGTATAGAATCAAATGTTGCTAGACCAACAAGTTTTCCATCGTCTTCCCATAGTCCTATTCTCCCGATGGCCTCTTTGTCCAGATAACTGTGTGTTATCATCCAGTCCCATCTAGCATAAACAAACTCACTGTACCCTAATTCTATCAAAAAATCTCTAACTATGAAATAATCCTCAGTTATTCCAGCCTTTCCATTATAGTTTCTAAAACCTATAGACATAAAATCACATCCTATATTTTTTATTAAGTTTTCTTTTGAATTCTCCATTTTCAACCAATGATGTGGTTTGTTTTCACTTAGTATAAGCCACTTGAAGTAAACTCTCCTGATATCTTGAGATAGCAGTTGAAAAATTCCAGGCAAACCTTGTTAATTATCTTAAGGGAGTCTTCCGCTTCCTTGGTTGATTTCTGGCCATCTAATACGCGTGTTAGAAAAGGGCTGGTCAATGCAAAATCAGTCAGTCCTAAATGTCCCACCCCGTTGATGTAGACATTAAATGCGGTCGCATCAGTATCATTAAGCATGACGTGGTTAGCAGCATATTGCGGTCGATCCGAAAGTATATTCCATGCGCTATCTGAATAAACATTTAGCACGGGTACAGGGTAAGTCTCTTCTGTGAAAATGAACTGTCCGTCTTCAACACCCTCAATATCATACATGAATGGTGACTCTAGCGCAATAACCGCACTGATATCATCTCTTATTCTACCAATACCCAGTGCCGCAGAACCGCCTAGAGAATGTCCCATAACACCAATTTTTGAAGTGTCCACAAGCGAATACAATGAATTCTCATTTTTATCTTCCGCTTCCGAAATGATATAATCAATGACGAAGCCAATATCTTCAGTGCGTATATGCATCCACTTCTTATAATACTCAAAACTTTGTTGCATGTCTGATCGTGGATTTTCATCGAATAACTCCTGTATATAGCCTAAGTCAATCCATGTCGTAACGCCATCATTGTCTGTTGTGAAAAAGCTATGGTATGTATGGTCTATTGAGCATACAACATAGCCATCGCTTGCAAGCTCATTGTATAGTGATTCATTGCTTGCTTTAACACCAAGACCGCCATGTGAAAAGACGATTAAAGGATATTTCCCATCTCCACTAACAGGATACCACATCTGTACATTCAGTTTTCGGTTTTTTTCATTGTTCCCATATATCTCGACGCGATTTTTATCAATGTATGTGTAGGTTTTGGTTGAAACTTGATAATCACCTGTGACATCTATCACCGGTTTGTTTTGTGGGAAGATGATAGCCGGTAGGGTTAATGCAAAAAAAAGAACCATCATCCCAATGGCCTTAAAAACAATATTTATTGTTTTATACTCTCTTTTTTCTTCTTTTTCGAAAATTAGGTTGATTGCGCCGATTATTGATAGCATCAAAAGAAGGGTGGCGAGAGCATAATAACGAAAGCCCCAGTCAATTACAAGCAGTATAACAAGAATCATTAACCCTGAAAAAGTGGCTATTCTGATTATGCTTCTTCCTTTTACTTGATTCGTTTTTGTATAAATGCAAAATGCCGCAAGCGAAACTTCAATAATAGCTACAGTTAAAAATATGATCATACCCATTTTTCTACATCCTTGTAATTTTGATTGCCTTTACTGCCCTATGCTCTCCAAGAAGAAATCATTGATTTCATCCATCAAATCTCTGTTTATATCTTGGGCTAAAGCTCTATCTATCTTCGAATAAAAACCTTGTTTGATTTCATATGGAATATTTTGATTGTGTGAATCATAAAGCTTCCGATACTCAATATTGATTTCATCAATGTAGGTCATTCCTGTATTGGAGCGAAATAGATTGTTATGTCCGTTTCTTCCAGGCTCGATTATGGATATGGTTTTGGCATTAGGATTGTTGATCTCGTCTAATTTTGAAATAATGGAGCTACCCTTATAGGCAACAGATTCATCTTCTGTTCCGTGAATTATCAGAACTGGTACATTTGATTGATTGACGGCGTCGACCGCATTAAAAGAAGCTGTTTCTCCAAATAGGATTCTTTGATATAACCAAAGAAATGGATATTGAATGTTGATAAATGGACCCATCATGCTTCGACCTTGTTCCATAATCATTTCCATTGCACTGTTGGCACCGGATACTGTTGTGACGGCAGCAATTCTGTGGTCGTAATGCAATATATTGGCTACCGCATAGCCACCCCAACTGTGGCCAAACAAAAGAATTGGCATATCAAGAAATGTCTCCTGTGTGTTGATAAATGTCAAGGCTGCATCCAAGTCAATCAACGCTTGAGGAAATCCTTTTGTGGTCTTGCCTTCACTATCAAAGCTTCCGGTTGCATCATAGGCAAAAACACACCACCCCTGATCCACAAAATAGGTGATTTGAGACAAATAACTATCTGCTCCTCCTCCAAGCCCGTGAGCCACTACCACCAGACCTTGATCTAGATTGGTGTCATATAGATATCCTTGCAAAGTATTACTACCTGATTTGAAATTCACAAGATTTCTCGGATACTCCGACTCAAGGTCTTCATATCTCAAACCAGCTGTAATAGTCGAATCATGTCTGTCATATCTTGGAAATTGTCCATTGTAAATAATCGATACAACAATCATCGAAATGACAGAAAATATCAAAATGAAACCTACTATGCTCAATCCAAAAATTCTAATCTTTCTCTTTCTATTGTCAAGTTGTGCCATCATATCTCCTATTGTTTTCTTATTGTCATCAGTATTGGTATTGTTTTTTAATGGGAACATATTCATTATTTAAAATATAGCCAGTTAACCGAATATTTCAGATTGCGTTTATTGATGTGATTTTTCTTCCTTGAGAACAACTGATCTGCCTAAAATAGCAAAAACAATTAAAATGATACCTGTCACCCATCCACCCAGACTAAAAACAGGTGGACCATACATCGCCAGTCCTGTACCGATTAGTATTAGAAGCCCAGCCAGGATACCAAACATTTTCATGCCATAAAGCGTAATAAAGGGTAAATAATGAGTTCCAACTACAATCATAGCAGCGGGGAAAAACCATATCTGTCTGTAATGGATAATTGCACCTACTAAAAGAAAATTTAGAGGTACAGTAAAAGCTATTTGGGATCCGAGTTCCCATAATCCATTCCCTTTACTCACTTTTGCACTTCTCCCCATCATACGCAATGTCAATTGTGTAAGAGGAAATATACTCATACAACCAAAAAATAGAAAAATCATACCATACGTTGGTGTACTGATAGTACTAATGACAGCAGCCAGCAACCATATCACTCCAGAAACAAGCTGTCCTGCAAATCCACCTAAAAAAGCTGATCTCATTTCCCTTTGCGCATCAGATAAGAATCCCGTAACACTACTTTCCTTGATGACCATAAAAAGCCTCCTTTTATCATAACTTTTTTCTTCTAATCTCTACCATAATCAACCCACCTATTGTAGCAATTGACGATATCGATCCTATTTTCAATATTACTGTTAATCTTTCTTAAAAAAGAGTGATAGTCTTCATTTAAGATATCACACAACTTTTATATAATCAATCAACAGGGTTCTCCTCAGAAACCGTTATCCAGGGACTCTAAGGAGTCTTAGCACTGTTAGTCATCAGATAAATTAAAATTTGTTTTTAAACATAATTAGTTAAAAAGTTTCTACAGCTCTATAGCATAAATAAGCGAACTATCTCCCCAAGGATGATATCCCGTTCCAATATATTCAAATCCATATTTTTCATAATACCCGACATGATCCGTACTTAGATAAAGGTGAGAAAATCCCGCCATTCTAGCATCATCTTTTGCCTTATCCAGCAAGATAGAACCATAACCATGTCCTCTGAATTTTTTCTCAATATATAGAGCGCAAACCCAAGGATATAGATCCATTCGACTTATAAAATCATTTGTTATAAGGCCGGCGCAACCAATGATTGCATCAGCATCACACAAAAGATACCATTGTGGCAATGGGTTAATAGTATCAATACAATGCTCAATACAGTCCTCATAAACCTTCATGGTTTCAGGAGAAGCCCATTTATTTTGAAAGTATGCAATAGCTGTATCCTTAAATTCAGGTTGGTTTCTTATAGATATAATTTTCATTTTAAACCCCTTTTTATTGACTGATCAACAGGGTTCTTGGGTTCAGGTGGAGTTTGAGATGCCATCTGAACCTTAGAAACCGTTATCCAGGGACGCTACAGTGCTTATCTCCCGCTTATCGAAGTGGGAGTCTTAGCACTGTTAGTCATCGGATAAAAGGCTGATTTGTCTTTTTGCATAATCGCATAATTGAGTCTTTACCGGTAATCAGAGCTGTTGGTAGCCCTCCTGGTGGCTGCAACCACTGTCCACTTAACACAATATTGTTTAATCCCTTTACGTGGCCGGTGTGAGTCAATGGCTTACCGGGAATGGTAGGCCAAAATCCCATGAATGCTCCCTGATAGGCGTTGCAATATCGTTTGTATGTCTGTGGTGTGGCTACATCTAGTAATCTGAGTTTGCCTTTCATATGTGGAAAACGAGTTTCCATTGCCTGGATAACTGATTCACCTATTCTTGTCTTTTCAGTGTTGTAAGCATCTCTGTCTTCGACCAAAGCCTGCCATCTGTCTAGTTCAGGTTGGAACTGATTAATGGCAAAGGTTATAGCTGTGTGTCCCTTTGGAGCAAAGTCAGGCTCATAAGCATAATGAGTCATCTGCAGATGCTCTATTGGCTTCTGGTTTTGGTTGATATCAATGGGTTTTACGGGAAATTTGAGGGTTCTAGGAATATTATCCATTGTTCCCTCGTATCCAATACCAACATAGATATTGGAGGCCAAAGGATAGACCTCAGGATTGTTGTACCTTTTCTGAAATTCAGGATCTGGATATTGTCCCTTAAGCAACTGCTCATATAATACATGAGCATCGCAGGCAACAATAATGTAATCAGCTTCAAATGATTTACCGTTTTTACATTTAATACTTCTTACGGTATCCCCTGTTATATCCAAATCCACCGCCTCACATGATGTTTCAATGATTCCACCTAGAGATCGATATCTATTCATCATGCGCATGGCCAAAGCCTTAGAGCCTCCAATTGGAATAGACGACTGGCCACCTGTAAAGGTTCCCAGAGGAAAAATTACCGAGGAAGCGCTGTAATCCCCTTCCGGCATAAATGAAGATATGGCTTCTCTTAGAGCAGGGTGCTTAAATTTCTTGGAGAGATCCTGCACGCTAACCTTGTCATATTTTTGCATTATTGCGCCAGCATTCTTCATTGAAATGATAAACTTTATCTTTTCAATGATACTCATCATATCCATTGGTTTTGCAACAGGAACTGTAAAAGAATTCAACTTCTTGATATCTCTGCAAAACTCTTCTATGCTGTCTTTGTCTTCTGAAGATATCTCCAGCCAGTTGGACCTCATCCTTCCAATGTCTCGATAAAAATGTACGATAACGCCATCATGCTCTACAGCCATGAAGCTCTCAGGATCATATATACCCACACCATTCAAGGCCCCCACAGTCTCCCATAGTTTTTTGATAGGAGTTCCTTCTTTTGTGCCCAATAACCAATGTATGCAGCCATCGATGTGATAACCTTGCCGATCCCAACCGGTACACTCTCCTCCTACGGTATGGTGTTTTTCTAGAATAATGCTATTGAAACCATTTTTTTGGGCGAAAATTCCTGCACTTAGTCCAGCTACTCCCCCTCCAATAATAACAATCTTTTTCATTGCACGTTCTCCTTTCGTTTTATTTGGTGTGAAAGAAGCACGTCATCTCCTACCTCCATCAGCAATTGGTCCAGCTCATCATTATCGATCCATGACGGCACATGGCCATTGGCCACCATTACTGACAATCCCATCTGAAATACTCGCAATTTCAGCAATAGTCGTTTACGTTCCGCAAGAGTCCAATCCCGCATGGCCTCATCTTCACGCAAGGACTCAATCATGATGTTTTCAACAGTCTCGTACGAAGCCCTATATGGATTTGGCTGTATGGACAACTCGCGAAATAACACCGGATACTCTCGAGCAAAAGCCAAGCTGGCTTTCCCCATGTTTTCAAACATGCTGTTCCCTTTTTGTTGCGCAAGCAACTCCTCAGACATCGCGAAAACTCGCTGTACCACAGCCTCTACCAATTCTTCAACAGTAGCAAAATTCACGTAAATTGGCGCGACTGAAGATTTTAGCCGATTTGCCACACTTCGAGCGCTTATACCAGATAAGCCCTTTTCTTTAGCAATATCCAATGCTGCTTCTACAATAGCGGTTTTATCAAACTTTGTTCTTGGTGGCATGACAACACTCCTTACACTATATTATATAACATATGTTATATAATATAGTGTAAGTTATAAATTGTCAAGTACTAATTGGAATTCATTAAAATAAACACCAAAATCAATCTCAATTACATTTTGGTGTTTATCTTTCTTAATATTATTCTCAATAATTCTGTCTAATTACTGACTTTTAATCCAAAACCCAATATTCACTTCCATCATTGTTTCTTTTCATAAATCCGTAGTCAATAAGATACCGTCTAACGGTTGCATAGTCATCTATTGTGCTTTTTATGATTTCATTCACTTGTTTTTCCGAGTAACTTTGATTGGGATCAAATCTACTTATAACGTATTCTAAAATTATTACTTTTCTTTTTTCCTTGCTCGGAAATGTGCTCACCTTACCATCCTTAATGTAGTTTTTCAACACATTATCCCTTTCTGTCTGAGTAATAACATATCTCTCAACCACCTAGACTTCCTCCTTGTGCGTCGTTATGTGATTTCACTAGCTTGCTTATTATTCTTCTTTTATTAGATTGATACTTAGATTATTTGATATATTTTTATCATCGATTTTATAGATCAATATGCTATGGATCCAGGCGTCTTCAGGAAAGCCAGCTATTCTTTCCATCATTCCGTTTTCCTTGATAAGTATGTTTAATTGATTATCCTTTACGTTCATTTTGTTCCTACTCAAATCTGATAAAATAACTGATTTGTTAGCTTTCCGCTAACACCAGCATTTCATAATCCTCTGCTGAAAGCTTATCCTCTCTCGAATAAGCACCAATCTTTGCTCCAAAAATCTCAATCTTTTTGAATCCTAAAGATTTAAGCAGCCATTTGATTTCACTTGGCATATAATATCTTTCATTGCACACAAGTGTATGCTCATTTCCATCATCATCAATGAAAGTGGTGACATTATGATCTCTCATAGTCATAAAATCAAAACCGTCGCTTTTATAATGCGCACCTTCCTCATGCTTGCCCGTTTCGTGAAAATCATCTATGGAATGAAGTAGGGGAAACAAACCATTAAGCGTTGTAAATATTAACTTAGCAGGGCTTTTCAGTGATTTTGCAACATTTTCCAATATCTCAAAATTCATCTCATCAGTTTCCATTAAAGGAAATCCACCTTCACAAAGCATAATAGCTACATCAAATTGTTTGTAATAAGGCAGGCTTCTAGCATCATGCTTCAAAAAATCAATCTTCAAGTTCTCCCTATCGGCTTTTTCTCGGGCTTTTTTCAACTGAGATTCAGATAAATCAATTCCTGTGACGGAATAGCCTCTTTTTGTAAGTTCTATGGCATGTCTACCAGTCCCGCAACCAACGTCAATAATTCTTAAAGACTTGTCATAATTTAGCTCTTTCTCGATAAAATCGCACTCACCTATAGTTCCCTGAGTAAAAGACTCTTTATCATACTGTTCACCATAATTCTCGAATAGTTTTTCGTACCACTGTCTCATGATCCAAAATCCTCCAGTTATTTAATTATTCTTAGTATTTCTTCAAATACTTTCTGTGTTTCATCCTCATTTTTCATGTTTAAGATGATATCTCCCTCATCAGACTCAAGATAAATGTAGGGCGACTTTTGGGTATTAACAAACAACTTCACTGAGCCTAGTTCAGTTGTCCTGAAATGTCCCTTTAAGTTTGAACCTAGTGCTGAACCATTGGTTCTCATCTCAATGGTGGGCAATTCTTCCATCAACTTGACGGTATCAATTGACTCCCAGCTATAAATCTCACCATACATACCATGAATTTGCAGACCTTCCTCAAGAAATGTCACCTTTGTTTCCTGGGATGAGAAAAACATGAGAATAACAACAAATATTAGCGTCACAACGACAGTTCCAACAGGCAAGGCAAATTGCTTCCATGCTCCCTCTATCAGATTTCCGCTTTTATCATAAATATTGCCATCATACTTCTGAGCCCGAATCAGAAAATATACTGTTGTAATTCCAAATATCAAAATGACTGGAGTCAGAACTGGTTTCAGACCCAAAGCATGTAATACGCCCATCACAATTAAAACACCGCCATTAACATAGGAATACACTCCCATCAGACGACCAAGGCCTTCTGTATCGACATTTGCCTTTTTCTCTTTCGACATGGTGTTATAGCCTGCTATAAGAAAATACCACTTGAACACATGAACGGCTAGTCCTATTGCGATAAAGAATGCACCTGTTAGTATATAAAACCACATGATTAACCTCCGAAAATTTACATTATGCTATGCCCAGATATTCTCTGATATCTTCATCAGTAGGAAAATAATCTGCATTAAACATTTCATTCCAATTCATAAACACGCCATGCGTTATGATGTTTTAAATCATTATATTTTCTTAATCCTTGTAAGATCTCCACTGCAAAGCGCTACCAGATTACTGAAATTTTTTTGTGCAGATCAATCCGCATATCATTACCGACTATTGTATTCCCTTTGAAGGGAAGGTCATTAAATGAAGGAGCCGCCTTTTCCCATCCATTGTTTAGGACTTTCTTTATACTTATCATGAAATCTCTTTGTACATAAACAAGACATGTTCTGCATCTGAGAAATCATTTTTTTTATAAAAGTTAGGTGCTGGTGTGAAACGGTTTGTTGACAATGTCAAACCTGCTAAGTCATGCTCTTTTGCATATTTTTCTACAACATTGAGAAGTTCTGTCCCATATCCCCGCCTTTGAAGTTGAGGGGATATAAACATCTCATCGATGAAAACCTCATTGTTATTCCACCAAATCTTCTCATGACAGAATATAGCGCCTTTAATTACCCCGTCTATCCATAACGTATATCCAACAAATTTTTTACTATCATAATAATCATGCAAGTAGCTTGTAGCTGTTTCCAATGTCCAACAACACTGCCAATGTTCATTGTTATATACTGACATCATGATTTCTGCACATTCTCTCAAATCACTTGCCTCAAATTTTTTTATCATTATGTATGCTCTCCTTCTTAAGTTGTTATTCTCTACACCTCTGATTAAATCCTCGTCCATCTTGACTCCATAATGGGCGGATCGCCTTCATTTAGCTTGATTTTAGCTGTCCACAGGTAGGTTTTTGGCCACTGTCTCAAGATCTTTATGAAGCTTAACAGGAACTTCAGAAAATGTGTCTTGGGATGTGGCTCCACCCACCGCTAGGGTTTAATGTTACTTCAACCTCTTCACCTCTGCGACTAACCTCATAAGAACCTCTCAAAACTCCTGCTGACTCATCCGAATCCTTCTCAAAATTGATGAGGAACAATCGCTCCATGGGACTTATGTTCAGTGTAAAAGGTGAATACATTTGAAAACCTCCTGTCATGTTTGAATAATCCTTTACTGATTTCATATTGCTTGCGATGTATCTCCAAGATCATCTTCGCCTCACTAATCGGTTGCATGTTCAACATGAAAACTTATACACAGAAATTTCTCAATTAGTACACCGATTAGAATACCAATAGTATAACATATCAAATCACTCCATAAAAACCCATAGCCAAGAATGAGACCACCTATTAATGTTCTTCGTATTGCATCTATCCATAGGGCATGATATAGCTGACTTGTCTCAATTATGAATGTAAGTAAAATTGAAATAACTGCTACGTGCCTCGTTTTCATTACTGTAAACAGAAATCCTATCATAAGGAAAATCATAAGCCCCCATAGTGTATCTCCTGAATACGCTCCTATCCAGTATGGTAAATTATCTGAATATGTTCTAGAACATAGACCCAAAACTATAGTAAGTAAAATCAAAACACCATAAATAATTCTATTGCGCTTAATACGCATAAAACCTCCAATATAAGTGAAACCAATGCCAGTCATCATTTAATGTTTTTCTTGAAATCAGCAATCATAAATAATGCCTCTAACATTTTATCCGAATACAATTCAAAGACAATTGGAAAATATTTCAATTTCTCACCCATTTGTTTTGATTCTGATATCATTTGCTTGACCTCATCATTCAGCGGAAGGTTCATTGCATCTAGTCGGGATTTTTCCGGCATAAAGATGGCCACTTTGAAAAAGCCTTCCCAAATGGATAGCCAGAAAACTGTTACTTGTCTTTTACCGCCACGAGCGCCTATCCAATTGTGGAGTCCTTTGGCAAGCCACGCCTTGCCGTCGTTGTAGTAACGCCATTCTAATCGGATGTCATGGTTTGCCAGACCATCAAGAAATCTTATATAAGTATTGTTAGCTTCTCCAAGCGCTCCCTCAATAATGTCGCTTTCAGGTTTTATTTCAGGGTTTCTAAGTAATTGCTGCTTGTGTGATTTCATTATAAGCATCCTCCATCAATATGTTTTTCGGATTTTCAATTCACGACTGGCCGATTCCAAGGGTATTGCATCCGCATACCGTTCTATTTCTTATGCTTGATGTCATGATAATAGCAAGTTCTCCAAAGGATGCCACAGAATCATTGACAATCTCATGTTAATGGCCTGAGAAGCCATTCAATTCCCCAGATGGTTCATAATCCTTTCCTAATTGTACCACATTGTCGTTTATCGATTAATGTTTTATCTATCAAAAACCCAAAATATATTTCTGATTCAAAGAAACACTTATTGTAAAGCAATTCTTTGAGTTGTTGAGTATCACAATCTCAATTTGAGTTTCAAACGCCCATTTTAAATAAAGAAGCTAGTATGCAAAATTTATGATCGTACGGACTATGCATACCCTCATCCATGTACTATAATTAGAGAAGCAATTAGCGAGGTGGTATCATGAATTACATTCTCAGAAAAATGCATGTGGATGATACAGAAAGTATCTGGACTTTGTTTCAGGGAATAAAGGCGGAAAAAATCGACATGTCTTTTGCGGAAATCACTCAAAAAGAAGAAATCCTGGCTTTTGTGGACAACCCTTCTGAACTGACGTATGTGGCTATTTTGGAAGAAGATCCTCATGAGGTGCTTTGCATTGTTAAAGCCAGAAGAGAGATGACAGTTGAAAAAAAGCATGCAGCATTTCTATCCGCAGCTACTCGCCCTCATTTCCGAGGTAATGGTCTTGTGGCAAAACTGACGGAATTCGCTTTAAAAGAAATGAAAGATGAAGGCGTCAATATTGCCAGGATTTATGTATACAGTAACAACTGTGCTTCCATAAACGCCATAAAGAAACTGAATTTCATCCATGCAGGTACTGTACTAAAACATCATAAAGATATAATAACCGGTGAATATATTGATGATTTGATTTTTCACAAAATACTGGACTAAAAAGACTTTTAAACGGGGATGTTGAACACGCCTCACTGTAAAGCACCCGAATTTGACGATCACTTATTTTCCATTTCTCACTTGCTTCTTTAGAAATTATATATTTGATGAAAAATCACCTCATTTAAACTAAACACCGTTATCGGAATAATGTTGACATTATTCCGATAACGGTATATTAAAAGTTATAGCTAGCTTATATACTTCATTTATCCTGAATCTGTATAGCACAGAAATTAGCGATATCACTGTTCACGATCAAACATCGCATGACTCATTTTGGAATAATACGGGCATTTTAGTTTTATTCTTCTTCTACGATTATCGCTTCTACAGAATTTTTCTTTATGGAATCTATTCCATTTTGACATCCAGCTTTAGATTTATATCTGTCACCGGTACCAATAAGCTCTCCATTCCTTGCTTTCAACCTAAAACGATAATCTCCATTTCTATACTCGTATACCTCAAATTTAGGATTCTTCTCTGTTGTAAATCCCTCGATAGTTTGGTCTTCAATAGGGGCGATAGGCGCATTCACCCTTATACTCTCAATACCTTTTTTACATGATGCAAGAGATGCGTAAGGTTGTGAACTTAGTATTATTTCACCATTTACAGCTTTTAGATGAAACCTAACCTGGTCATCTATTTTGACTATTACAAATTTGCTTGCCATTGAAATCCCTCCTTATTGATTTAAGATTACCACATATTATTAGAATTTTCAATAACATTATATGTTGACTTATAATTCCAATGGCCTTTTGTCAGCATGTATAAAATTCTTTTTCTTTTCTCTATTTATAACTCCTATTGCTATTTTACTTTTGTGAATTCCAAGTATATACCCTGCTAACATGTGTCCCTATTCGTGAATGACTATTGGACCAGCGAGTATTGTTTTACTTGCTTGTAAGAATAAGATTAAAAACAAGGCTCTTGCGACATTACAACGTAGAGTGCCTTATCTTTATATCTTGACCTCGAATATCGATCCCTCTTTGCGATATCCGAGGTTTTTATAATATGAGTCTACATCACTCATAACATAGACTGGTTGATCCGGAAAATCAATACACACCTGTTCCATCAGCATTTTTCCAAGCTGATTTCCCCGAAATGATTTTCTTACGAGTAAATCATAAACATAAACACCGAAACCATCATCTTCTCGGCAGCGAGCGTATCCACAGACAATAATACCATCATAAGCTATATAGGTTATGCTCGATTCAAGTGCTTTTATGTATTTATCACGGCCTGTTGACCCATGGTAATCGATCCACTCATCTCCCTCATCAGCAATCAAATCAAAAAGTAAAGATTCATCGGCTTTGCCGTATTTCTTAATCTCCATATTATCCCCCTATTTAATGTTTTTCCTAAAATCAGCAAGCGAAAAAAATGCCTCAAACATTTCATCCGAACACAAGTCGAAAACAAGAGGAAAGTACTTCAGCTTCCCCATTTGTTTTGAGTCCGCAATAATTTGCTTAACCTCATTATCAAGCG
Organism: Eubacteriales bacterium; assembly: GCA_030694905.1. Classification (GTDB taxonomy): domain Bacteria; phylum Bacillota; class Clostridia; order Tissierellales; family Dethiosulfatibacteraceae; genus 38-11. The sequence continues at coordinate 15,771 of JAUYTY010000155.1, read as the reverse complement.
GGAGACTAAATACATCTGCATGGGCTTTTTCAGGAATATATATGGTCACCTTGAAAAATCCGTCCCAAATCGATAGCCAAAAAACGGTTGTTTCATTTTGCCCGCCTCGAACGCCTGTCCACTTATAGAGCCCCTTTGCCAGCCACGCCTTGCCATCAGTATAGTAACGCCATTCTAATTGTATGTCATGGCTCGCTAGTTCGTTGACAAACTTCTCATAGGCATTGTTCGATGTTCCAAGCGCGGTTGCAATAATATCATTTGAAGGTTGAATATCAGGATTTCTAAGCAATTGTTGCTTGGTTGATTTCATAACTTCAGTTTCCTTTTTTTTATTTTTCATAATATCACCTTGTTTTATGGTTATGAACGCAGTATTCATCAGATTGTTAAGTGGTCCATTTTACAATTGTTTTAACCTTGGATAAGCAGGCTCACCCTTCACAACATTCAAACTGACATCTAAATCGCTCTATCACGACCAAATCCATGCCTTTTGACCTGTTTCCACAAACCGATATTTTTGGTATTTTCAGCCTACTGAATTTTTTATTTAAGTGAGCTAAAAAAAATATTACAGATTAACTTCTGAGAACTAGCGCCATTCTTCTACTTTAAACGGTATTCACTCTCTCTTTTTTGCCTTGAAATATCCTCTATGCTGGCAAATGGAGGTTTAAACCTTGGATTGTGTTTTGTCTTTGACCCTGCCCACTTTATACTTGGCCTTACCTGGATAGCTCCAGCAGGACAGAAGGCAAGACAAGCATGGCAGATATAACAGAACACCTTCGGGTTCCACTCCGGACGCCCGTTATTGAGTTTTATACGATCTGTTAGACAGATCCGCTCACAAATTCCACATCCGGTGCACCCCGAATCAGTATAAAAGTAATTCTTAAAAAATGTGGGATAACTCTCAAAGACGTTCAAGACAAATGGCGCAAGGTATTTCTCAATAATAAGCGGTAATTGAAAGGACGGTGAATCCAAATAGATCAGTCGTTTATTTTGCAATATTGCATCAGTAATAAAATCCATTTTTTTGGGAATGCGCATCTTAAAATCTTCAAGATTTTGCTCAGATGGCAGTGTCCTTGCATCATCTGTTTTAGGGTTAAAACTAGGTACATTAATCAGGAACTCTCCGCTTAACTGAAGTCCCTTCTTCTCAATTATTCTGTTGATGGTTCCAAAGGCATTACAGCCTGTGCCACCGCTACTCACCAACGCAAAAATATACTCATCCCCCTCTAGCTTCAACTTCTCAATAAACAGCTTCATAGCTACCGGAATTTGTCCTCCATGATTTGGAAAGCAAAAACCTATTCTTTTACTTCTAGGCAAAACAGTTTTTTTCCCTCTTAGGGCAGCAATGGGAATAAGAACGGTATCCGAAATACGCTTTTTAATCTCCATTGATAGAAAGAGTGAATTTCCTGTTCCTGAAAAAAAGTACAACTCTAAGCTGCTTGCCATTTCCTTTTCCTCCTATCCAGATCAATGGTTCGTGAATGTTTTTAAATCTTTATAATCCACTTCAAAATCTTTAAATTTATCTACAGTTAATATCCGTAAATCCTGCAATCAAAGCATCCAGTCTGTGCTTTCTGTGCTTTCAACCTATCTGTTCTCTCATACTTTTAAAACCAAAACACATCCAAATCGACCACTCACGAACGCCCAACATCTAAACTGACCACTCGCTAAGCACTGACATCTAAATCATTCTGTAACGTTCATGATTGGCCTTTTCGATATGTTTCCACGAAGCGAAAAATTCACATTTTCCACTCTCTGGTTCCAACAGTAGAAACACATAAACAGCTTGAATACTGGGCTTTCTAAGCCCTTACTCTTTTACCCTTGTTATCAATTATGATAAGGTTCACCTTATGTTGCATCGCTTCGCTCTGCCTCATAATGCGGACTGCATCTCTAAGCTCGGCTTCACCTCACTAAGAGGATGCATGTCTCAACATGCCCAGTCATCGGAAACATATCCACAGCCACCGCTTTTTTCACTTCATACCCTGCTTCTAAAAAGTTTGGCAAGTCCACCAGCAGAGCTTTTGGATTGCAGGAAATATAGATGAAGGTATCGGGTCTGAAACTAATAATCTTATTGATTGCTTTTGGATGGATCCCGCTTCTGGGTGGATCAAGAATGATGATATCCGGTTTTTCTTCCAAGTCATCCATTACCTTAAGTACATCACCAGCTATGAACTTGCAATTGGTGATGCCATTGAGTGATGCATTCTCTTTTGCTTTTATGACTGCCTCTAATACAATTTCCACTCCGATGACTTTCTTTGCTACTGTTGATATGATCTGAGCGATAGTGCCAGTTCCGGTATAAAGATCAAAAATAATATTATCTTTTGAATTTCCGATATATTCTCTTACCACTTCATATAGTTTTTCAGCGCCTAACGTGTTTGTTTGGAAGAACGAGAATGGCGATATGTCGAAGCTAAGACCCATCAGTTTCTCAGTCATATGTTCAGTTCCATACAAAACACTTGTTTCGTCACTTTTCACTGTATCTGACTTCGAATCATTGATCGTGTGAAGTATACCTCTTATGACCCCTTTAAGTGACAAATTCAGAAGTTTTGATGCGAATTCCCCACCATCTAGCTCTCCCTGAGAAGATGTGACCAGGTTAATCAGTATTTCTCCGGTTTGTTTTCCTTTTCTGACCACAAGGTGTCTTAAGAATCCCTCATGCCTCCCCTTATGGTAAAAAGCAGTGCCTTTCTCTTGGAAATATGTGAGTACTGATTCTAAAATGCGTGTAAAATCGCTGTCCACCAATTTACAGGTGTCGACGGTCACTATTTCGTAAAATTTCCCTCTCTCATGCAACCCAAGTGATAAAGGGCCTTCGAAGTATTCGTCTCCGAAAGAGAACTCCATTTTGTTCCTGTACTCGAAGGGCTCGGGGCTTGCCACGATTGGTTGGTACTCATAGGGTGACTCAACTATCCGATCTAATATGTCTTTTACATAAGCTTCTTTATACTCAAGCTGCATTGTGTAAGGCATCGTTTGAATCAGACAGCCACCACATTTGCCAAAGTGATCGCAAACCGGTTCTATCTCATAGTCGGCCTTTTCCACAACTGAAATCAGGTTGGCCTCTATTTTGCTTTTCCTTATTTTGGAAATCCTGACCTCCAGCACCTGATCAGGCAATGCATTCTTAACGATGATTCGTTGATTCTCCAGCTTTGCTATGCCTTTGTTGGGGAATTCATACCCTGTGATTTTAACATTGCTTAAATCGCCTTTTTTCATTGAAAACGCTCTCTTTTTATTTATAGTAAATCCATGTAGACATTCATACCTAAGATAAACACATGTAATACAAATGCCAACGTGACTATCAGAATGAAATTAGTCTTCCGTGTCTTATGCCTGAACAGGGCCATTGAAAGAACCATTCCAAAAGCGCCACCCAAAAAAGAAAGCAGATATAATGTGCTCTCTTTAATACGCCATTTTGTTCTTCTGGCTTTTATTTTATCAATACCTGATATTATCAATGTCGAAAAATTAATAAGAAGGTAATAATTCATCAAATAGTTTTTCATGCAGACTCCTCACTAATGACCATATTTCTGCCCTTGTCCTTTGCTTTATACAATAGCTCGTCAACCCTGTCAAAGACACTGTATATATTATCATTATCGAAAACCTCTGTCACTCCAAAGGAGCAGGTAATAGGTGTCTCCAGTTCATAATCAAAGGTGCTAATCGTTTCTCTAATCCTTTCTGCAAGCTTTATAGCATTGGTCCTGTCCGTTTCCGGCAACAGCAGAATAAATTCTTCGCCACCCCACCTTGCAAATATATCCGTTTCCCTTATAAGTTTCTCCATTAGCCTCGCTGTTTCTACCAATACCTTGTCTCCCTTTAGGTGTCCGTGCTGATCATTAACCTCTTTAAAATGATCAAAATCCATTAGTATGACCGCCAAAGGATTTTGATATCTATCCTTTATTTTGATCCATTTGATCAGCTCGCTATCGAATTTTGCCCTATTATAGATTTTTGTCAGCGAATCAGTTTCACTTAAAATAATCAGTTCTTTTTCATTAACAAATTTAACCCTATCGAAATAATTTACCCGATAATGTACAATTCCAATCATTAAAACAATAAGAAAAGCATTAGTCATAGCAATCGCATAAAGGCCAATGTCCATAGTTGATAATGTCTGATTTGGAAAAACAAAAAAACCAACGAATACAATTCCCGCTACTGCAATCTTATTGATAAACATGTTTGGAATGATAAAGATTACTGAAATCAAAACAACAAGATTGAGTACTGAAATCAAAAACTCCATTGAGGCGAAGGTATGCATAACATTGAAATAGATAAACATCAATACAAGTTCAACTATAGAGATCAAATATGCAATCTTTCTATTATCGGAACCCTGTCTTATGATGATATATAATCCTATCAAAATAACAAATGTTAAAAACCTAATTAAGAATATTTCCCTCAGACTGGTATTGTAAGACAGCAACAACATCTCCGGGATAATAAATAGCAAAAATACTACAGAGATCAAGATTATTAGTGGCTGCGTATATTTTTTGTCGGCATCCATCGTCCTATCGAAGTATTCCTGCTCCAATAGGTTATCTTTGAATCTACAAGTGAATCTGTTAATCAAGTATTTATCTTTCTCTTTCATTGTTTCCTCAAAGTAGATAATTTTTTATCTCTGAAATCTTGCCATTAATTAGATAAGTTCTAGGAAGTCTTCTATCAAGCATTGTTATGATTTCGTAATTTATTGTGCCCAGTATTTTTCCAACCTGGTCAGGGGTTTTTGCATATTCCGACCCGTCGCCATATAAAACCACTTCATCTCCTATGGCTGGATCTGGAACATCGGACAAGTCGACCACACATTGGTCCATGCATATTCTTCCTAGAATCCTGCAACTTACACCCTTAATAGATACTGACATTTTGCCAGACAGCATTCGAGAAAAGCCATCCGCGTATCCGATGGGAAGTGTGCCTACTGTCATCTCCCTATCCGCTACAAATTGATGACCATAGCTGACACCGTCGCCTTTATTGATTGTTTTTACGAGGGCAAGATTGGCTTTCAGTTTAAATGCAAGCTTTAGTCTTATATTGTCTTTAATAACCTCATCTGATGGATACAAGCCAGTGAGCATAATGCCGGGTCTGACCATCTCATAGTTAAAATCCTGAAGATCTATTATTGCTGCGCTGTTAGATAAATGTCTTATAGGTATTGTCACATCAATATCCGTCAGTCTTTTATAAAAATCATCAAACGTACTTTTCTGTTTATAAGCCCAAGTTTTGTCGGTTTCATCTGCTCTGGCCAAATGAGTAAAGATACCTTCTATTATGAGGTTTGGCATCTGATATAACGACGCGATTTCATTCACACTCTTATGTTTTGGAAGGAAGCCCAATCGATTCATCCCTGTTTCCAGTTTTAAATGAATCCTTGCAGCTTTTCCAAGCTTTTGTGCAGCTTGATTCAATAGTATGCCGTGGTCATAGTCATAAATCGTCAGAATTATATTGTTTTCGACGGCTTGATCAAATAAAGCAACCGGCGTGTACCCCAATACAAGAATTTCATAGTTTTTGAAGTGTTTTCTAATCTCCAATGCTTCATCCAGCATAGCGACAGAAAGCATGTCCGCCCCATTGGCCATATAAACCTCAGCGGCTTTAATAACGCCGAGTTTGTATCCGTCTGCCTTAATCACGGCACAAATCCGGGTCCCTTTTTTGATGACCCGTTTTACTTCTTTTATATTATGAGCCATATGATCTATGTTGACTTCCACCCAGGCGGGTCTATGTGCTTCATACATATTTTTCACCTTTTTTAACCCGTTTGATAAAATTCTCTGTCATTTTCGCTGTCATTCCCCAAATGATATACCCATTGTAGTCGTAGAAAAGCACCGGATGTCCAATTTTACGCCAATTATAGTTTTGACCATTTGGTATCTTGTCAAAAGGAAAACCATCATCTATATCCATTGAAAATGATATATTATACTCTTCAGGCTCGGTTTCGATGAAGTATTTTATTGGTACCGTAAAAATTTTTTCCACTTCATCTTCATTGATTTTGAGAGAATTGATATCTGTATGCAATATGCCGATGTAGGGATACAGTATGAAGTTATTTTCCCGCGTCACGTAATCCAGTTCTCCGATCACTTCTATGTCCTTAATATCAATTCCGATTTCCTCAAAGGTTTCTCTGATGGCAGCTTCCTTGAAGTCTTCACAAACCTCCACCTTCCCGCCTGGGAACGAAATCTCACCGGGTTGTGTTTTTATGTTTTGCGATCTGACCTCATACAATATATGTATCTCATCATCTATATATATCAAGGGTAATAATACAGAATAGTATTGTTTGATCTCCAGCGGCTTTGATTTTCGGTTCTTGAAAATCTCTTTGATTTTGTCCATATCCATAATTGACCTCCAGGTGATTGAATATATATCAATAGAATAATATTATACTATAATATAATCAATATGCAAAACAGTATCTCCTATATAATTGCTCATACAAAATCCATCAAATGAAAAAAAAGCAAAGACAACTTTCATCTTTGCTTTTTAGTCGTTTGTCCGATGACTAACAGTGCTAAGACTCTCACTTCTATAAGTGTGAGATTAGCACTGTAGAGTCCCTGGATAACAGTTTCTAAGGTTCAGATGGCGTTTCAAACGCTACCTGAACCCAAGAACCTTGTTAATCTGTTAATATTTGTAGAATCCTTGTCTTGTCTTTCTTCCAAGCTAGTTATCTCTTCTTCCTTTTTATCTGCCAATATAATCTGAGACATACTGAATCAATTACAATTTATTGGTTTTTAGCAATTTTCGCAAGTTTCAGCTCTTCAATCAGTGCTGGAATTATTTTGTTCAGATCACCAACAACACCTACATCTGCTGCTTCAAAGATTGGTGCCGTCTCATCTTTATTGATGGCTACTATAAAATCCGATTCTTCCATTCCTGCAAGATGCTGAATCGCTCCGGAGATACCACAAGCAATGTATAGATTGGGTCTGACCGTCTTGCCTGTTTGGCCGACTTGGACTTCTTTTGGCATCCAGCCTACATCAACCGCTGCTCTTGAAGAGGATACAATTCCACCCAATTCATGTGCCAGATCTTCTAGCTTTGCAAAATTGTCAGGATTCCCTACCCCTCTGCCCCCGGAGATTAGAACATGTGCTTCCTGAATATCCATTTTTTCTGTTACTTCATTGACAACCTTCAATATCTCATAGGTTTTATCTTCTTGATTGATTTTAACGTCAATTGATTCAATCCTTATGTCTCTTGTTGTATCGATTGCGCTTTTTTTCATAACGCCAGGTCTGACAGTTGCCATTTGAGGTCTATGATCCGGGCAAATGATTGTTGCCATGATATTTCCACCGAAGGCAGGTCTAGTCATCAAAAAGTCTTTGTTTTCCGCACTGATTTCCAGTGATGTGCAATCTGCTGTCAAACCGGTAAACACTCTTCCAGCGAGTCTAGGAGCCAAGTCCCTGCCAATGGCTGTTGCGCCGAATAGGAATATTTCCGGTTTTTTATTATTGACTACTTCCGTCAACACTTTTGTATAAGGTTCCGTCATATAGACATCTAAGTCCTTCTGATTAGCGTACAATATGTTGTCAGCTCCATAATGACCAAGTTTCTCAACATTCGCCACATCATATCCTACCAACACAGCTGTCACTTCTTGTCCCAAGTCTTTAGCAAGTTCTTGGGCTTTTCCTAAAAGCTCTATGGATACATTTTGAATCTTCTGATCTTTTTGTTCTATGAATACAAATACGCCACTGTAATCTTCTTTTTTCACTTTAGTGCCTCCCATCTGTTATATAATAAACTTCTCTTGCAATTTTTCGACGATTATTTTTGCAGCTTCTTTTTCGTCTAGATCTTTATATAGTTTCCCTGCAGTTTTCGCACCTTTAGTAAATGATTTTTTAACTTTTGTCGGAGAGCCCTTAAGTCCTAACTCATCTTTGTCGATATTAAGATCTGCTATGCTCATGATCTTCACTTCTTTTTCCCTATATGCGTCAAATACACCGGCTACATTCATATATCTAGGTGAATTCATCTCTGACAATGCCGTTATAAGGCAAGGCATTTTAACTCTTATCAAGTGATATCCTTCCTCAAACATTCTTTTGATAACTAAGCTATTTTCTTCCTTCTGAACGTCTTTGGCATAGCTTACATGAGGTATTCCCAAATGCTCTGCAATTTCAGGACCTACTTGGGCTGTATCCCCGTCAATCGCTTGTCTGCCTGTAACAATCAGATCGTATTCCATTTTTTCCAAGGCTTTTGCCAAAGTAAGAGAGGTTGCCCATGTATCTGCACCTGCAAAGGCTCTGTCGGTCAACAAGAAAGCTTCATCTGCTCCCATAGCCAAGGCTTCTCTTAAAGCAAGATCCGCTTGAGGAGGTCCCATGGTCAAAACTGTTACATGAGCACCATGCTTGTCTTTCAACGTCAAAGCAGCTTCAAGGCCACTCTTGTCATCCGGGTTGATGATACTAGGCACGCCATCTCTTATTAGTGTTCCAGTAATTGGATCAAGTCTTACTTCATTTGTATCTGGTACTTGTTTTATGCATACGACAATTTTCATTGTTTATTCCTCCTATAGCATATGTGCTGAAATTACCATTCTTTGAACTTCTGAAGTTCCTTCATAGATTTCAGTTATTTTAGCATCTCTCATCATTCTCTCAACTGGATATTCCCTAGTATATCCATACCCGCCATGCAGTTGAACAGCTTGTGTCGTAATTTTCATTGCAGCTTCTGAAGCGAACAGTTTTGCCATTGCAGCTTCATAACTATATGGCAGTCCATTATCTTTGTTGAACGCTGCCCTATAAACCAACAATCTTGCTGCATCAGCATTAGTCTGCATATCTGCCAGCATAAATTGTGTGTTTTGGAATTTGGAGATTGATTTTCCAAATTGCTTTCTTTCCTTGACATATTTGACTGTCTCATCAATGGCTCCTTGAGCAATTCCCAAGGCCTGAGCCGCAATACCGATACGACCGCCGTCCAAAGTCTTCATTGCAATAGAGAATCCTTTTCCTTCTTTGCCAAGCAGATTTTCTTTTGGTACCTTTACATTGTCAAATATCAACTCACATGTAGCAGAACCTCTTATGCCTAGTTTTAACTCTTTTTTTCCTATAGAGAATCCTTCGAAATCCTTTTCTACTATAAATGCTGAAATACCTTTCGTGCCAACGGATTTGTCTGTCATAGCCATAACGATGAAGATGTCAGCATATGATGCATTAGTAATGAATATCTTCGATCCGTTCAATATATAATGATCACCATTTAAAACAGCTTTTGTCTGCTGTCCTGCTGCATCAGTACCTGCATTTGGTTCTGTCAAACCAAAAGCACCTAACTTTTTCCCGCTAGCTAAGGGCACCAGATATTTTTGCTTCTGCTCTTCTGTTCCAAACTCATAAATTGGAGCCGCACATAATGATGCATGTGCCGATAATACAACCCCTGTCGTTCCACAGGCTTTTGAAACCTCTTCTACCAACATGATGTATGAAGCATTGTCACCACCTGCTCCACCATATTTTTTGGGAAACTGTATTCCCATCATGCCGTATTTTTGCATTTTTTCAACTGTCTCGATTGGGAATCTTTCCTCTTCGTCTACCTCTGCTGCAATTGTCTTTACTTCTCTTTCTGTGAATTCTCGGTATAGCTGTTGAAGTAAAATTTGCTCTTTTGTAATGTTAAAGTTCATTTTTAACCTCCATTGTTTGATAAAATATTATTTTAGATATTTTTTTAACAATCTAATTTTTAAGAAAAGACTTTCTTTCAGAAAGTCTTAGTCTCACCTTCTAATTTAAAAACGGACTATTTGAATATTCTTACTTAGGTGGCATACATGTCGCTTTTCCGTCTAGTACAATTACATTATTCTGATTTGTGCAGGTTGTTCTCATTACAATTCTATTTTTTTCTTCGTTGATTTCAACAACTTCGGCTTCAGCTTTTATGGTGTCTCCAAATTTAACGGGGGCTGTAAATTTTAATTCCTGAGCTAGGTAAATTGTTCCCGGACCTGGTAGATGTACCCCTAAAACAGCTGAAATCAGTCCCGCTGTGAGCATACCATGTGCTATTCTGCCTTTGAACATTGTGTTTTTAGATGTTTCTTCATCGATATGAGCTGGATTGATATCACCTGTGATGCCTGCGTAAAGATAGACATCCGACTCACTAATAGTCTTTTGGAAAGAAGCCTTGTCGCCAATTTTTATCTCTTTAATCGTTTTGCCTTTCATCTAATACCTCCTTTTCTTATTTACATTTATAGTTATGCATTTTTCATGCCAACAATGTACTTTTTCTAAAAAATCTCTAAAGCTAATTATTTCAACAGTTTCGTAAAATGAGAAATCATTGTATTTTTTCGTTAATTTTTTATCATTTGATTTTGACTAAATTTGATATTTTTGTATTGAATTGTTGACACAAATGGCTATAGTTGTTAATTTTACATTACATATTGCTGTCAAAATCAGATATTGTGTTCTGTTTAATTTACACATCTAGATTGTATTTGTCAATTTTTTCATAAAAAGCTGTTCTGCTGATGCCCAATATTTTTGATGCCTTTGACTTATTGTAGTTGACAGCCTCAAGACAGTTCAATATGGCTTTTCTTTCAGTTTCGTCTACAATTTCCTTTAAAGTCTTAAGTTCCTCAAAATCATAATTGCTTGTAATATCCAAAGGTAAGTGCTTTGGTTTGATTACGGATCCTTCATCTATGATATTGATTGCTCTTTCTATAATATTTTCCAGTTCTCTGACGTTACCAGGCCAATTGTATCTCTTTAGTTTCATGATTGCACTTTCGCTGATTGTTTCGATTTTCTTAAGATACCTTACTCTGAATTTTTCAATGAAGCTTTTGCTTAATTCCTCAATATCTTCAGTCCGTTCTCTTAAGGCTGGAATGTGTAGAGTGACCACATTTAGTCTGTAGTACAAATCCAATCTAAATTTTTTCGCTTCTATCATTTGCTGAATGTTTCTGTTCGTAGCGGCAATAATCCTTACATCAATCTTTTTTGTCTTGGTAGAACCTATTCGCTCTATCTCTCTCTCTTGTATGGTTCTTAATAATTTGGCCTGCATATTGAGAGGCATATCTCCTATTTCGTCCAGAAAAATAGTGCCTTGATCCGCAGCTTCAAACTTGCCAATTTTCCCGCCCTTTTTAGCGCCAGTAAACGATCCTTCTTCATAACCGAATAATTCTGATTCTAGAAGATCATCTGGTATAGCTGCGCAATTGACCTTTATGAATGGATTTCCTCTTCTTGCACTTGAGTTATGGATAGATTGGGCGAAAAGCTCTTTCCCTGTGCCGCTTTCACCTAAAATTAAAACATTGGAATCAGTATAGGCGGATTTTTTTGCCATGCTGATCGCCTGCTTAATGGCATTGCTTTTCCCGACTATATTGCTGAAACGATACTTAGCCTTATTCATCTGAGTTATTTCATCGCGATAGTTTTCAAGTTGCTGTTCAATTTTCGTGATTTTATTATAGAGCTCATCCAGTTCCCCGATGTTGCGGAACATTACTTTCCCCACTACGTTGGTGACCTTTCCATTCTCGAAAACAGGAATTCTTGAAGCAATGATGTAATTGTCTTTTATTTTTTGCAGATCCCCTATTTCTGAAACGCCAGTCTTTGCAACTATATGAAGTCTAGTGTTCTCAATAACCTCAGTTACATGCTTCCCCTCAAGCTTTTCTTTTTCAAGACCAAGAAATTTTTTATAAGCATTTGAAATCATTTTCACATAACCTTCTGAATCAACAACAATCAACCCGTCATACGCCATATCAAAAATTGTTTTAAGTATTTCCTTTTCCGTTTTCTCTGAGGTCAATTGCTCTTCTATTCGGTTATACTCTGTAATATCTCTAGCAGTCAGAACACATCCAATATAATGGTTTTTTCTAAGGACTGGTTCCTTATAGACGATGATCTTTTTATTTCTTAAATTCAAAACTGTGCTGTAAGACTCTTTATGTTCACCTTTAATGCCTGAGATATCGTAATCGTCAATAATCTCAGAAATGTTCAAACCAATTATATGATTTGTATCAAGATCAAATATTTCTTCTGCCCTTTTGTTTGCTTCCACAATATTGCCAACTCTGTTCAACAATAACACACCACTATCCACACATGACATAATGGATTTTTGATTGGATAGACTGTACTCAAGCTTTTCAAAGTGCATTTTCATGACATGTCTTTTTCGGATTAAACTTTTAAATCTGCCCAGGTCATCTACGACGAAAAACAGCTCGCATGATTTGTTGAAAATCGTGTTTGCCTCTTCAAATTCCTTGACAATACAGAGTTCGTCAACTGGTTTCATTATATCATTGACTCTTTTACCCGAAAGATCATCGATATTCATTGTTAAAGCACGTCCAGTCAAAATGCCAACTGGTTCATTGAGCATGTTAATAACTGGAAAGCTATCAACGCTATACTTTTTTATTTTTTCAAGAACATCAAGCAAAGATTCGTTTTCGTAAATGATGACTGGGTTTTTCATCATGATTTCTCGTATTAACAGATCAATACCCCCTTGGCAAGCATATTATTGTAAGTTATGATTAACATTATGTGGCTTATTGTTATTATACAACTTTGTTTAAAATATATCAATCTATTTTTGATTGATTTTTTCAATTAATGTATTATTCTCTTTACACAATCAACAGGTTTCTAAGGTTCATTTGGCGTTTCATACGCCATCTGATAAAGGTTAATGTATTTTTAACATTTTTTTAACCTATTACCAATGAATCTGTTATATGCTATAATATATCGAGGAGGTGACTTGATGAAAAACTTAAATATTCTAATACTAACCGCTCCCTTCGGAAATGGTCATAAAATGGCAGCCAAGTCTTTAGCTGAAACCTTTAAGCAAGAAGGCTGTAATGTGATCGTATGCGATTTGTTCACCGAATCACATCCTGTGCTAACAAGCAATATTTCCAAAACGCATAATCGCTTGTTCAGCCTTGGAAGCACATATTCATATTTCTACTATGGAATTGATAAGATTTCCTCCACTAGATTGATCAATGTTTATCGTATGTTCGGATACCATACACTCAAAAAAATCATAAAGGAATACCAACCTCAAATAATCATCAATACCTTTCCAATGCTGTCCGCACCTGAATTTATGAGAAAATATCAATTGGGTGTTCCTGTCATCAATGTGGTTACTGATTATTGTTGTCATAGATTGTGGATCAACGAAGATTTTGACAGAATATACCTGGCGACAGACGATTTAAAAGAGAAGCTGATTAAAATGCATATTCCAGTCAATAAACTTGAAGTTACCGGTATCCCCATCAGACCAGGATTTGAAGAGGAAATTGATATATTGGAGGTTGCTAAGAAGTACTTAGTGGATACCGACAAAAGATCAATCCTCATATCAGCTGGCGCAGCAGGTGTATCGAAAGATTTGGATTATGTTTGCACAAAGCTGAATAAGATTGAAGGCATTCAGATACTTTTGGTATGTGGGAATAATCTGAAACTCAGAAACAAGATAGATAATCTTGCATTAAACAATGTAAAAACATTTGGTTACATAGATGAAATACATGAGTTGTATAGATTGGCAACAATTATGATTACAAAACCAGGTGGTATAACCCTAAGTGAAGCAGCTGCAGCAAAGCTTCCTCTGATTCTTTATAAACCTATTCCCGGTCAGGAAAAAGAAAATGCTGATTATTTTGTCCACAAAGGAGCCGCTTTGATTGCTAATACATCTGAGGAAGTCTATAAACATGTAGTTCATGTGCTGAATGATGAAGAAGTGCTTAATCAAATGAAAAAAAGCCTGTCTAATTTTTACAGATCATCATCTTCCAAAAACATAGTTCAGGATCTGCTGTCAAGATACACCATGTGACGTCTTAAACTAATCAGGAGCAAGAAATGAATAGCCAAGAAGCTATCGATTACATCCATTCGACTTACAAATTCGGATCTAAATTGGGTCTTGAAAACATCAGAAAATTAATGAACAGACTCGGCAATCCTCAAAACAGATTGAAATTTATCCATGTAGCCGGAACAAACGGCAAGGGATCCACTTGTGTCATGCTATCATATGTATTAAAAAAAGCTGGTTATAGAACCGGCTTGTTTATTTCTCCTTATTTGGAAAGCTTCAACGAAAGAATTCAGATAAACAATATACACATCTCAGATGAAGATCTTGCATTCTGTGTCTCCATTGTTAAAGATGCAATTGACGATATGATAAAAGAAGGCGAAAATCACCCCACTGAATTCGAAGTTGTTACAGCCACTGCAATGGTCTATTATAGTCAGAAGGCAGTTGATATAGTCGTTCTTGAAGTAGGTATGGGGGGTAGGCTAGATGCCACCAACGTAATAGAAACACCCGAAGTGGTTGTTATAACCAGCATAAGCAATGATCATAGCGAGTATCTGGGAGACACGCTGGAAAAAATAGCCTTTGAAAAAGCATCCATCATAAAAGCCAATTGTGATGTTGTCATATACCCTCAGAAAGATACAGTTTTTGGAGTCATTAGAGATTTTGCGATTGATAAATCAGCTGTTATTCATCCTGTGGATATAAAGGACATAAGCGTCGTATCATTCGGACCTTTTGGACAAAAGCTGACATATCATAACAAATCCACCAACACCGGTATCAAAGATTTCTCACTGAATCTTATAGGATCCCATCAAGCCATTAATTGCCTCACTGCCCTTAAAACGATTGAGGTATTAATTGACAAGGGTTATGCGATAGATTCAGAACAGATAATCGAGGCACTCGAAACAGTCAGATTCAATGGCAGAATGGAAATATTAAATCAACAACCGCTGATTATAATCGATGGGGCTCATAACGCCGATGGCTTGGAACGTTTATCCGAAAATATAGCCTCCTATTTTAAAAATTGCATTGTGCATCTGTTCTTTGGAATGCTGGCTGACAAGGAGATTAGTTCCTCTTTAAAAATACTGCTTTCACATTGTTCGGATGTTGTAACATTGACACCTGATAATCCACGGGCAAAATCCGCACTGGATACTGCGGAGATGATTAAAGAGATATCAGATATAGAAGTAACTGTGTGTGATAACATTGAACAATTCATAGATTATATACAAACCGGATCTAATGATGTCAATCTATTTTGTGGTTCACTATATTTGATAGGCTGCATCAGAAGACTAATCAATAACAAAAACAACCTGGACAAATAATGTCCATATATTGTTACATTTATTTAATAATATAGCTGTTTACAAATAAGTTTTTTTGTATATAATGATTATGGTTTATAAATTCCCCCCTCTTTAAAATATATATTTGTTTTGTTGTACGGTTGGATCCGGTTGCCAGAGGCAACCGGATACTTTTTTTTTGAGTACTCGCTTGCTATGATGATTATTATGCATAAGTTGCATTTCATCTTGCATATTTCAATAATCAAATTCCAAATTTATGTTTAAGTTTTTAGATAATGCATTTTAAATCTTGCATATTTTTTCTTAATTTGCTAAATAATCTATTTTTTTTATTTTTTTA
>JAUYTY010000149.1 GCA_030694905.1 Eubacteriales bacterium | reverse complement strand
ATCCTGATGGACGAGTTCGATTTGGATGTTGATCCTCTATCCCCTGAAAACCCATTGATATTCATGAATGGACTACTGACAGGACTACCTGTGCCGACAGGCGCAAAAAGCGCCTTTATAGCTAAAAGTCCACTAACTGGGATTTGGAATGAATCGACAGTTGGTGGACATTGGGGTGCTCAGGTAAAAAAATGTGGTCTTGACGGTATTATTCTGAAAGGTAAATCCGAAGTCCCCATTTATATATGGATCAAAGATGACCTTGTGGAAATAAGAGATGCCAGAGAACTGATAGGTCTGGATGTATTTGAGACTTCTGACCATGTCAAGTCTATGACGGATTTAAAAGCTGTTGTAGCTTGCATTGGACCAGCTGGAGAGAATCTAAGCAAGATAGCTGGGATTATGATTGGCGGCAATGAGACCAGAGCTGCCGGTCGTGGTGGTCTTGGCGCTGTAATGGGCTCAAAGAATATCAAAGCAATCGTTGCTAAAGGTTCAAAAGCTGCAAATGTCTACAATAGAGAAACTCTGAGGGACCTACTGAAGGATTTTCTACCTGTGTTAAATGCCAACACAAAAGGCCTTCACGATTTTGGCACTGCAGGAGGTGTGCAAGGTGTTGAGGCAAACGGTGATCTTCCGATCAGAAACTGGACTTTGGGCGACTGGGAAAAAGGTGCGGAAAAAACCTGCGGACAAAACATGGATTACCTGGGAATAACTGTGTCCCATCATGCCTGCTATGCTTGCTCAATCAGATGTGGGAAGGACGCTCGTGTCGACATCGGCCCATATAAGGGTGCCATCGGACATGGACCTGAATATGAGACCTGTGCCGCTTTTGGAGCGAACATATTAAATGATGAAATTGAATATATTGTTGCTGCCAATGATATCTGCAACCGCATGGGTCTTGATGTCATATGTGCAGGTAACGTCACAGCTATGGCTATGGAATGCTATGAGCGAGGCATTATTGACAAGGCGGATACTGAGGGAATCGATATGACCTGGGGCAACGGACCTGCCACGTTGGAATTTTTACTGAAGCTAGCAAAAAAAGAAGGTATAGGCGCTGTTTTTGGAGATGGGGTCAAGGATGCAGGAGATAAGCTTGGAGGTCTGGCAAAGGAATTTGCAGTCCATATCAAAGGACTATCTGTTGCTTTTCACGATCCGCGGGCATTCACAAGCATGGCTGTCGGTTATGCTACAGCAAACAGAGGTGGCTGCCATCTGGAAAACTTATCATACTTTTGCGAATCCGGAGCATTCCCTCCAAGCTTGTTCGGATTCAATAAACCTTTAGATAAGCATAGCGACGAAAATAAGGCTGAGCTGTCTGTCGCCATGCAAAACCTGATGAACGTCTATAATGCATTGGGCCTGTGCAAGTTCCTTATCCGTGGAAAAACCAGCCCCGAAACCCTTACATCATGGATTAATGCGGTTACAGGTTGGAACTTGTCTGGTGATGAGCTTATGGTTATTGGTGAAAGGTTGCACAATATCAAACGTCTATACAATAATTCTATAGGTATCAGCAGAAAAGACGATCAATTGCCACCAAGACTGCAATATCACGACAGAAAAACCGGTGCAGCAGCAGGTATTCTACCTAATATGACCAAACTTCTGACAGAATACTACCTGATTCGTGGTTGGGACAATGAGGGCATCCCTACTGCTGAAAAACTGGAAGAACTTGATTTAACAACCATATGAGGTGATATTGTGGTAAACATCGAAT
This sequence comes from Eubacteriales bacterium, assembly GCA_030694905.1. Lineage (GTDB taxonomy): Bacteria > Bacillota > Clostridia > Tissierellales > Dethiosulfatibacteraceae > 38-11. The sequence continues at coordinate 987 of JAUYTY010000149.1, read as the reverse complement.
TAAAAGGCCATTTATATTGGTATGCGAATAAGAAAAAAACATTTTCTATTGGAAATTTTGAAGGCAGCCTTGAAAATTTAATCATGTTATTGAAACTACCTCAAAGTGAAGTAGGTACTTTATTAGTCAACCAAAAAAAAGAGCCGTTATCTTATATTGTTAAAGATAATGACCACATCATTTTGATTCCGGTTGTGGGGGGCGGTTAAGCCTCCCTTTTCACATTTTTGATGCATTTATGTATATGTTTTCAATCTCTTCTTTTTTCATCAGCCTTTCAATCAGCAATGCGATTATGATGATTCCTGGTTTATCCACCAGCAGTCTTGTAAATGCGAAGGTTTTTCCAAGAGAAGCCATCTCAAAAAGGAACATTGGAATTTTCGTCGTTGACCAGGCTCCGATGAATATCATTACATTACTGAATCTAGCACCTTTCTTCATCAAAACAGCCGCAACAGGAAATGCACCATACAAAGGTCCCGCAGCAGCCGACCCTAAAAAGAAGGCTAGCAGAATTCCTTTTATTCCTGCTTTTTCCCCCATGAATGTGATCATCAATTCTCGTGGGACCCATACATCTAGTAACCCTAGTAGTAAAAATACAGGCGGCAAGACTGTGAACATTTCTTTGAAGCTATATGTTGTCATGCCAATCGCCCTTAGTCCTACTTCCCGGTTAATCAGATACAGTATTATAGTGGCGATAGAGGCGATTAAGAACAATCTGTATTGTTTTATCAATTGTTTAAACATCAACTCATCACCATCCCAATCACCAACGCCACTACAAAGGAAAACAGAAATGCCAATGTATTTCTGATAATGGTCATTTTCTTACCGAAATATTTCATCTCCAAAGGAGCTGTCATAACACCGACCATCATCAATGTTGAAATAAATGCACCGATCTGCATGTAGCCCCCTCCGTTCTGAAGCACCAGCGCAGCAGTTGGAAAGGCCACAAATCCCGGGATAAGTGTTATA
>JAUYTY010000147.1 GCA_030694905.1 Eubacteriales bacterium | reverse complement strand
TTTCTATCTCCCTGTCGATGATAGGCACCAATACTTTTTTGCCTATTAGATGCTTGTATCTTTCATCCTTAGGATGAACAGCAATGGCAGTGTCTCCAAAAATAGTCTCCGGTCTTGTTGTTGCAATGATAAAAAACTCATCAGGTTTGTCTGTAAAAGGATATTTGACATAATAATATTTTCCGGGTTTATCTTCATGTTCAACCTCAGCGTCTGATATTGAAGTCAGACAATCCGGGCACCAGTTGATAATTCTGTTACCTTTGTAAATCAAACCCTTATCATAAAGTTTGATAAAAACTTCAGTGACGGCTTTAGAGCAGCCCTCATCCATGGTGAACCTTTCCCTCTCCCAATCACAGGAGTCTCCCAGCTTCCTCATCTGGTCCGTTATTCTACCGCCAAACTCCTCTTTCCATTTCCATGCTCTTTTCAGAAACTCATCTCTACCTATGTCATCCTTTGTCTTGCCTTCCTCTTCCATGAGTCTCTCAACAACCTTAACCTCTGTTGCAATACTGGCATGATCAGAACCTGGAAGCCACAACGCCTCATAACCCTGCATCCTTTTCCATCTGATCAGCACATCCTGTAATGTGTGATCAAGCGCATGTCCCATATGAAGCTGACCTGTAATGTTAGGTGGTGGTATCACAATCGTGAAGGGCTTTTTGTCCGGATTGATTTTCGCATGAAAATGGCCTTCATCCTCCCACATTTTGTAAATTCTGTCTTCAAATTCTTTCGGATTATAAGCCTTGGCTAAATTTCCCAAATCTATCACCTCTTATCTATAGTTGTAAATCATGATAATCATTCCTACTACTGTCAATCCCAAACCTGCAGATTTTACTTTAAGCAACGTCTTTAAATCCTTAATTTTACCTTTCTTGAAAAATCTGTCAGATCCAAACACCACTGCCATGCCTGATGCAAACAACACCATTCCAAAATAATACAAAATACACCTCCTGAACTATTGATCAAAAACAAAAAAACGAGCCTTCTCTAAAGGACGAGAAAACCCGCGGTACCACCTTAATTCCAATTGGCTCTTGATTCTATAACGGCATAGCCGGACAATCCTACTAAGCTCAGATTATCTACTCCAAAGCTACATTCAGCACCTAGTGACTTATGGGACATTTCAGCCTGGAATCCCAATCTCTAAAAGTTTTGACGCCTACTCCTCTTCTTCACTGTATTTATATATTGTTAAAAACAATACTACCAAAATAACGTTAATCTGTCAATGGATCTACTTAAGCCATAATAAAATAGCGATCAATACCTTGGAACAAAGCCGACCTTTTTATAGACCTTCCTCAATGTTTTACGTGCAATCTCTTCAGCTTTTTCCGCCCCTGACTGATAGATTTTTTGGAGATATTCCTTATCTTTCATAAGCTTTTCAGCTTCTTCTCTGATAGGCCTCAACTCCTCAATCACCACCTCAGCTGTCTCCACCTTAAAATCAGCGTATCCCTTTCCACTATATCTATCAACTATCCGTTGGACCGGTTCTTCTGTGATTTTCGATATGATGTCCAGCATGTTCTTGATGCCGGGCTGTTCATCCTGATAACCAACAACACCTATTGAATCGGTTACCGCCCGTTTGAATTTCCTCATTATGTCATCAGGCTTATCATTTAGTAATATGTAAGAGTTTTCATTATCATCAGACTTGGACATCTTACTGGTTGGATCCTGCAGACTCATTACTTTGGCTCCCACTTTCGATATGTATGGTTCCGGAACTGCAAATGTGGGGCTGAATCTATTGTTGAATCTCTGGGCGATATCTCTTGACAACTCGAGATGTTGTCTCTGGTCTTCTCCAACTGGCACCAGATCAGTATTGTAGAGTAAGATATCCGCAGCCATGAGAGTGGGATAATTGAACAAGCCGGCAGTAATATTTCCTTCATTCTTTTTTGACTTGTCTTTAAACTGTGTCATTCGGCTGAGCTCTCCGATATATGCAAAGCAGTCCAGAATCCATGCCAGTTCCGCATGTGCGGACACATGAGATTGAATAAACAGAATATTCTTATCTGGATCCAAGCCCGAAGCGATGTAGTTTGCTAAAACCTCTAGCGTATTGTGTCTTAGGTCTTTAGGCTCTTTTGGCACGGTAATGGCATGCAGATCAACGATGCAATATATGGAATTATAAGATTCCTGCAACGATACCCAGTTTTTTATAGCCCCTAGGTAATTTCCCAACGTCAGTCCGCCTGATGGCTGTATGCCACTAAAAATAGTCTTTTTTTCAGTCATTTGATTTTTCGCCTGCCTTTCTGCTTTACATGGTTTGATTTTTATTGTTTACTTATTTTATGATAAATTATTGAAAATTTCAATAAAAATAGAAAAACAAATAATTACACAAAAATAATATAAATCAAAGTTTATTATTTTTCCGATGACTAACAGTGCTTATCTCCCACTTATAGAAGTGGGAGATAAGCACTGTAGAGTCCCTGGATAACGGTTTCTAAGATTTAGATGGCGTTTCAGACGCCACCTGAACCCAAGAACCCTGTTGATAAACATTTAGTAATAATCTGATATATAATAGTATAAAACACCCAATATTATACTTATTCCATTGACATTGAAAATAGTCATTAGTATAATAGTCTTGCTAAATAAAATGTTTTATATTACTAAACTTTTTATTTAATAAAATGAAGAGGTGCAAAATGGAAATCGGCGAAAAGATTAAAACACTGAGAGTGCGGCGAGGTTTGACACAGGAAGAGTTGGCTGATAGATGCGAACTGACCAAGGGTTACATATCTCAGCTTGAAAGGGATCTGACCTCACCGTCCATAGCCACATTGATTGATCTGCTGGAATCCCTGGGATCAAGTCTGAACAATTTTTTTAGTGAAACTGAAGAAGAGAAGATGGTTTTTAGGAACGAAGATGTTTTTGTCAAAGAATTTGACGGCTCCTATAGCATCAATTGGATTATCCCAAATGCGCAAAAAAATATGATGGAACCTATCCTAGTTGAAATGGAGAGTTTCAGCGAAACCAAGCCCGATCATCCTCATGAGGGAGAAGAATTCGGATATGTTTTATCAGGCAGCATCTATTTGCATTACGGCGAAGAAAAGCACAAGGTGAAGAAAGGTGAAAGCTTTTATTTCAAGACAAGAAATACCCACTACATATCAAATCCCGGGAAAAACATTGCAAGAATACTTTGGGTCAGTACCCCACCTTATTTTTAAAGGAGGCCATCTTGGGCAATAAAATCATCGAATTAAAAAACATATCTAAAGATTATGATGTCAGGGTTCTCAATAAAATCAACCTATATGTCAATGAGAACGAGTTTTTGACGCTATTGGGACCAAGTGGCTGCGGGAAAACCACCACTTTGCGAATATTGGGTGGTTTTGAATTTCCGACTGAGGGTGATCTGTTTTTCGAGGGTAAAAACATCAATAACGTGCCTCCACATAAAAGGCAAATTAACACTGTTTTTCAAAAATACGCTTTATTTCCACATCTCAACATATATGAGAATATAGCATTCGGTCTGCGCATCAAGAAAACCAGCGATGCCATCATTAAAGAAGAAGTCAAAAAAATGCTGAAACTTGTCAATCTCGAAGGTTTTGAAAGCCGTAACATAGACTCATTGTCAGGTGGTCAGCAACAGCGAATAGCCATTGCAAGAGCCCTAATAAACAAGCCAAAAGTGTTGCTGCTGGACGAACCCCTGGGGGCATTGGACCTTAAGCTGAGAAAAGAGATGCAGCTTGAGCTGAAACACATGCAACGGGAGGTAGGGATCACATTTGTATATGTTACGCATGACCAGGAAGAAGCTTTGACCATGTCAGATACGGTTGTTGTTATGAACCATGGAGAGATTCAGCAAATAGGAACACCAGTCGATATATACAATGAGCCTGAAAATGCCTTTGTCGCTGACTTTATCGGTGAGAGCAATATTATAGATGGTGTTATGAATGAAGATTATCTGGTGACCTTTCTGGGTAGAACCTTTAAATGTGTAGACTATGGATTTAATAAAAATGAAAGCATACATGTCGTTTTACGACCTGAAGATATTGTCATGGTGCCCGAAAAGGAAGGGTATCTAAAAGGCACCGTCACGTCAACCATTTTCAAAGGTGTCCATTATGAGATGATTGTCAACGTAGGAGCTCTTGACATTCTGGTGCAGAGTACCTACCAATCCCCGGTAGGAGACCGGGTGGGATTGAAGTTCACACCAGAGGATATCCATATTATGTCTAAGGAGGCTTAGAATGAATAAAAAGCAAAAGTTCTTCGCATATCCTTATGTTGTCTGGATGTTTATCTTCATCGTTTTACCCATCGTGCTGGTTTTCTTGTATAGTATTACCACCAAGGAAGTCAATAACATTAAGACCATCAACTTCACATTGAATAACTACAAGCTGTTTTTCGATCCTCTATATATTGGTGTTACTATCAGATCCATCAATCTTGCCCTTGTATCCACAATCTTTTGTTTGGTTCTGGGTTATCCGATTGCCTTTATCATATCAAAAATCAATATAAAACACAGAAACACAGTTTTATTGCTGTTTATTCTGCCAATGTGGATGAATATGCTGTTGAGAACCTATGCTTGGATGACAATACTTGGGAACAATGGCATCATCAATAATTTCTTGAATATGCTGGGATTTCCAAGCCTAAGGCTTCTATACAACAATTCAGCCATCATAATAGGCATGGTTTACAATTTTTTACCGTTTATGGTATTGCCGATTTATACCGCTCTCAGCAAAATGGACCAGCATCTTGTGGAAGCATCGCACGACTTGGGAGCTGATAACAGAACCACCTTTCTAAGGGTCATACTGCCGTTGAGTCTTCCAGGTGTCATATCAGGCATCATAATGGTCTTCATGCCTGCCGTAAGTTCATTTGTTATCCCAAGACTCTTGGGAGGCAATCGAAGCCTATACATTGGAACTTTAATTGAAAATCTGTTTTTAGTCACAGGGGACTGGAACTTCGGATCCGCAGTCGCTATTATGATGATGTTGATTATACTGGTATCCATGTCTATATTGAATAGGTTTGATGTGGATAAGGAAGGGGGCGGTTCCAACTTATGGTAAAAAGAAATCTTCATAAAATCTATATGGGTCTGATATTCGTATTTCTTTATGCTCCGATTCTGGTGCTGGTGACTTACTCGTTCAATGACTCAACCTCAAGAGGCAACTGGGGTGGCTTCACCTTAAAATGGTATATTGACCTATTCAATGACAGAGATATTAAAACGGCCTTGTATTATACAGTCATTGTTGCTGTCCTTGCTGCCACGATTGCAACGTTTATCGGCACCATATCAGCAATAGGGCTTTACAATTTCAATAAAACGCCAAAATCAATCATGGTCAACATAAATTATCTGCCTGTGGTCAATCCTGATATTGTAACCGGTTTGTCCTTGATGATTTTGTATTTGTCCACAAATATGCGACTGGGATTTTTGTCCATGCTATTGTCCCATATAACATTCGATATACCTTTTGTCATACTAGCGGTTATGCCAAAATTGAAAAGCTTGAACAAGCATCTTACAGAAGCGGCACTGGACCTAGGCGCAACACCTCTATATGCATTAAGAAAGGTGGTTATCCCGGAAATAATGCCAGGCATCATCACAGGTTTTCTGATTGCCTTTACATTATCGATTGATGACTTCGTAATCAGTTTTTTTACAACAGGTTCAGGCGTCACCAACCTTTCAATCGTCATATACTCCATGGCAAGAAGGGGTGTCAAGCCAACTATAAACGCATTATCCACATTGATGCTTACAGCAGTTCTTATACTACTGTTTATTATAAACAAACGATCAGCCCTGGTTGATGGGCAAAAAAACAATGGAGGTAATTATTAAATGAAGAAAAAAACATTTATATTGGTATTGGCAATAGCGCTCTCGCTCATATTTACAGGGTGCAGTAGTGGAAACAAGGACAAAGTCGTATTGAACGTTCTTAATTATGGAGAATACATCGACATGGACCTATTGGATGAATTTGAAAAATCGTTCGATGTGAAAATAAATTATGAGATTTATCCGACACCTGAGGACATGTATACCAAGGTAAAGTCCGGAGCAACAAATTTTGACCTTATCATTTCAAGTGATTACATGATAGAAAGACTTATCAACGAAGGCTGGGTTTTAGAGTTGGATTATGACAACATTCCCAATTATCAGTATATTGATGAGGATTTCAGAAAGACCGCATTCGACCCTGAGGGCAAATACACCGTTCCGTATTTTTGGGGTACTTTGGGAATTCTTTATGATACGACAAAAGTTGACGGAACCCCAACCAGTTGGGATCTTCTGTGGGATGAAGGCTACGCCGGTCAGATACTTATGATGGATAGTCAACGTGATTCTTTTGGTGCTGCTCTTAAGAAATTGGGTTATTCTCTGAATACAACAGATGAATCGGAACTTGAAGAAGCGAAACAACTTCTTATACAACAAAAACCCCTTGTGCTGGCTTACGTTGTGGATGAGGTAAGAGACATGATGATCGGTGGAGAAGCGGCTGTAGCGCTACTTTGGTCAGGTGAGGCCGTGGCGGCTATGGGTGAGAACGAGAATCTTGCGTACTATGTGCCCGAGGAAGGATCCAATGTTTGGGTTGATGCGATGTTCATCCCTAAAACGTCAACACACAAGAAGGAAGCGGAGATGTTCATGAATTTCCTGACTGAAAAAGAAAACACACTTCTAAACATTGACTACGTCTGGTACTCAACAGTACATACAGAGGCTATCAATGAGGTAGATGAATTTCTCTTTGATAATCCCGGATTTAATCCATCGGACGATATTCTTGAGCGTACGGAAATGTTCAGAGATCTGGGCGATTCTCTCCAGCTCTATTACCGAATATGGACTGAAGTCTTAGCCAATTGACAGAACCTAATACGAACCCTCTTGTTCAATCAAGAGGGTTCTCTTTCATCATTTCCTTAACATGTTCCAGCAGTCTTTCTCTGTTATTGTCTTCAGGATTGTCAAATACCAAGGTCATTAATCGGTCAAGAATTTCGCCAATCAATGGGCCTTCATTAATCCCAAGTTCTTTAATATCTTTTCCTTTCATAGCAAGATCTCTTAAGCTAAGCGGGTCATGACTATTTAAAATCCGTTGTGTCCGCTCTTCCATGTTCTTCAACTTGCCGATGCCCTTGTATGTTGATTTCCCTATAATATCAGCGTAATTAAGATTAAACATGTCCTCCAGATTATCCTTGCCAACTTTGTTGATAAACCTCTTTACACCTTTATCACCGATATTTATCTCTTTCAGAGGATGATATCTGATCAATCGGTAGACTTTTTCGATCACATCGTTTGGATATTTCAATCTTTTCAACACTTCTCTGCTTATTCTAGCTGATTCGATATGATGCCCATAGAAATGTCCTTCTCCATTTTCATCAATTGTTAGGCAATTGGGCTTATCAATATCATGAAACAAAGCCGCAAGCCTTATCTCGAGTTTTGGCAATGTGTTGTCCATAACAATCATAGTGTGACTAAAAACATCTTGATTATGATAACTGCTGAACTGCTGAAATCCAACGCATGGAATAATCTCAGGTATTATTGTGCCAAGAATTCCGGTTTCCAGCATTTTAAACAATCCTAATGAAGGCTTTCTTGATAAGAGAATTTTGTTTAGTTCATTTTGGATCCTTTCTGCGCTGATATAGCTTATTGTTGCCGCATTTTTGGCTATAGAATTCAAGGTTTTCTCTTCAATTGTAAACTCTATCTCTGACATCAATCGGATAGCTCTCATCATTCTTAAAGCATCTTCCTTAAAACGGATATCAGGATTTCCAATTGCTCTAATGATGCCGTTATTTATATCTTCTATACCATTAAGAGGATCAATCATCGTGCCTTGTTTATCCATGCATATCGCATTGATAGTGAAATCTCTTCTTGTCAAATCCTCCTCCAATTCATCTGAAAATGTGACAACTGACGGCCTTCTGCTGTCCAAATATTCGTAGTCTCTTCTGTAAGTGGTGATTTCATAGCTATTGGCGTCAATCACAACTGTCACCGTCCCAAACCTCGCTCCCGTCAATATTGTCTTTTTAAACAACCCAATAAGTTCTGAAGGTCTGGCATTTGTAGTGATATCATAATCCTTCACTTCCAGATTCAATAGAATGTTTCTGACTGCACCACCAACTAGATAAGCCTCGTAACCATTGCCATTCAATCGGTCCATTATATAGTATATATCTTTAGGAAATTTCATAGCTGACTACCTCTCTTAGGCTTATTATATCATAAAAGGACTAATATTATAATAATTTGACATTCATAAATATAATTGATACAATTTATCAATATCTTATTTGAAAATATATATTAAATAATGAAAAAGGCAAATCTATCGAAAGATAGATGCGCAAAGCCGTTGATCTAAGGCATTAGCTATGATTGCAAGGTTACCGTTTTTAATATTTTTTTATGTTTAATTATATGGCATAATAAAATTAAATAATAAGTGAAGGTAAAAGGTGATTAATGAAAAGAAAACTAATCCTCATACTGATTGTTTTAACTTTACTAACTTCACAATTTAGTTATGCATTTGGCTATAATAATGAAACCGGTTCTCTTGATACGCTGCAAAGCATGATAATAAACGGCCTCAGATCAAGAGAGACATCGATTGACATAAGATACACGGGTAATTCAGATGACCTGAAAAACGTTTTAAGCAACATAATCAATTTTGACGAGTACTTAAAATACACGATTATGTCCTTAAGGTGGGAATACACGGGTTATAATGGCAAATTAGATATCAATTTCAGCACAAGCCATCTGTTGACCAAGGCTCAGGAAGAATATGCGAATCAGAAGATAAAGGAAATTCTAGCCCGGATTATCAAGCCTGATATGACCATACACGAAAAAATCAAAGCTGTGCATGACTGGATTGTATTGAATGCGAAATACGATACCAGCCTTACCTATAGAACCCATTATGACATTTTGAGTAAAGGCACAGCGGTCTGCAGTGGGTATGCTCTATTGTTCCACCGCATGGCAAATGAGCTTAAAATACCGTCCAAGCTTGTTATCGGAAACGCCGGAGAAGAACACATTTGGAATATGGTGTATGTTGATAATCAATGGTACCATATTGATGCAACCTTCGATGATCCAGTACCGGACCAACAGGGAAGATTGAGACATGATTTTTATATGTTGACAGACGATCAGATTAGCACAACCCATACGATCTACACAGAAAACAAGCCTGACTCAACAGTATCATATGAACTCTTGCTAAACAAGTTAAACCAGCGCACAGACGATAATCTTTATGTTGAATTGATCAATCAACTGAATCTGTCAATTTTAGACGAAGCAACACTTAACAATTCAATCATTTCAAATCCTTTGAGTGGTGTGGTCAATGTAACTGCATTTGACGAGTATATCCAATATGATGATAGCTATGGTTTCCCTTTTATAGACAATAATGACCGAACCCAGGTTCCTTTCAGAATCACACTTGAATACTTCGGAGCAAAAGTCGACTGGATTCCAGAGAGCAACACAGCTGTAGCTGTATTAAATGGCATAACAGTTAAAATTCCCATTGGAAAACCTTATGTTTTGGTTAACGATGAATTGGTTTATAACGATACCATATCTGTCATTAAAAACGATAGGACTTACTTGCCCATCAGGGTAGTTCTAGAGTCTTTCGGATTTGAATTAGATTGGAACAGCTACACCCAAACAGTAATTGTGAAAAAATAAAAAATAGCCTTTGCTTACTGCAAAGGCTATTCTAATTCTACATCAGACAATATCATCTTCTACCGGACATCCTTCTTTAGATCCATAACACTCAATGACAGGTATTACAAACATGAATCCTATCCCTGGCTCAGAAAAATAATTCAATTCTTTTTTTATTTTATTAGTCACTCTCTTCAGCTTTTCCTCATCTTTAATAACGCTTATGATCAGCTTGTTGTATGGCTTTCTACCATCAATAAGTTTTCTCATGCTTGCCAGCATTGGAATATCGATATGATGATCCAATAAAACCCTACCGATTCCCTGACTGTCTATTGTGGTTGCTCCAACCTCCTCTTCATAAAACATTTCATGTAGTTCATCCAATTTGTAGATGTCATTCAACACTAAGAACAATCCATACATATAGTTTCTCCTTTTGCTTTTCTCTATTTTTGATTATATCATATAAGCTTTGTTAAATAAATATCTTTTAGCATCTCACTTCAATCCATTCCAAAATATCTCCAAATACCAGTTCTTTTTCAGGTTCATTTAGGATCTCATGATACAGCCCTTCATATATCTTCAAGGTTTTGTCATCGGATGCTATAATTTCAAACAGTTTTTCCGATACTTTCTTTTCTATTATTTTATCATTTTCCCCGTGTAGAATCAGGCAAGGACACGTATAATCCTTTCTGCGGTCAACCAGATATTTTGTACCTGCAATCAAAAATTGATAGTAGAACCCTGCGGTTGCCTTGTCGAATACCAACGGGTCTGATTGATAACTTCTAACAATTTCCCGGTCTCTTGAAATCATTTCCGATAAATCATTCTTGATCATAAAGTCAGGATAAATCTTATTGGCGACTTTAATTAAAGTACCTTTCATGCCTTTAATTTCTGGATTGTAATCTGTAGCCGCACCGGATAAAACCTGCCCTCTCAGTTTATATCCATGTTTCAGACCATATAGAAAAGCAATAAAACCACCCATACTATGGCCTAACATAAATATAGGCAGATCAGGGTTTTCTTGGGTTGCCTTTTCAACGACCAAATCAGTATCTGTAACAAAATCGTTAAAATCATTTAAATGTCCGATCTTTCCCCCGCTTTTGCCATGCCCTCTGTTATCATACCGATAAACGTTGAAGTTCGATTTCAAGAGTTTTTCGGTGAGAATTTCATACCTTCCCAGATGCTCAGCAAAACCATGTATAATAACTACTACAGCTTTAGCGTCACTGGCTGAACTCTTAACGCCCCACAACTTGACCTGATCTGATGTTGTTAAGGTGAATAGATCCCTCTTATACAACTAGAATGCCCCCTCTATTTACAGAATATTTTTATTTTTCAGTAAAAACTGTTATTGCTGCTGTAAGTGGAATCGATAGTATTATGCCAATACTACCTGCAACCGCTCTGATGATCTCAGTTGCCATGACATCCAGGTTTACGATTTCAATGAATGAAATATTATAAGCGGTGAATATTATTAGGATTGGAATTGAAGCGCCGGTATAAGCCAATATCAAAGTATTGCTCATCGTTCCCATTATATCCCGTCCAACATTCATTCCCGACTTGAAGAGATCCTTTCTAGAAATGTCACTCTTGATTCTTTTAATTTCGTGCATTGATGAGGCGATTGACATACTGACATCCATCACTGCTCCCAAAGTTCCAATCAATATTCCAGCAAATAGTATTCCCTTGAGGTTAAGATCTATGTCACCGGGAATGTACATAAGCATTACCGCTTCCTCTGAATTCAAACCGGTCAGCTTAGACAATGTGCCAATGACATAAGCTATTCCGCCTGCCATAAAAACACCTGATAGTGTTCCTAGAATCGCTGACAGGCTTTTTCTGTTTATTCCGGATACGATTGTAAGAGTCAGAACGGTAATGACTATACTGCCGGCCACAGAGACCATTATAGGGTTTCTGCCGCTGATGATGGCCGGTACGATTACCTTCAATATCACCACAAGAGTAATAGTCAATGTAATCACCGACTTGAGACCTTTCATTCTCCCCACTGCCAGAAGCAATAAAACAAACATCAGAATGATAATTATCTCATAAGTATCCCTGGCAAACCCTGATATGTAAACCTGCATTTGATCTGTGGTAGTGTCCAGAACAAGAAGTATATTATCTCCTTCTTCAACTCTTATGTTATAGTACTCATTGCTGCCCATATTGTTCTCAACGAGATACTCCCTGCCTTTAAATTCTCCAGACATGACTCTTACTTTCACTATCTGTTGCTCCTGAATCAATGAACCTTCTCCTGCATTCAGATCATCCGGTTTTAAGTGTGTTACTATCTCAACAACTTTGCCCTTTACAGTTATAAGCCCTTCCACACCGCCTGTATTGGCGTATGCTGAGATAATAGATAAGAACAAGAATATGGCTATTAATGATATCAGTTTCTTTTTCATCAATTATTCCATTTCTATCGATTCATTGAAATCAATCACTATGACTTCTGAATCCTTTACCTTATTCTTAAATTCTTCCGGATCGGCATTTACAATTGGAAATGTTTTATAATGGATCGGCACAACTGCTTTTGGCTTAATAAACTTTACAG
>JAUYTY010000141.1 GCA_030694905.1 Eubacteriales bacterium | reverse complement strand
GACATTTACCAAAGGTATGACCGCCTGCAATCAGCGCAACAGTCTCCTCATCATTCATTGCCATACGGGCGAAAGTTTCTCGAATGTCTTTACCTGAAGCGATTGCACTAGGTTCGCCGTTTGGTCCTTCTGGATTAACATAAATAAGACCCATCTGTACTGCTGCCAATGGATTTTCAAGTTCACGATCGCCTGAGTAACGTTTGTCACCAAGCCATTCGCTTTCTTCACCCCAATAAACATCCTCTTCAGGCTCCCATATGTCCTCACGACCGCCTGCAAATCCAAAGGTCTTGAATCCCATGGATTCCAATGCGCAATTTCCTGTAAGAATCATAAGATCCGCCCATGAAATTTTTTTGCCATACTTCTGCTTGATTGGCCATAGCAGTCTTCGTGCCTTATCAAGATTTACATTATCTGGCCAGCTATTGAGAGGTGCAAAACGTTGATTGCCTGATCCTGCACCGCCTCGACCATCTCCCATTCGATATGTGCCGGCACTGTGCCATGCCATACGGATAAAAAGTGGTCCATAATGGCCATAATCTGCTGGCCACCAGTCCTGTGAGTCGGTCATCAAGGCATATAAGTCTTTTTTCAATGCATCGAGGTCAAGTTTCTTGAATTCTTCAGCATAATTGAATTCTTCCCCCATAGGGTTTCTCATCACAGAGTTCTGATGAAGCATCTTAAGATTCAACTGATTTGGCCACCAGTCGCGATTAGTCGTGCCACCTCCCGCAGTTTTATGCTTTGTCATGCCTGTTACTGGACATTTTTTTTCTTCGCTCATAAAATCCTCCTATGATTATTATTTTAAACATTTAAAAATTTTACTCAGCTCTATTGTTATGTTTTATATTAGATATTGTCATTATAGCATGAAGTATTTAGCGTCACAACTGTTTTAGAAATATATTTGTAATCTTTACATATTTATACTTTGTATGATTATTTTGAAATTGAAGCTTTTTTCTCTCTGATTTTCCTAAATGTTTCACATCATTATATAAAAATTTGATATAATTATTGATATACCGTTACTTTTAATCATATAAAACCCAAATTATCATTTTTAAAAATGATGAAATATGATATACTATAGAATGTTTTAGGAGGTGCCATGTGGAGAAACGATATGAAAGAAATCACAGCACAATCAGCGAAGAAGATATGGTTGTTCTAAAAAATAGCAAGGTACTGGTGGTTGGATGTGGTGGATTAGGTGGTTACATCATAGAAATGCTGATTCGCATCGGTCTTGGATATCTTACCGTTGTCGATGGTGATGTCTTTGAAGAGTCCAATCTCAACAGACAGCTGTATTCAACAATGAAGAATCTTGGGATGAGTAAGGCAGAGGCAGTTAAAGCTAGAGTTCATCTGGTCAATCCTGATACGGAACTGATAGCCGTTTCTCACAAACTGACACCTGAAAATATTCATTCAATCATTCGTGATCATGATCTTGTGATTGACGCTGTTGACAATATCGAAACCCGTCTGCTATTGGAGGCGACATGTTGCGAGCATGACTTACCTCTGATACATGGTGCCATTGCAGGTTGGTATTTCCAATTAAGTGTCATTATACCCGGTGACAATCTGCTTTCTAAAATCTATGGCTCAAGCTCAGAAAAAGGGATAGAAAGCGTTTTGGGCAATCCCTCCTTTACGCCTGCAGCCGCAGCTTCTTTTCAGGTCGCTGAATGTATCAAGGTTCTCTTAAATAAGGACTTACCACTCAAAGGAAAATTGCTTTACGTCGATTTACTAAATAACAGTTTTGACATACTGGAAATATAAGGAGATATGTATATGAAGAACAATTTGAACCCTGCAAAGGGAATGAGAGATTTCCTGCCTAATGAACAAGCAATCAGGGATTATGTTGAAAGAACGATCATAGATGTTTACAAAAAATCAGGCTTTGAACTGATTGAAACACCTGTCGTGGAAAATATAGAAAACCTTTTGGGAAGCCAAGGTGGAGATAACCTAAAACTGATCTATAAGATATTGAAACGTGGAAACAAGCTTGATCTCAACAAGCAGGGTCTAACAGAAGATGAGATTGTTGAGTTGGGACTCCGCTACGATCTAACCATTCCATTAAGCCGTTTTTATTGCAACAACAGACACAACCTGCCTGCAGTGATGAAGGCGATTCAGGTCGGCAACGTTTTTCGTGCGGAAAGAGCCCAAAAAGGACGATACAGGAGCTTCAAGCAATGCGATATAGATATCATCGGTGACGGTTCAAGTAACGCTGAAATAGAGCTGTTGACCGCCTCTGCAAAGGCTTTGAATTCCTTGAATGTCAATAACTTTCAGATTAAGATCAATGACCGTAGGATACTTAGATCTGTTATATTGAACTGCGGGTTTGATGAAGATTCATTTGATAATGTTTGTATCATCCTTGATAAGCTGGATAAGATCGGTATCCAAGGAATAGAGCAAGAATTGCTTTCAAAAGGTTACAACAAAGATAACATAAATAGTATAATGGAAGCAACAAAGCATTTAAATTCCGGCGACCTATCTATTCTTTCAGAATTTGGCGTCTCCAGAGATGTCTTAAACAACATGGAATATATCATAAGCAGCGTCCGTAAAATGGCAAGGAACAAATATGATATTGCTTATGATTTCACACTGGTAAGGGGTATGGGTTATTATACAGGCCCCATCTTTGAGATGGTCTATGAGGATCTTGGCTACTCAATTGCAGGTGGTGGCAGATATGATACAATGATTGGACAATTTATCGGTCAAGACATCCCTGCTGTCGGTTTTTCGATTGGTTTTGAAAGACTGGTAAACAAGCTTATCGATGATAACTTCATCGTTCCGAATATCAACAAGCTTGCATTGTTTTATGAAGATTATGATGATTTCACAGAAGTCATGAACTCTGCGGATGATTTCAGATCTGAAGGCTATTCGGTGACAATTAATCTCAAACCCAAAAAACTGAACAAAGTCCTTGACCAGCTATCTAAGAATGGCTTTACAAAATTCTGTGTTTATGATAAAGAAAACTGCACTGTCAAAGAACTGAATTGATTCAAACAATGGTGAAAATATGAAAAAAATAATGATTCTTATTCTCTTTGTTATGATAATAACTGCCTGTACAACTCCTGTTGTACAGGAAATAGAAAAACCCGTAACTGTTCAAACCATATTGGCCGCAGAAGACACCTATAGCCGTATTTTGAAAAACGTTGGTGTTGTACAAAGTGATCAGATTAAAAAATACTCTTTCAAGACCAGTGGTTATTTACAGTCTTTGAGTGTAGCGGTTTCAGACAAGGTCGCTCCTGGAGACACTCTGGCATCTGTAGACACAACTGATATAGGATACCAAATGGCTGCGGCAAAGAATCAGATGGACGCTGCTTATGCCCAATATCAGAAAGCGTTGAAAGGCGCCAGCCGGGAAGAGATCAATGCCGCATCCCTAAATGTTGAGAAAGCAAAATCTTTGTTTGATTTTCACGAAAAAAATTATAATGACATGATCTCGCTGCATAAGGAAGGTGTTATTTCATCATCAACTCTTGAAGAGGCAGCACTGGCCCTGTCCATTTCAGAGAAGGATTACCTTCAATCTCTTGAAGTGCTTTCAAAAGCGGAGCAAGGTGCTGGAAGCGAAGACGAACAGATGGCCTTGTCACAGTATTTGGCTTCAAAAAATGGATATGAGGCATACAAATCACTAGTAGAAGATACTATCATATTCAGTGATGGCTTCGGCACGGTCATCAGTATTCTGTACGAAGAGTCTGAACTGGTACCTCAAGGGTATCCAGTTGTGGTTGTTGCCAGCAATAAATTGGTTATAGAAACAGGTGTGACTCTCAAGGATGTAAATGAAATCAAATTGGACACCCCAACAATCGTCAGGATTAATGGTGTCCGTTACGATGGCAGGATTAAAGCAATTAGCCCGATTCCGGACCAGAATCAGCTTACCTATAAAGTCTCTGTGGAAATCGATGACGCAACAGAAGGCATATCGATTGGTTCAATTGCATATATTG
>JAUYTY010000132.1 GCA_030694905.1 Eubacteriales bacterium | reverse complement strand
GCTATTCCATACATTTTACCCTTCTCGTCAACCAACGCTGTAGCGATCATCCATATTTCGACAACCGACCCATCTTTTCTGATACGTTTGGTTTTATAGGGTTCCAATATCTCTGAAAGTGAAAGTGATTTAAGAACCTCAGATTCTTTCATTTTAAGATCTTCAGGAATCCGATTGCTAACATTCATATCCAAGGCTTCCCTTTCATTCCATCCGTACAACCGCTCTGCGGATAAATTCCACGCCAAGATTTGACCCTTCAAGTCCTGTACCGTAATGGCATCTCTGGAATCTCTGACAACCACAGCTAACCGTTGTCGTTCATTCGCTCTATATAAAGCTTCTCTTGCCGTTACCAATTGATCTATATCAATAAAAATGATGACCGCTCCTTCGATGACATTTTCCAATGTCCGGTAAGGATTGATGCGCAACGTGTACCATCGACCTTCTTTGGTCTGCACTTCTATCTCTTTTGATTTCAGGGTGTCTAGGACTTCTTTTACATCCTTTGTCAGACTGTTATAATCTTCTAGATTGGTTAAAACATGACCTACCGATCGTCCAACATCAGATGGAATTAGATTAATTATTTTAGTAGCAGCCGGTGTGAATCGCAAGATATTTAAATCATAATCCACAAAAACTGTTGCGATATTGGTGCCTGCCAGTAAATTGTTCATGTCATTGTTGACCTGTGACAAATCTATCAGCTTGATCTGGAGCTCGGAATTGACAGTGGTTAGCTCCTCATTGACTGATTGGAGCTCTTCCTTGGACGTTTCAAGCTCCTCATTGGTCGACTGCAGTTCTTCGTTGACCGACTGCATTTCTTCATTTAAAGCTCTCAGTGATTCATTTGACGTTTCCAATTCTTCGTTTGCTGCCTGAAGGTATTCTTCTTTGGCCCTCAACTCTGCCTTTAGTCCTTCAATGTGGACATCACCTTCTGTGGTTGTTTCGGTATTCTGGAAATCAGGTTTTTGGATTGTCTGTGGAACTTCCTCAAGTATAACGAGATACAAATGCTTTCCGGAAAATTCCCCGGTATCCGTTTCTACTGCGCGAATAGACAGGTTAACAGTTGTGAAATCCCCATTGGTCTTGACCTGCAGCCCTTGATATTGGATTGTTTCGTTGGTCCTGACAGCCTTATGGATTGCTGTTGTCAAGGTATGCTTCAATCCAACACGGGCCATCTTCAGTATGTTTCGATCAAATTCGCCGGATGGCAGTTCCAAGTATTTTCCTGTTCTACCATGCAAATATAGGATGTCACCCTTTTCGTTAATCAGCGCACTAGAGAGATTTGTCTGCTGCAGAAGTGTTTGCTCCGTCAAATGTCGCAGCGTATTCTTCGTGTCCATAGGTTCTTTCTCTGTGCTTTTGATGCCTATCGGCTTCATTTCCGATGTGGAAACTAGAAGTCGACTAAGGTTTCCCCTCTTTAAGTCGTTAAAATCAGCCCTGCTCTGATAAATCTTCGCCTTACGGTCCAAGGTGTCATATAGGTTGTTGAACTCTCCCACCGTCTCAGAATTGCCTAAAAAGAGAAACCCTCCAGGTTTCAAGGCATAATGAAACAACGAAATCAATTTCTTTTGTATGTTTACATCTAAATAAATCATCAGATTGCGGCAACTAATCAGATCCAGCTTTGAAAAGGGTGGATCTTTGATTGCGTTTTGTTCTGAAAAAATCATCATATCCCGTATGTTTTTATGAATGCGGTAAAAATTCCCGTTTTCCTCTGCTGTAAAAAAACAAGCCAGCCGTTCCTGTGAAACATCTGCAGCAATACCTTCAGGATAAACACCCTTTCTTGCGATATCAATGGCCTTGCTGTCAATATCCGTTGCGAACACATGGATTTGATGGTTTTTCTTTAAAAGGTTTAGTTTTTCCTTGACAAGTATAGCAATTGAATAGGCTTCTTCACCGGTAGAACAGCCTGGTATCCAAATACGAATTGGCTCGCTGATAGATCTTTTATCAAATAGTTTTGGAACAATTTTCTTTTCGAGAGCTGAAAAAGCATCGGAATCCCTAAAAAATTTAGTCACTCCTATCAGCATATCCTGAAAAAGGGCTTCGACCTCACTCGGAGTCTCTTGCGCATAGAGGAGATAATTCTCCATGGTATCAATCCTATTGATGCCCATACGTCGCTCTATACGGCGATGGACGGTACTATGCTTATATGAGGAGAAATCATTCCCAGTGTGGGTACGTAGAAGTATAAATATTTTATTTAATATATTTTCCGATTCCGCTGTGGAGGACGTTACCGATTTGGCTAATTTCCCAAATGCATGGTTCACATAGGCCATAAGCTGTGAAGGCATTTCCGAAGGCGACAGCTCATAATCTACCAAACCGGTGGCTATGGCGCTGTTGGGCATACCGTCATGCTCCGCTGAGGCAGGACTTTGGACCATAACCATTCCACCCTCTTCTTTTATGGCACGTATGCCAAGTGTGCCATCAGTTCCGGTGCCTGACAAAATAATACCGATGGCTTGCTCATGCTGGTCTTCTGACATTGAGCGGAAAAAAAAGTCTATTGGCAACCGACGCCCACGTGGCGCTGATGGTTCCAGCAGCTGAAGCGCTCCATTCAGCAAAGCCATATCCTTGCCAGGCGGAATGATATAGGTGCAGTTGGGTTGTATTGTCATGCCATCTTCTACCTCAAAAACCTGCATAGTGGTGAATTTGCCAATTATTTCTGTTAGGATGCTTTTATGGTCAGGTGCCAGATGTTGTATTAAAACAAAAGCCATATCAGGCTTCGCAGAATCAGGCATTCCCGAAAAGAAAGCCTCAAAAGCGGCTAACCCTCCTGCAGAAGCTCCGATTGCAACAATTGGGAAGTTTTTATTTTTTCTAGATGTCATCTTTTAATCCTCCTCTATTTGCATAATATAGCTCTTTAACGAAGATGACTACCATCCCCGAATTAGATCTTTCTTTCAATTGCCTTATAATAAAGCGACTCGACTTTTTTTGCCATAATGTCAACTGTAAAGCCTTTTGAATAGTTAAAGGCATTTAGGCTCATTTCCTTGCGTAGCTCGGCGTTTTCCAACAGATGAATGACCCTGTCTGACCATTCTGTAATATTGTTGTCAGTCTTGAATCCATTGTAATTATCAATAATGACATCATCGATACCGCTGGATTGGACCGCAATCACAGGGCATCCTCCTGTCATGGCTTCTAATATGACCATGCCTTGTGTTTCGGACATGGAGCTATAAACAAATATATCAGATGCCAGATAG
Source organism: Eubacteriales bacterium (assembly GCA_030694905.1). Taxonomy (GTDB): domain Bacteria; phylum Bacillota; class Clostridia; order Tissierellales; family Dethiosulfatibacteraceae; genus 38-11. The sequence goes on along the minus strand of JAUYTY010000132.1, from coordinate 4,527 downwards.
TATTTTGGAATGTCATATTGCTCGACTTTGCCTTTTAACACAATGATGTCGCTTAGATTTTTTTCTTCAATAATCGTCTGCAATCTATCCTTAACCGGTCCATCGCCGATTAAAAGTGTTCGAAATGGAATATCAGTGTTGTCCCGTACCCGTTCAATGGCATCGATCAGGAAGTATATGTTTTTTTCTTCACTTAATCTCGACACGCTACATAACAACAACTCTCCCTCAGGCGCATAGACGCCTTTTATTGCCTTCACCGCGCTATCGTCTGATGCAATGTAATGTTCAGAGTCGATCCCTGTCGGTATCACCTTCTTCAATCGGCTGACACCTATGTTCTCCAAGTATGACAAGGCCGAAAGAGTAGGCGCTATGACAGCATCACATTTTTGCGAAAACCTTCTGATCATTTTATGTGAAACTATATTTTTGAAGATAAGCCTTGAAAACAAGAAATTGGGAAGATAGTGGGCGTACAACTCCAATCTGGTATGGTAAGTGAGAATGACAGGAATATTTTTACCAATGCCAATCTTCAATCCTTTTTTACCCATCCAGAAAGGATGATGCACATGGATGACATCGAAATCATATTTTTCAAACTCTCTGTCTATTTCCTTGGAGAAAACATTGATGATTGGAAAATCATAGTCTCCGGTTTTCTTATGCAATAGTGGTTTGCATCGAAAAACGCCTTCTTCTTCCTTACGGTTTCCTGGATATTCGGGCGCAAAAATTATAATATTATGCCCTCTTTTTCTTAGGGCTGAAGACAGTCTATGGATTGATATGGGAACACCAGCCACATATGGCAGGTAGTTGTTCGTAAAAACAGCTATATTCAGAGGATTTTTGATTATCTGTGATGCTGAATGCACCTTGGCATGACTGTAATAATCGACTTCCTTGGATGCCGGGATGTAAATTGAAATGGCTATAAGAGCAAGTAAGACCATAACAATTACAAAGTTGATCCAGTTGATGTAAAAAAACGAATGAATCACTATCCAAATATTCTCCAAAAGTCTTGTAGCGGTATATTTCGCAGGTAACTCCTCTTTGATTACCTCCCATGTGATACCATCAGGAGCAACATTTACGACCAAATGATGAAAGTAACTGTTTGGTTGCTGACTTAGGAAACCACCGCCACCGCCGCCGCTGATGAAATAATTCACGCCGTTGAACACTCTCTCGTCATAGATTGTTGGACCGTTTGAAAAGACTGCGGTAATGGGATGTTTTTCGATTTTTTCCAGCAAGAATCCCCGAAAAACACTATCTTCGATGTAACTTAAATCCGCATCGAAAACGGACTCGCTGTCTATCCGAAAAGGCGCGTCATTCATAAACAGAAAAGTATTGTTTAGGTTTTCAGCAAATTTCAGCTCGTTCTCCAACCATGCCATTTGCCATTGGTATGAGGTCTTTCCTGTCGTATCCAGAAAAATAAAGTAGCTTCCATTGTGTTCAAAAGAAAAATAAAAGGGTCCAAAATGCTTATAGAATTTTTCATCCCCGTTTCTCGAGACTTCGTTTTTTCCTGCAGTAAGTATTATCGGAACGTCTAATTTTTCCAAGCTTCTGTTGAGTATCCTGTATTTGTCTTCCGATCCATTCAAGACCGCGTTCCCAGTGGATATGACAAAGCTGACATTAGAATCCCTATTGATTTTCTCTATTATTTTTCTCTCAAAAATATCGATGGAGTTTCTTATGTTTCCCAAAACAACAAAAGAAAAACTGCCGTCGTTTTGGTCTGTGGTTATCGCCGTGATGCTTTCTATATTTTTTGAATCGAAATCAGACTCGTATAAAGCCAGATATCCTTTATAGGAAATCAATAATAGCAATATAAAAATATCAATAACCAGAATTATTTTGAGATTCCTTCTTCGTTTCATCTTCTTGTCCTTCCTGTGGCGGTTTATCTTACTATAGTCGCTTACGGCTTCTTTAACGACTGTTGTTTTTAGTGGTTGTTGCTGTTTTCGGTTTTGAAGACTTCATAATAGAATAAGATCGCACCTAACGCCAGACCGACATAAATGGTAAAAAAACGCCACATAAACGTAATCGTAACAATTTCGCCGCTTTGGACAAAGTTCTTGAATAAATGGGTAAATCCACCTTCCGCTATACCCGTCGCACCGGGTGTTGGTGCAAAGTACATGAAATAGGTAACAACAATCTGTGATAACAGTATGGAGATCGTAGACGAACTGGCGCTCAGACCCTTTATCAAAACGATAGTGAAAGAAAACGACGCAGATAAGAATCCAAATGTGGATAGAATGGACAGCATCAGGTATTTGCGTTGTCCTTTCAAATAGCGTTTTATATTACTGGAAAACCTGTCAATCGAATGAAGCGTGTATAATATTTTTTGTCTTGACCGGGCTGTTTTTATCATTCGTCTTCTTCTCAAATGAATTGTGGAATAAACAAGGAATCTCTTGATTTGTTTAGGGTTCTTGATTAGCAGGTAAAGAACCAAAACCGTTATGAAATTGATACTGACCAATATCAAGGTATAAAGGGCAGTATGTCTGCTTGAGATCATCCCAACAATTGATTTGTTAAAAATCAGTATTAAAGGTGCCGTCACTGAAAAAAAAATCAGCGGAATAGCTGTTCTTATACTCGTTGCCGCTGTCGCGTCTGCTATGTGTACATTCTTCTTTGTCAAAAAATGTATTTGCGCTATTCCACCACCTGTTGCAAACGGTGTGACATTGGATATGAATATATTGATGAAAGTCAGTTTCGCTATATAGCCTAATGAGACATTGACACCAATTGATTTCAAAATATAATACAGTCTCAATGCATCCATCAAAAAATAGACAGGCATTATAGCAATAAGCTGAATAATGACAGCTTTCGATAAAATGTCAAATGACAGCACAAAAGATTGGTCATTGACAAAATGGGAAATGGCCATTAAAGAGAAGACTGATATTGCAATGAACAATATGATTAGAATCAGATACCTGGCTTTGCTCTTTTTTACCGTATCAAAGTTTCTTTCCTCATTCATGGTTAATCTTCATGCTCCCCTTCTTTCTTACATATACAAATTATATCACTAAATGTTCAAACAATATAATGATATTTTTATTGATTGATGAAATTGATGTCATTATTTTCAAAAGGGACGAGGCAAACGGATCTTATTCTCCCCAAGCGCAATAGTTTTGAATCAACTGAAGAAAAATGACGATATGTGAAGCCTGCATCCGGTTTTGGGTGGGTATGAATAAAGCACTCCACTTTTGATCCCCTCTTAAACCATTCAAGTATAGATTCAATGGCGTAAAAATAGATGAAAGGAATTATCACATTGGGCTTAAAAGGTTTATTTCTGCCAAAGCCGGAATAGGTGTGTCCCATGTAGTATCTTTTGATGCCACCCTTGTCAATGGAATAGATAAAGGCTGCGTACTCCTTTTTTTCACTTAATCCTCTGAATCTTTTAGCCCAGTCAGCGATCAACTTTTGCCTGTCAAATTCCAAATCCATTCTCAATATCCCATTTCCCTCAGCAGTCTTGCAAGTGTACTCAAACGTTCTCCTAATAGCTCATCATCATTGCTCAAGACTTGCTGAAACAGTTTGATATCCTCATCAATTTTTTCATTGTCTGTACAAATAGATACCGTCATAGCATCTCCCTGGAGCCCGATGCGATCAATAACGGGTTTGTCAACATCGTAAAGATTTTCAAACCGATAAGCCTCTCTAAAATGCAGCTTCGATCTGCAAACCAATATTGCCAAATCCAGTACTCTATGAAGCGGCAATTCTTCAGATTGTCTCGACCATTTTCCTCCAGTATGACGCCACACTTTAGCGGAAATGTCAACCTTGCCTCTATCATTCCATTGTGCCAAGCCTAAAGACAATCCTTTGGCATCTGTGTCATACGCATATCTGCCGTCAACATTCTCGTAGTTGTCGGATACAATGACAGGCTTGTGCTTTAAAGTCGTAGGTATTTTCATGATAATACATCTCCTTGTTTAAGTATTATTATTGCTCGATGATTTTCGTTCTTGATATTTTTTACTAAATTACTAATTTACTAAATTATATTACACTTTGTAATATCCGTCAATCAATTGTTTTACATTTGTGTTACACTAGATAATAAACCTAATAAAAAGTTGCAGCCTTTAATCAAAGACTGCAACAAATTTTTTTATCATTATTGTACATTTTGACTTTCAGGAAATCTCGCATAGGCTGATTGCAATAATCTGTTTTTATTCACAATATAACGCTCATACTTCCCTCTGCAGAACATTCCGACTGAGTCCGTCCCTTCAAACTCCATAAATATTTCATTATTAACTAACTTAATCACTTTTATCCTTAGATTTATTGCCTCTCCCACCAAGGTTGGGTTTTCATGTGAAATCTCAAGATGTGTTCCTATTGTCGTATATTCCGGTGGCAATAATTTATTAAGCATTTCGCCAGATGCCTCAATGATAATATTAATAACCGCAGGTGTTGAAACAA
>JAUYTY010000129.1 GCA_030694905.1 Eubacteriales bacterium | reverse complement strand
TGAGCAGGAGCTGGAGTATCCCGGACAGATTAAAGTCAATGTTATCAGGGAGACAAGAGCTATCGAGTATGCCAAATAATGAAAACTGAGGGAGTAAACTAATTCGTTTACTCCTTTTTCATGAATTACATTTCCTGAATTAACATTGACATGAATATTAACATGAAACGTCTCAGACACACTGATTGTATGAGCTCAGCGCCTGATTAATTTATCAACAACTCGACTAAAGTCTCAGACAGTTGATAAATCTTAACATCAGTCACTTTCGCTCCTAATCTGAATGGACTCGACAAAGTTTCATTTATAATGATTCAAGTCATATAATATAACAACAATAAGTGTGGGTTGTAACTTGTTGATTGCAGTATCTATGACATGAACATCAACATGAAACGTCTCGGACACACTGAATGTATGAGCTCAGCGCCTGATTAATTTGTCAACAACTCGACTGACGTCTCAGACAGTTGACAAATCTTAACATCAGACACTTGCGCTCCTAATCTGAATGGACTCGACGAAGTTTCATATTTTGATGTATCATGTCATTCAAGAAAACAACAAATATTTATTAAAAAGGGAGGGATTGATATCAAAGATTATACTTCTTACGCGAATCCGCTAATAACAAGATACGCCAGCAAGGAAATGAGCTATATATTTTCCGACGAAAAAAAATTCTCAACATGGAGAAAGCTTTGGGTTGCCCTAGCTAAGTCAGAAAAGGAATTGGGTCTTAACATCAGTGACGAACAGATTGAAGAACTGGAAAACAACATATTCAACATTGATTTTGACATGGCCAGCCAGAAGGAGAAGGAATTCAGACATGATGTCATGGCTCATGTGCATACCTATGGCGCGGTGTGTCCATTAGCAAAACCGATTATCCATCTTGGGGCAACCAGCGCTTATGTAGGTGATAACACAGATATCATTCAGATGAGAGAAGCCTTGGAATTGGTCAGGGTGAAATTGATCAACCTGCTGAGTGAGCTTGCAAAGTTCGCATTAGGCTATAAAGATATGCCAACATTGGGCTACACCCATTTTCAACCAGCTCAGCTGACAACAGTGGGGAAGAGGGCATCGTTGTGGTTGCAGGATTTGTATTTTGATTACTGTGATCTTGAGTATGTCCTTTCAGGCTTGAAATTAAGAGGCGCAAAGGGGACTACTGGAACACAAGCCAGTTTCCTCAGTCTTTTTGATGGAGATAGTGGGAAAGTGGCCAGGCTGGATAGCCTTATAGCTGAGAAAATGGGTTTTAAAGGTTCATATGATGTGACAGGGCAGACATATTCAAGGAAAATTGATGTCAAAGTAACTAATATCCTTAGTGGTATCGCTCAGTCCCTGCACAAGATGACTAATGATTTTAGACTGCTTCAGAGCCTAAAGGAAATTGAAGAACCTTTCGAATCACATCAGATAGGATCATCTGCCATGGCCTATAAGAGAAACCCCATGAGAAGCGAGAGGATAGCCTCATTAGCGCGTTTTATCATCAATACATCCCACAGTACGGAAGATACCGCATCAACACAGTGGTTCGAGCGAACACTTGACGATTCCGCGAACAAACGTTTGACGATTCCACAGGCATTTCTTGGTTGCGATGCGATTTTGACGATAGCCATCAATATATTCCAAGGCATCATTGTCAATGAAAAGGTTGTCCAAAAGCACATCGATGAAGAATTGCCGTTTATGGCAACTGAGAATATCATCATGGAATCTGTCAAACAAGGTGGCGACCGTCAGGACCTGCATGAAGAAATTAGAATCCTATCAATGGAAGCTGCCGAGCAGGTAAAGAAACATGGACAAAAAAATGACCTGATAGACAGAATCATCAAATCCGATAAAATCAAGCTGACCGAAGAAGAAATCTACAAAATAATTGATCCTAAAAAATTTACAGGTCGAAGCGCACAACAAGTCGAAGAATTCATCAATGACAAAATTGAGCCGATATTGCAAAAAAACAAAAATTTGTTGGGAATTGACGTTGATTTAAAAGTATAGGCTGTGAACGTTACAACTTATACTTTTTTTGATTTGACAGGGTTAAAGGCGATTAAATAATTCGAATATAAAAGACTTATAATTATTTTATAATACTAATACATCAAAATGATTTAAAAATCGTTAAAATGGCTAAAAAGGGCCAATTCCGAGAATTCCGAGAAATAGCTTGAAATTAGTTATAAAAAGCGTTATAATTACAATAAATTAACTTACTTTGTCGCAAAATAGTTATTTTGCGACAAAAAATAAATAGATAAGCAGGTGCCTTTCATGGATACTTTTAATGCTCCCTCTCTTCTGGTTGACTTCATCAATTACATAGAAACGATCAAAGGCAAATCCAAACAAACTGTCAGTGAATATTTTCTGGACCTGAGAATCTTCTATCGCTTTTGTGCTATCAGATTCAAGCTGACCGACGAGAAGATTTTCGATGAGATAGACATCAGTTCCCTATCTGAGGATTTTCTCCAGAATATCAAGCTTAGAGATCTTCATGCCTTTGTTTCCTTTATCGATAAGATGCGAGGCAACAACAATAAAACAAAAGCACGCAAAATCGCCAGTTTAAGGTCTTATTTTAAGTATCTTGAGGGCGTAGTCAACGTAATCGATAAAAACCCTGCAGAGAACCTTGAGACACCTAAGATTGAAGCCAGGCTCCCGGTACATTTGTCTCTGGATGAATCAAAACGGCTTTTGAAGTCAATCGATGGAAAATACAAGATTAGAGACTATGCAATCGTCACTATATTCTTGAACTGTGGGGTTCGATTGTCAGAGCTTGTAAGCATCGATATCGATAAAATCAAGGACGAGACACTCACTGTCATCGGCAAAGGCAATAAGGAAAGAACCGTTTATCTCAATCAGGCCTGTGTAAGAGTCATCAATGACTATTTGAAGGAACGTCCAGATCCTTTGGAAAGTGACAAGAAGGCCTTATTCTTAAGCTCAAGAAGAAAAAGAATATCTCCCAAGGCCGTTCAGCATCTATTTAACAAACACCTGACTGTTGCCGGCTTGCTGGACCAGCACTATTCACCT
>JAUYTY010000128.1 GCA_030694905.1 Eubacteriales bacterium | reverse complement strand
TCTATTTACTCTATATTCTATATTTATTGTCTTTTTGTTGTCAGTGTCCATATAACCACTTTAGATAATCTATCATATCGTTAAATAGATGTCAACATGATTTATGTCATTAATGATGATTTGTGACGATGTTTTCCTGTTCTCATCTAAGATTCTAATTACCCGTTAGATATTGACATACCCAAGACCTAAACGGCTATGATTTGATAAAATGTGATATGCCGAATTCCCGTACATAGCTACAGATATCCAATGCTCACTTCGAACAATTGCAATTTTAATATGTAGATTAGCATCCAAAGGCATATCTAACATTAGTCCTCTGCCTGCTTCCTGGGCAGCATGAATCAAACCGTGCACATGATGCGCCTCTTTATCAATTACATCAATATTCAGAGCGGCGCCAACACATGAGTTGATTATTTTCTTCTTAAGGTCTCTTCCCGAGCCTGCGACTTCTGTTATCACAACCTTAAGACCCAGTTCTTCAATATACTCTTTTACAAATATTTCTCTGTTTTTACTTTCAAGCATAGAAATGAAAACAGCCGCTTTGCCTATATCTACTTTTCCATCCTTGGTAATAGTTTCTTTGATAAACTCTTTATTCATCTAAAATTAGTCTCCATTATCATTTAATTAGTTTGTTCAACAAATAGCTTACAGTTGAAACCGAGCCCCCCAAAAATGTTCCCCATGCCATGTCAATCAATGCCACTTTCAGCGGCCAATCCTTCAGCGTTGCGAGATTAGTCAAATCATAAGTCATATAGGTGAAAAACCCAAATATCATACCGGTTTTAAGTGCATACAGCAGTCCCTCTCCCATCAATGCAGGATTAATGGCAAAGTAAACCAAACCTAGAATATACAACAGGTAGAACAAACCCGCAGCTACCCAGTTGACTTTTTCACTCATGAGATGTCCTATGTTTTCACTATATATATTTTTTGCTATCAACCCAAGCCATATCAGATCCACAATAAAAAAAACAACAAGAGTGATTAGATAGATTCTTCCAAATTGGACCATAACAATCTCCTCATACAACTTTAATCAGGATTCCAATCCCTTTACTAATTTACAAATAATCTGTTCACAGGATGATATCTCAGTCATCACATTTAAACTTTGACCCACCTCTACGTAGCCATTTTCAACATCTCCATCGACAAAGGCCTTATTGTATACACCCTTCATCTTGCCTTTGAGCGCTTCTCTTTGAGCATCACTGTACTCCAAAGCCAGATAATCATCCGCAAATTTATTTCTTAAACCCCTTGCATCATGTCCGATGGTATGTCCCAATACAACCGAGTCCATATCTGTTGACTCAATGATCTTAAGCTTGACGTTGATGTGGGCAGGGCACTCTTCGGAGATTAGAAACGCAGAGCCAATTTGAACACCTTCGGCACCCATGGCCATGACTGCCTTAAAGCCTCTTTGATCTGCTATACCGCCTGCAGCGATTACGGGTATCTGAATATTTGGAATGATATTGGTCATAAGTGACATTGTTGTCTGTCCGCCTATGTGCCCACCAGCTTCCATGCCTTCGGCAACTAAAGCATCCGCTCCTGCAGCTTCTACTTTTTTTGCCTGTTTTAGATTTGCGACAACAGGTATTGTTATGATACCGATTTTCTTGAGTCTTTGAATATAGGGTATCGGATTTCCTGCTCCAAATGTAACAAATGTTGGCTTTTCCTCACACACAACATCGATAATCTCGTCTTTATCTTCAGCTGTCAAAACAATATTGACACCAAATGGCTGTTCCGTCAGTTGTCTAGCTAACGCAATCTGTTCTTTGACCCACTTGGCATCATGACCACCGGAGCCGATAATACCTGCACCTCCTGCATTAGATACCGCTGATGCCAATGCAGCATCTGATATTGCTGCCATTCCCCCTTGAATGATAGGGTATTTAATTTTCAGTAATTTCGTTAATCTCGTTTGCATGAAACACTCCTCTGTTAGTTCTTTATTTAGTTGATCCTATGTTTTTCCATTAGCTTTTGTTTTTCTGACCATAAATTATAAGAGAGATTGACGAAATACCTATCAGGGCTTTCAAAGCGAAACAAATCGTCCCATAATTTAGACATTTCTGATTTAAGGCGTTCCCTTATAGCTTCCAGATCCGGCAAATCATAAACGAGCTGTCCCTTCTCTATTATCTTGACCTGAAGTCTTTTTGCCGTAAAATTTATTGCTGTTTTACTGATCCATGGAGATATCGGATCAAACAACTTGTAGGGCTCTGATACCTCTTCTTCTTTAAAGGTTATCAAATCCGCAAAAGCATTGCCATTTTTATTGTCATAGAGCCTCCAGACTTCCTTGAATCCAGGATTTGTCACTTTCACAACTTCTTCGCTCAGTTTTATTCTTGGACTGATCTTCCCATCTTTTTCAACAGCCACCAGTTTGTAGACTCCTCCAAAAACAGAATCTGATTTTGCAGTGATCATTCTCTCTCCGACACCGTAGTAATCGATAGGCGCGTTCTGAATCTCCAACTCTCTTATAGTGTACTCATCCAATGAATTCGACGCTGTTATTGTTGATTCTTTGAATCCTGCATGATCTAGCATTTTTCTGGCTTGCCTCGACAGGTACCCCAGATCGCCACTATCTATTCTGATACCTTTTTTACTGTTTTTATCCATGCTTGCAAAAACCTTAATTGCTTCCGGAACGCCTGATTTGAGAACATTATATGTGTCAACCAGCAATACTGCGTTATGGGGAAATGCCTTCGCATACGCCTCAAAAGCGGTTTTATCATCATCAAAAAACTGTATCCAACTATGGGCCATGGTGCCAATTGCAGGGATTTTGAACATCTTGGAGGCTAACAGGTTGGAAGTCCCGAAACAGCCTGCTATATAGCATGCTCTTGCTCCGAAATTTGTCGCATCCGCTCCATGGGCTCTTCTTGCTCCGAAATCCACTATGGGTTTGCCCTTTGCAGCTCTTACGATTCTATTGGCTTTCGTTGCTATCAGACTTTGATGATTCATAGTCAGCAATAGCATGGTTTCAATTATTTGAGCCTCCATCACCGGGGCTTTTACAGTAATAATAGGCGTATTTGGAAAAACAGGTGTTCCTTCAGGTATTGCCCATATATCCCCTGAAAACCTGAAGCCCCTCAAGTAGTCTATAAATTCATCCGAAAAAATCTTCATGCCTCTGATGTGGTCTAAGTCTTCTTCTGTAAACCTAATATTCAATAAATAATCTATAAATTGCTCCAATCCGGCAGTTATTGCAAATCCGCCGTTGTCTGGAACTTTCCTGAAATAATAGTCAAAATAGACAATGTGATCTTTGACACCATTTACCAGATAGCCGTTAGTCATCGTTAATTCATACAAATCAACCAACATACTTAGATTTTTTTTATGTTTCCAATTCAAGTTTTCCATCAAGATCCCTCACTTAGTCGAGAATTAGTATCATTATATATCAAATTGGTTTTATTTTCTATAAATAGGTGTAAATAATGACAAAATATATAAAATAAAGGACCGATTGCTCGATCCTTCTTAAAAGATTTATATTGAATCGGATTTATGCCAATAATTGTGTTAAATCATCTTCAACATTTGTGATGCCATTGATTCCAAAGGTCTCAACCAAAACCTTAGCAACATTTGGTGATAGAAATGCAGGTAGGGTTGGTCCCAGCTTGATATTCTTAACGCCTAGGTACAGCAATGCCAATAACACTATTACCGCCTTTTGTTCGTACCATGCTATGTTATAAGCAATTGGAAGATCATTGATATCGTTCAATTCAAATACTTCTTTTAATTTTAAGGCAATAACGGCCAATGAATAAGAGTCGTTGCACTGACCGGCATCCAAAACTCTAGGTATACCACCTATATCACCTAAATCCAGTTTATTGTATCTGTATTTAGCGCAACCTGCTGTTAGAATAACGGTGTCTTTGGGAAGTTTTTCTGCAAAATCAGTATAATACTCTCTTGACTTCATTCTCCCGTCACAGCCAGCCATGACGAAGAATTTCTTAATAGCTCCTGATTTAACAGCCTCTACAACCTTGTCTGCGAGTGCAAAAACTTGAGAATGGGCAAAACCGCCAACAATTGATCCTGTCTCGATTTCTGTTGGTGAAGACAGCCTTTTGGCGTGCTCAACAATTTTCGAGAAATCTTTTTTCCCTTCGGTATCAGGATTAATGTGTTTACACCCTGGGTACCCTGATGCGCCTGTGGTGTATATCCTGTCAATATGATCTGCTTTTGGAGGCACTATGCAATTTGTCGTAAATAGTATCGGTCCGTTGAATGTCTCAAATTCTTCTTTCTGCAACCACCATGAATTTCCATAGTTTCCAACAAAGTTGTCATATTTTTTAAAAGCCGGATAATAATTGGCTGGCAGCATTTCCCCATGGGTATAGACATCAACGCCTGTACCTTTTGTCTGTTCAAGCAACTGTTCCATGTCTCTAAGGTCATGACCCGAAATCAAAATAGCTGGTTTGTTTCTAACGCCAATATTGACTGATGTTATTTCAGGATTGCCATAGGTCTGAGTATTTGCTTTATCAAGCAAAGCCATTGCCTCAACCCCGTATTTTCCTGTTTCTAATGTAAGGGCAACCAGCTCTTCGGCTCCCAACGTATTGTCCAGTGTTGAAACTAAAGCTTTTGTTATGAATTCATAGATTTCCTTGTTTTCGTGTTTAAGATTATAGGCATGCTCCGCATAGGCTGCCATCCCTTTAAGACCATACATGACCAGTTCCCTCAAGGATCTGATATCCTCGTTTTCTGTTGCAAGAACTCCCACTTCTGATGAAACCGACTTGACTATCATTTCTTCATCGCTTTCCGCAGTCCACTCAACACAGTCATGCATGTCAGAAAGATCCACATTCTTGGCTTTGAGATCCTTCTTCATGGTTTCTCTTAAATCCAATCCTCTTTTTATCTGATCAATAATGCTTCTATCGTCAAAATTTGCATTGGTAATGGTCATAAATAGAGACGTCATTGTGTAGTGATTGTACTCAGAAAACTCAATTCCCAATACTTTTCCTTTTTCAGCCAATACCGCCAAACCTTTGACTGTATACATCAACAAATCCTGTAAATTAGCAACTCGATCAGTCTTTCCGCATACGCCTCTAACTGTGCATCCAATGCCTTTTGACGACTCTTGGCACTGATAGCAGAACATTTTGTGTTCACTCATTTCTATTTCCCCTTTCAAATTTAATTATCTTATTCTTTGCATAACCATAGTATAACTGATTCTGCAAGCTATATTCGTAACATTTGTTACAAATATAAAAGAGTCATGAAAGTTTTCTGTCGAATCCTTTCATGACTTAAAAATTGTCTCGTATTCTATTATAATCTTATTTTTTTAATGTCTTCTCTCAGTCGGTTGAGATCTACCAGGAAATCCTCTATATCATGCTCGTGCTCGATTTCGTCATTCAGAATAGTTTTGGCCATCTGATTGGTTGCATAATCTTTGCCTTCAGTAAAAGCCGTGATATCCTGATATCTCTGAATCGCACATCTTTCCCCTTCAAGATTCTGCTTCAATATTTCTTCCACATAAGGGTCTATAGGTTCTTCATATGCACATTTCGCATACTCTATCCATTTGTTTGGATTTAGGATGGGTGTTCCACCCAATTGTATGATCCTATCGACCACCAGCACCGCATGTCCCAATTCTTCTGTCGCATGCAACAAAAGTTCAGGCTCTATTTCACTTCGCATTGGACCTTCCAGCAATCTAGCCCCGATCCAATACTGGTAATAGGCCAACCATTCTTCAGCTAATGCCTCATTCAACATCTGAATCAGTTGTTCTACATCTAGATTTGCAATTGCGACTGCTTTTTTCCCCATATTAAAACCTCCTTTTATATTTAAGCATTTTTTCTAAGAAATACTTCCTCTTAATTATATCCATTTACTCAATAACTTTCAAGCGATGTGGGGAATTAGTGAAAAACTAATTTGCATTAATTATTATTATCGTATTTAAACTCAATCTATTGTAGATACGATCATATTATAATATAATGAATATATTATTTTTATGGAGGGTTTTCAATGATTGACTCTTTGAATGATGTGTCCAACAACGAATTGCTAAAAGCCATCATTGAACGTTTAGATGCCGTGGTAATAAGCGATAAGGATGGTCGTTATGTCTATGTCAATAATAACTGGACTGAACTCATGGGTGGCATAACTTTAGAAGAGGTTAAGGGTTTATACGTTCATGATATGGTACCCGAAACCAAAGTGGACGAAGCGATTAAAACTGGCAAAATACTCACCGCCAATGATTTAACCATTAGAACAAAAAATGGAGATGTCAAAATGTTTTGCACCTATATACCTATTTTCAATGATGGATCTGTTGTAGGTTGTTTCACCTACACTGTTTTCAGAGGTATGGACGAGGCTATGAATTTTGTTGCACAGGTCAATGGTCTGATGAACAAAGTCGAGTATTACAAGAAAGAATTGAAAGAGATTCGAGGAGCCAAATATAGCATCAATAATATAATAGGAAACAGCAATGCCATTAAGAGGGTAAAAAGCGATATCTTTAAAGCTTCCAGATCTCTATCAAATGTTCTGATAGAAGGAGAGACTGGCAGTGGGAAAGAATTGGTTGCTCATGCCATACATGATTTAAGCAACAGAATGGATGCGCCATTCATCAAAGTCAACTGCGCCGCAATTCCAGGCGAACTGCTTGAATCAGAGTTTTTCGGATATGAGTATGGTGCATTTACAGGCGCAAAAAAAGGTGGAAAAGAAGGAAAGTTCCAGATGGCAAATACAGGTAGTATTTTCTTGGATGAAATAAATCAATTGCCACTTGTTTTACAGCCAAAAATATTAAGGGTTTTGCAGGAGAAAGAAGTGGAGCCTTTGGGTGGCAAGACAACCGTTCTACTTGATGCGAGAGTAATTGCCGCTACAAATATTCCTTTGGAAAAATTAGTTAAGGAAAACAGATTCAGAAGCGACCTGTTTTACAGATTGAATGTATTAGTTATCAGAATACCACCATTGAGAGAAAGAAAGGAAGACATTCCTCTAATAGCGGATAGTTTGCTTGATCGACTTAATTTTCAAATGGGCATGAGTGTTCCTGGTATTTCTGATCATGCTAAACAAAAGCTAATAGAATACGATTGGCCTGGAAATATTAGGGAGCTTCAAAATGTTATCGAAAGAGCCATGAATACGGTATGGTGTGATACCATCGAGTGGTCTCATATGTCTGATTATTTTGAAAACAGACAAATGTTTAAACAGAATCCACATAATATGAGTCAAGATTATGAGATCAAAACCATAAAAAGGAATTTAGAGAAGAATGTTGTTTCCTCCGCTATCGAAAAATGTGACGGTAATAAAACAGAGGCGGCAAAAATGCTAGGAATATCTCGTACCATGCTTTATAAAAAAATCAAAAACTATCTTATATAACAAGTGTCAATAATTATTTACGCAAACTTTTGTTTACATATACCTCTAACATAGATGTATCAGACTACTAAAAATATTATCATTTCATTTGTAAACTTTTATTTACAGACCGCATTTCCTTCAATGATATTGAGGCCCTGAAAACGTTTGTTTTCAAGGCCTTCTCTTTGCTTTATTATTGGCATAGTTTTTGCTAACAATCCAAATGAATAAAGCTAGGGAGGTGAATTTAAAACAGACACTCACACCAACTTGAAGCGCAAAAGTTTTACTCAGTTTTAAAAAAATTTAAAAGGAGTGATTTTTTTGACAATTAATATCTCTTTAATGGTTATGTTTGCATTATTTGCAGCCATGCTACTGTATGGTGGCTACGTGTCCAGAAAATGGATCAATGATTCCTCTGATTATCTTCTAGCAGGCAGGGAAGTCAGTATGCTGATCAACGTTTTTGGTGTGGCAGCTATAGGTTTTGCCGGTACTTCCATAACGCTATGTCCAGGATTCACAGTGTTGTATGGAATTGAAGGTGGACTCATGTTTGGGATCGCTTACTTACTTGCCGGGCTCATGCTGTATGGAATTATTTTTGCAAAATTTATCAGGAGATGCGGTGCGCAAACTCTCCCGGAATGGTTAGAAATGAGATTTGACTCTCGAACAAGAACAATTGTCACAGTGACAACTGTATTGGGATTACTTGGTATTCTAGCTAACAATGTGGTTTCAATGGCAATTACCGTTTCTGGTTTTACAGGTTGGAATTATCTCATCACAACCTCAATAGTCTATGCAATGTTTTTAATTTTTACATATGCGGGAGGTTTCTGGGCTGTTACGCTTACCGATTTTATGCAAATGATAATCGGCCTGGTCGCTCTTCCGGTACTGCTAATCGCTTTAATGATGAGATTCGGTGGCATAGGTGCCACTATTGCAAACTGGCCAGGACCTCTTGGAGCGTATCAGGCTGGTATAACTGGCGTTTCAATGCCTGTTTGGTCTCTTAAATATCCCAGTTACTTTACTCTATTTCTACTGTTTGCCATGTTCCTTGTTTGGGGTAACAATTATTACTGGCTTAGAGTAGCTTCCTGCAGAAGTGAAAGGGTTGCAAGGCGATCATACATATACGCAGCCTTGTTGTTGCTTTTGGTCAATTATTCCATACTCTACATTGTAGGAATATATGCCGGGACACATATGAAAGACGTGTTTGCAGGTGGTGTAACCCCTATGGCCGCCTTTGGAGTCGCTCTTAGAGGGGTGACGCCTGTAGTTGCAAGCTTTGCCCTTTTAGCTGCACTAGCCGCTTCAATATCGACCGCTACAACTGCTCATATGGGCGCTACCTCTACAACTGTAAGAGATATTTATGGAAAGCTCTTCAAGCCTAATGCAGGCCCCAAAGATCTTATTAAGCCATCTAAAGTTATTATGTTGATTTTAGGCGTTCTGGTCTGGTTCCTATCCTTCTATCCAGGTGGGCCTACTTATTTGTTCGCATTCGCAAACGCTTGGCTTGGACCTCCCGCTGTTCTGGTATTCTTTGGTGCTTTCTGGCCTAGAATCACAAAAGACGGTGCATTTTGGGGTGCCATTATCAGTATTGGTTCAATGATGGTGATTGCAATTCTTGATCTGACCAAAATATGGTCAATCTCAGTCTATATGCATCAAGGGGTGTTTGGCGTAATAATAACACTAGTATTGACTGTAGGCATTAGTTTACTGACCAAGCCAAATTATTACGGTGAAAGCAGCTGGACACTAAAACCTGATGGTGCGGTTAAAGATGCGAGTGTAACCGATTTTGAAGAAAAAGTTTTAGATCTTATTAGAAAAGGTTATGATACCATGGGTGAAATTACTGATTATCTTGGTGTTGACTCAAGTGTCAGCAATAAAGCCATAGAATCATTAGACCAGAAGCGATTTATTATCAGAGAATCAAAAATTGGTTCCGGTTTCTTTAAATTTGAGATTACAGAACAAGGCAAAAAGAAACTGAATGTTCTTAGTCCTAAAGAGGCTAATCTAGTTGAGAAAGGCCTTACAGGTGAAGAACTTCAACTTTTGCAAGCAGTTGCCAAGGGTAAGGAAGCAATTTATGCATATGCAAGAGAAGCTGACATGTCATCCCTCAAATTCTCGATATTATCTGCTAAACTGATAAAGAACGGGTTTTTGAATGAAGGTGGCCTAATGAAAAGAACGATCTCTATGACCGACAAAGGCGCTAAAGTCTTGTCATAAAAATTGTTGATATTTTTTTACTGGTTGCAGGTTTCATCAATATGAACTTGCAACCGGTTATTAAGGAGTGAATCAGATGAGTAAATGGAAAATTTATCCTATGATTTTCGGATGGATTGATTGTCCCAAAAACTTTCTTACAACCGGACTAGATGCTGATATCACAATAAAAATTCCATATCTTGGATATTACCTGTATAATGGCACGAACAAAGTACTGATAGACAATGGAATTAATTCAAAATACATTGTCGGTGGAAAGGCTTGGGCAGGTCTGCCCGCTGGAGGCGGAGAAGATTATATTGCTTCTGCATTCGCAAAAATCGATGTTGATATATCAGAAATTGATACAGTAATTTACACCCATCTGCATAATGATCACGCGGGCAACTGTCATCTTTTTCCTCGCGCTGTCCATATATTTCAGGATGTGGAATGGAAAGAACTCTTGGATCCGTTGCCTTCTATGAAAATTAGAGGTGATTTTGATCAAAGCTTAATTAAAACTATGAAAAGCTTAAACTGCCAGAGAGTTGTAGGAGACGTTGAGATATTTGATGGCTTGACGTTGATGCTAACCCCAGGACACACCGCGGGAAGCCAATGTATAATAGCTGATACGGCAAAAGGGAAATATCTGATTTCAGGCGATACTGTACATATCAGACATATTGCTTACGG
>JAUYTY010000121.1 GCA_030694905.1 Eubacteriales bacterium | reverse complement strand
GTGCCTGGTATAATGGCTACAAGGACTTTAGACAGCGAAAAAGAGAGAAAACTGACAATAATCCTTACACCATTTGTTTCCTGTGGCGCGAAAATGCCAATTTATATTATGTTTGCAGCGGCCTTTTTTCCAAATCACACGCATTGGATCATCATGACCATGTACGCCATTGGAGGAATTGCAATTATCTTCTCAGGGTTGGTGCTAAAAAAGATTGTCTTTAAAGGACATAAAGAGATATTTTTACTGGAATTACCTGATTATAGAACGCCTATCATCAAGAACGTACTGAGGCAGGTATTTAACAGAAGCAAGACTTTTGTCACAAAAGCAGGCACAATCATATTTGCTGGTTCTGTTTTGATATGGTTTCTCCAGAGCTTTACGCCTGGATTTAAATTGACTGATTTACCGGGCGAAAGCATGCTGAGTTCAATCGGAACATTCATAGCGCCTGTGTTTAGACCTCTTGGGTTTGCGGATTGGAAAACATCTGTCGCATTTCTCACCGGATTTGTTGCCAAGGAAATGGTAGTTGCGACGCTGGCTGTTTTAAATGATATTTCGGAGGCTGGTGGATTTGAATTGCTTGAATCCATAAGAAACACATTTACACCACTATCTGCATTGTCATTTATGGTCTTTGTAGCATTGGCTTCCCCATGTATTGGTGCATTGGCAGCAGCCAAGAGAGAGCTGAACTCATGGAAATGGATGGGTTTTTCTGTGTTGTATCAAACTGGCCTGGCTTACTTGATGTCAATGTTGGTTTATAATGTGGGAAGCTTCATATTAAGATAGAAGGTGTTGGAATGATAAATTATTTGATTGGAATAGTTATAGGATTTGCGGTGGTTTACATTATTGTCAAACAATTTACGAGAATCAAGGCAGGCAAATGTTCCGTCCATGGTGATTGTGAATCTTGTGGTGTAAATGTGAACTGTCCGACTCAAAACAAAAAGGATGATAAAAGATAGATCAGTAAGATTTTTCTATATTTTGTCATCCCACTTTACAAGATCAAATTCCATTCTATCATAATTAAACTCTTCTACAAAATCTTCCGGATAAAAGGTTGCGCGCCTGAAAGACACAAAATCCTTTGAATGTTTATCTAACCACACAGGAACGCTCAAATCGAAATGGTAACAGATCTCCTCAAAAGCATTGTTTCTTTTTTCTTCAAAGCTTTGTTCGGTGTCATTCTCCACATCGAATGCTTTTTTGATTTCGTTTTCCCTGATCAGTTTTCCCCAAACCTTAAACATAATAACCTCCTGTTACTGTTATTTAGATAGGATATAAAATAGTATGTAAAATTGTATAATCTGATGTTAATATAAGTGGCATCTATAAGTCAATTTATTTTTAGAATGTTGTATGATATAATTGGTCTATACAAGGAGGTTGAATTAGATGGAATTTAGCGTTTTAATCATAAACTCCAGCAGAAACCCCAAGATAAAAAGGAACCTGGAACGATATTTCTCGTCAAATGATTTGCTATGCAGAATAGAGGAACTGAGTGACGGTGATGAGATAGACCTGTTATACGCCAGATATACGCCGGATTTGGTATTTCTTGACGATGATCGGTCTGCGAAGTCTTTGTCCGATAAGATAAGGTCTTTGGAGGATACCTCAACAATAGTTCTCATAACAGACAACGAGGATATTAAAAGGGAAGAGTTTCAGAACCATCTGGACGGCATCCTCTACAGACCATTGGAAGATGAGGCAATCAACGCTCTTTTGAACACGTCAATTGAGAAGATGAAACGGGATCTGAAGCTATATATGTTTAAATATGAGGATAAGATGGTGATTATTCCCTATAAGGATATTTTTTATTTCCAAAAGCAATTGTCCGGTATTAAGGTTTACACCAAGAGAGGAGAATTCAAATTCCAGGAAAGTCTCAATAATCTTATGGATACATTGGATAAAAGTGATTTTCTGATGTGTCATAAGGAGTATATCATCAATATTAAAAAAATTGCATCTGTTTCCGATAAGAGTTGCAGATTGCATTTAATAAATCATGAAATACCAATATCAGGAAAATTCAAGGCAGCTTTGCTTAAAGCATTTGACAAGAAATCTCATATGTAAATTCGGATTTAGGAGATTATGAATGATAAGAGTTGGAGTATTAGGGGGTGGCGCTTCCGGGATGACCGCAGCTGTTGTAGCGTCTAGGAATGGCGCAGATGTCACCATACTGGAAAGATTGGACCGCGTGGGTAAAAAACTGCTCGCCACAGGTAACGGCAGGTGCAATTACACAAATGATATAATTGACATTAATAGATATTACAGCAGTAATAAAGTTTTATTGGAAAAATGTCTTAGTAATATTTCCAGCAAATCCACAGTAGGTTTTTTCAGGGAGCTGGGTATCGAGCCTTTTTGCGATGAAACAGGGAAAGTATTTCCTTATAGTCTCCAGGCATCCAGTATACTTGAGGTGTTAAGAGATGAGTATCTAAGATATGGAGCAAAGGAAATATGTAATCAAAGAGTATTGGCGATTGCTCCAGTACACGGAGCGTATATGGTTCAGACCGATTTAGAGACTCATGAATTTGATAGAATCATTGTAGCAATGGGTGGAAAAGCTTATGAGAAGCTGGGTTCTGATGGATCCGGCTTTGACTTGATGGCTGGATTAGGTTATGAGTTGTCAGAGATATATCCGGCATTGGTCAAGCTGAAAAGTGATTTTGTCCATCTGCGAAGCTTAAAGGGTTTAAAGGTTAACGCATCAGTAACGCTTCATGTGGATGGAAATATAATTGCTAAGGATTTTGGAGAGGTGCTATTTGCTGATTATGGCATATCGGGTCCGCCGGTTCTACAATTGAGTGGTTTAGCTGTCAAGGAAATCAATGGGGGCAAAAATGTCAAAATATCGTTGGATATGTTTCCGGAAGTCAGTAGCAATACTATGTTTGAAAGGTTGAGTGACAGATTTGTTAACTTGAAGCACAAGTCCTTAAAGGATAGCTTGGTTGGATTGATTAATAAGAGGATGATCATACCATTGCTGAAAGAAGCAGGGATAGATGATTTTTTGCAGAAACCGACAAAATTGAATCGCAGACAAATATATGCAGTTATTAAAGAATTGAAGGGACTTCAACTGAACATCATTGGATTTCATTCTTGGACGGATGCCCAAGTAACCGCTGGCGGGGTATTGCTGACGGGAATCAATCCCCAGACAATGGAATCATATCATCATGAAAACCTGTACGTTATCGGTGAAATACTTGACGTATATGGCGACTGTGGCGGTTTCAACCTGCATTGGGCCTGGAATACCGGGATTAAGGCTGGATATAGCAGCTCAATGGTGCGCTGACTTGTAAAAACAATAAAAAAATGATAAAATCAATATTTGGGAAAATCAACAGATAAGCATTTTTAAGACGAATTAGGCAAAGGTGGAAAAATGAAAAATTTATTTGAAAAAATAATCGGGTCTTACTCTAGCAGAGAAATCAAACGGATAGACCCTATAGCAAAAAAAATCATGGCTTTGGAAACAGAAGTGGAAGCTTTATCAGACCATGATTTAAAGGGTAAAACCCAGGAATTCAAAGAAAGATTGGCTTCTGGAGAGACAATTGACGATATATTGCCTGAAGCATATGCTGTCGTTAGAGAAGCCTCGTGGCGCGTTTTGGGCATGAAGCACTATGAAGTGCAGGTTATAGGCGGTATCATACTTCACCAGGGCAGAATTGCAGAAATGAAGACAGGTGAAGGCAAGACACTTGTGGCAACCTTACCTGTCTATCTCAATGCACTTTTGGGAAAAGGTGTGCATGTTGTAACCGTTAACGATTATCTGGCACAAAGAGACAAGGATTGGATGGGCAAGGTCTACAGTTTCTTGGGCCTCACGGTGGGTTGCATCGTTCATGGATTGACCAATGAAGAAAGAAGAAAACAGTATAATTGTGATATCACCTATGGAACAAACAACGAATTTGGATTTGACTATTTAAGAGATAATATGGTAGTCAGAAAAGAAGACATGGTACAGCAGACCCTTAATTTCTGTATCATTGATGAGGTTGACAGTATTTTGATAGATGAAGCCAGAACACCGTTGATTATTTCCGGTGAGGGTGACAAATCCACCGATCTTTATCATCAGGCAAATTCATTCGCCATAGGCTTGCGTGGAAGAGTCCAGGATCCCGACGAGCAAATGAGCAAGATGGAAATGATGATGGGAAATTTTAAGGAAGAGACTGTTGATTACGTTATAGACGAAAAAGGAAAGAATGTTACTTTAACTGAAAAGGGAATCAGCAAGGCTGAAAAATTTTTTGGTATTGAGAACTTGGCTGACGAGCAAAGTATGGAAATCTCACACCATATAAACCAGGCTTTAAAAGCCCATAGCATCATGAAAAACGATATAGACTATATTGTGAAAGATGGAGAGATACTGATCGTTGACGAGTTCACAGGAAGGTTGATGTATGGTAGAAGATTCTCAAAAGGCTTGCATCAGGCTATAGAAGCTAAGGAAGGCATGGATGTGAGGAGGGAGTCAAAAACATTGGCTACCATAACCTTTCAGAATTATTTCAGGATGTATAAGAAACTCTCAGGTATGACTGGAACAGCAAAGACAGAAGAAAATGAATTCAGGGAAATCTATGGAGTTGATGTCATAGAGATTCCGACCAATGAGCAGGTCATAAGGGAAGATCAGGCTGATGTGATATATAAGACTGAAGAAGCAAAGTTCAGGGCTGTCATCGGAGAGATTCAGGAAAAATACAAGAAAGGCCAGCCTGTACTGGTAGGTACCATATCAATAGAGAAATCTGAGTATTTAAGTAAACTCCTGAAAAAAACCAACATACCACATACAGTGCTAAACGCTAAAAACCATGAAAAGGAAGCTGAGATTGTCGCTCAGGCGGGTCGGTTTGGAGCAGTGACAATAGCAACCAACATGGCAGGCCGTGGTACTGATATTGTTTTAGGTGGAAATCCTGAATATATGGCCAGAACAAAGATAAAATCCATTTTAAACGAAGAGATCGCTGCAAAGGCTGATGGCTATGATGAGACAGATGATGAAGAAATCAATAACGCAAGAAAGCTATATAAGGAATATCTGACCAGGGCTAAAGAGGAAATCAAGGATGACAATCAAAAGGTGCTACAAGCCGGTGGCCTCAGCATCATAGGAACAGAACGCCATGAATCCAGAAGAATTGACAACCAGTTAAGGGGTCGTGCCGGTAGACAAGGAGACCCAGGAACCTCCAGGTTTTACATATCACTAGGTGATGATCTTATGAGATTGTTTGCCGGTGATAAGGTAAAATCCATGGTAGATGCATTAGGCTTGCCTGAGGATGAAGCTTTGCAGCACAGTATGCTGACCAAGACAATTGAAACAGCACAAGGAAGGGTTGAAGGAAGAAACTTCAATATCAGAAAACATGTGCTGCAATATGACAACGTCATGAACAAACAAAGGGAAGTAATCTACTCAGAAAGAAGAAAAGTTCTGATGGGAGAAGACCTGAGAGAGCATGTCATGTCAATGGTCAAAGAGCAGATAGGAACACTGATCTCTAAATATGCAGCGGACAAATACCCTGAGAACTGGGATCTGGCAGGATACGAAGAAGCTTTGACAGCTTTGTTCGGACCTCGAATCAAGCTTAATATTGACAAAATTGAAGAACTGGACATTGCCAGGCTGGCAGAGGTTTCCGAGAGTCTTGCTGAGAAAATATACAAAATGAAAGAGGATGAGTTTGGAGAAGAACAGTTCCGAGAAGTTGAAAGGATTGTTTTACTTAAAACCGTTGACACCAAATGGATGGATCATATCGATGCCATGGATGAATTGAGGCAGGGTATAGGTCTTAGGGCCATGGGCAATGAAGATCCTGTCAGAGCCTATCAGCAGGAAGGATTTGATATGTTCCAAGAGATGATCAATATGATTCAGGAAGATACTGTGAAGTTCCTTTACAGGGTCAGACCTCAGGAAAAACTGCAACGAACCAAGGTTGCCAGAGAATTGGGAACCAATCTAAACGGTGAATCAGCAAAACAAAAGACAGTTGTGAAAGGTGAGAAAATTGGCAGAAACGATCCCTGTCCATGCGGAAGCGGCAAAAAATACAAAAAGTGCTGTGGACAAAACAGCTGAAATAAATAAGGAGTTGATGATCAATGATTGATTTGTATCAATATAATGAAAAACTGAAATACTTTAGAGTTATATTGGATGAGGTAGGTGTTTCTCTTTGACGTCTCAAAGCTAAAGGAGACTAAAAAGAGTTATGAGAAAGAGATGCAAAAGCCTGACTTTTGGAGTGATGTTGAAAGAGGTCAGAATATATCCCAAAGCTTAAAAATAGTCAATGACAAGATAAATCAGGTTTTTCAAGTTCAAAATAAAGTTGAAGAAGTCGAAGTGATGATTCAATTGATTGAGGAAGAAAATGATGAAAGCTATGTTCCTGAGTTGAATGCCCTCATTAAATCAGCAGAAAAGGAATTGGAAGCCTTTAAGCTCAAAACTTTGTTGAACGGCAAATATGATAAAAACAATGCCATATTATCCATACATGCAGGGGCTGGCGGCACTGAAGCTCAGGATTGGGCAGAAATGCTCATGCGAATGTACCTGAGATGGGCTGAAAAAAACCAATATAAGACAGAGGTACTTGATATATTATCCGATACTGAAGCTGGAATAAAAAGCGTTGCCATAATGATTCAGGGCGAATATGCCTATGGCTATCTCATGGCTGAAAAAGGTGTTCATAGATTGGTGCGTATATCGCCATTTGATTCAGCTAAGAAGAGACACACATCCTTTGCATCTGTCGACATAATGCCGGTGCTTGATGATGACTCAGAGATAGACATCAATCCTGTAGACTTGAAAATAGACACCTATAGGGCAAGCGGAGCAGGTGGGCAGCATGTAAACACAACAGACTCAGCTGTGAGAATTACTCATATACCTACAGGTGTGATGGTTTCATGTCAAAACGAAAGATCCCAGCATAAGAATAAAGCGACAGCAATGAAAATGCTGATGGCAAAGCTGATCGAAATCAGAGAAGAGGAACAGAAGGATGAGATTGACGATATTCAGGGCAAGTACAACCAGATAGCCTGGGGAAGCCAAATACGTTCATATGTTTTTCATCCTTATAGCATGGTCAAAGATCACAGAACCAACGCAGAAAAGGGTAACGTTCAGGCTGTTATGGATGGTGATATCGATTTGTTTATCAATGAATACTTGAAGGCCAAAAGTAAATAGATCAATCAGGAGCAAGGTATGAATATAATTCAAAGATTATGTAAAGAGTTTAACTTGCAGGAATATCAGGTAAAGAACACACTTGAGATGATAGATGAAGGCAATACCATCCCATTTATTGCCAGATACAGAAAAGAAAAGACCGGGTCGCTGGACGACGTGGTCTTGAGAGATTTGGACGAAAGATTATCGTATCTAAGAAATCTGGAGACACGAAAAAATGAAGTTATCAGATTGATTGATGAGCAGGAAAAGCTGACAGATGAGTTAAGAGAGGAAATTTTGTCATCTGAGGTTCTTCAAAGGGTAGAAGATCTGTACAGACCTTACAAACAAAAAAAGAAGACAAGAGCAACCGTAGCGAGGGCCAATGGGCTGGAGCCATTGGCCAATATAATACTCAATCAGAGAATAGAATCAGGCAATCTGGAAGAGATAGCTACGCCTTATTTGAATGAAGAGGTTCAGACTATCAATGATGCTTATCAGGGCGCTATGGATATTATTGCGGAATCGGTATCAGACAATGCTGATTTCAGGGAAAAAATCAGAGAATTTTATTTAAAAGATGGAATCATTCATACCGAAGCGATAGATGATTCAGAGTCATCTGTGTTTGAGATGTATTATAAATTCCATGAGGAACTCAGCAAAATTGCAAATCACAGGATACTAGCCATCAATCGGGGAGAAAACGAAAAGAAACTGAAAGTCACAGTAGCTTCTCCAGATGACCAGGTTGTTGCGTATCTCAAAAAAAATGTTATAAAGAACGAAAAAGCTTTAACAACCGATTATCTTAATGATGCTATAGAGGATTCTTATAAAAGACTTATTGTGCCATCTGTCACGAGGGAGGTCAGAAACATTCTGACTGAAAGAGCGGAAGAAGAAGCTATAAAAGTATTTGGACAAAACACGAAAAATCTTTTGCTTGTCCCCCCAACTAAAAATGCAAGGGTATTAGCTATAGACCCGTCTTTCAGAACAGGATGCAAACTGACAGCACTTGATGACACGGGCAAGCTGCTTGATTATACGACTATTTATCCTAACGAACCTCAAAACGAAGTTGTGAAATCAAAGAAAGTAATCAAGGAATTTGTGACGAAATATGACCTTAATTTAATCAGCATAGGCAACGGAACCGCGTCAAGAGAAACTGAAATGCTGATTGCAGAAATCATAAAGGAAATGGACAAGGAGGTCTCCTATACAATAGTTAGCGAAGCAGGCGCTTCAGTGTATTCAGCGTCCAAGATAGCTCACGAGGAGTATCCGGACATCGATGTGTCTATCAGAGGCGCTATCTCTATTGGAAGAAGACTACAGGATCCATTGGCTGAACTTGTTAAGATTGATCCTAAGAGTATTGGGGTCGGCCAATACCAGCATGATGTCAATCAACCCAAGCTGGCCAAGGCTTTGGATGGTGTTGTGGAGGATTGTGTCAACAGTGTTGGCGTTGATTTGAATACAGCTTCTTTTTCTTTGCTCCAGCATATAGCTGGGGTTAACAAAACAGTGGCTAAAAATATTGTCAAGCATAGGGAAGAAAATGGCAAATTTCATAGCAGAGAAGAGCTTAAGACAGTCAGTCGCTTAGGAGATAAGGTTTATGAACAATGTGCCGGGTTCTTGAGGATTTCAGAAAGCGAAAATTATTTGGACAAAACTGCAGTTCACCCTGAATCATACGAAACAGCCAATCGTCTGATC
Source organism: Eubacteriales bacterium (assembly GCA_030694905.1). Lineage (GTDB taxonomy): Bacteria > Bacillota > Clostridia > Tissierellales > Dethiosulfatibacteraceae > 38-11. Next base: position 14,563 of record JAUYTY010000121.1, on the reverse strand, counting down.
GAGAAACTAGGCTACGGATCTGAAAATCTTAAAGAGCTTAAGTTCAATGATATAAATCAAAGAATACTGAAAATTGAGATTAAAGAGAAGAAACAGAATCTTGAAATCAAAGGGGATCGCGTCATAAAAAGTTTGCAGGATCTAGGAAAGCTCCAAATCAACGAAAAAAAGAAATCTACAAAGGAATTGTATGACGAAAGAATCGAATGGTTGGCATATGAATTGAATGTAGGAATTCCAACATTGACCGATATAATAGAAGAACTGAAAAGGCCGGGCAGAGATCCCAGAGACGAGATGCATAAACCGATTTTCAGAAGCGATATTCTGAAGATTGAAGATTTGAGGCCGGGAATGATGGTCACAGGTACCGTCAGAAATGTTGTGGATTTTGGTGCTTTTGTCGATATAGGCGTCAAACAGGATGGATTGATTCACATTTCACAATTGAGTGATAAGTATATCAAATCAGCAATGTCAGAAGTACAGGTTGGAGATATTGTGACAGCAAGAATTATTGATATTGACGCAAAAAGAAGTAGAATCTCACTGTCACTGAAAAAAGATAAGTAAAGCAATAAAAAATTCCCTTCGAAGGGAATTTTTTATTTAGTCTACAACAGTATACTCGGCAGAGGTCAATTTGAAACTATCTTTGACACCATCTGACATATAAATTTCATGTTCCTTTGTGATAAAGACAGCTTCTACACCATCAAGGGATTCAATAAGTGCCATACCTTCATCCAATCCAAGAAGCAAAACTGTTGTTGAAAGGGCATCGGCATCAAATGACCGTGTTGCTATGATTGCAACGGCTTTGATATTATTGTCGGTTGGATAGCCGGTATAGGGATCTAGTATATGATGATATCTGACATCATCCTGCACAAAGTATCTTTCATAATCACCTGAGGTCACTAGAGATATATCTTTTGCCGTGACTGTTCCCACAATACCACCTCTAGACTCGTCAGGTTCTTGTATACCTACTTGGAATGCTGAGCCATCAGGTTTTTCTCCGAGTAGTACCACATTGCCTCCGAAATTGATAATGGCGCTCTTTAGACCTAATTCGATCATTTTTTCAGCAGCCTTATCAGCAATATAGCCTTTTGCGATGGCCCCCAAATCTATGGACATATTTTTGTCTGTCAAGTAAACCGTCGAGTTTGCCTTATCCATCACAATATTTCTATAGTCAATCAAGTCGAGTGCAGACTCAATCTCAGATGGTTGAGGCAACCTAGGACTATCAGTGCCAATTCCCCATAAATTGACCAACGGTCCTATGGTTATGTCAAATAAACCATCTGATAACTCGGCGTACTCTATGGATTTTTCGATCACTTCTATAGTCTCCAGTGATACTTTGACAGGTTGAATCCCTGCATAGTTATTGATCAATGCAACCTCACTGCCTTCAATATGGACACTCAGCTTGTTTTCAAGTCTTGAAACCTCATCATAAATTGCTTCAAAATAAGAGCCATCATCCGTTCCAAAGAGTGTTATGGTGTTAAATGTGTTCAATAAAAACGCATTTTTTGAGACTTTAAGATCGGAATTTGCCTGATTTACTGTAGTACCATTTGATTTGATAGAGCAACCCGACAAAATTATTGCCATTAATATTACAAAAATAACATATTTAAATATATTTTTTTTCAATTACTTGATTCCTTTCTCCGTGTTTAACAACTCATTTATATATTATAATAGAAACTCAAGAAAAATCAACAAAAGCCGGATAATTATATCCGGCTTGTTTGAAAGTTTCTTTTAATTAAATGCTTTGTCAAATAACAGATCAATTTCTTTAACACCGATTGTGACACTTGCTATCGTATCAGTGTTGCCTTTATCTGTAGTATAGTTCACATCAAAACCTTGTGATTCAACGATGTAGTTTTCAATCATTTCAGCATATTCAAACCATTCAAAAGCTGCTTTTGCCTTTTCTTTCATACCATAATCGAAACCTAAGCCTTTTTTATCAACAGGCTTGCCAGCATCATCCAACTGTGTGATGGATTGGGAATTGTAGTTCACATCAACGATTGTACCGTTTACGACTGTAAACTGCGCCATGTATTGCCAGCCTTTATCATCAGGATCCAATGTGGAAACATGATAACCGTCAACAAAATTACCGCTTGCTACCGGTGTCGATTCCAAAGCTTCTTTAGCAAGCTCATAGAATTCTGATACAGTAATGGAGACCCCGGCTATCGTGTCGGTCTTGCCATTTCCCTCAGGATAAAAGCCTTCACCAACTTCATAACTCTGTGTTTCCAGGAAGTAAGCCACAGTTGCTTGTGCTTGTTCATGCCATTCAGCTTGTGCTTTACCAAAAGCTACCATACCGTAGTTTCCTTCTTCAGAAACAGTCATTTTGTCCAATCCTGGAACTCTACTTGTTGCATTCCATACTGTATCAACTATTTTTCCATCTTCTACAGTAATAATTACATGGTATTTCCAACCGGTTTTAGAAAACTCTTGTTGAACTGCAAAATAGACACCGTCTTGGAATGAATTTTCATCTATAGCTTCTGTTGGAGCCTCAGTAGGTGTTGCAGTGGGGGCAGCAGTTGTGTTTTGAACTGAAGTACCAGTAGCACATCCGACAGACAGCACTACTAATAATAATACAGTTAAAGCTAACGAAACATATTTTTTCATAAATCAATCTCCTTTTATAAATTTAAGTTTATAATACACTATTTTTGAAAGGATAGCAAGGGGAAAACGTTAAATTTTGTTAATAAATTACCACTTTAATGAGATTGGATATCATTAAAGTGGTAATAAAGAATATAAAATAGCTATATTTACACATAAATCAAATATAGATGGCAAATAGATGTTAAATATTATACATAAAATAATAATTATAATAAAATAGCTTTCATTGATAATTTCTAATTAGGACTACCAAATACTGGAAGGGGTTGAAGTACAATTGGCAGGTACATCGCAAAAGCACAATGGCATTGTACATGGAATTATGCTATAGTATAATGGTTAAAATAGATGATCTCATGAGTTTCAATTTGCATTCTAGAACAAATAATGTCTTCATTTCAGCAGTATATCATACTCATTTTTACGAATGCTTAAATATTAGTACTGGAATTTTTTAAATTTTTATCCTTATTTTATTTCTATTCTCTATTTTGTAAACATTCAACACATTACAATGGAACCAAAATTAATAACAAACGTCTAAATCAACAGGTGGGGTGGATTAATTGAACGAAAATGAAATCTTACTGATTAAAAGAAGTCAGAAAGGTGATATCAATTCATTTGAGGAATTAATAAAGGAATACAAAAAAGTAGCCTACAACATTGCTTTAAAAATGTTAAAAAATAAAGAAGATGCGGAAGATGTCTCACAAGAGGCATTGATTAAAGTATACAAAAGCATCGATCGTTTCAATATGGACTCTTCCTTTAAGACATGGCTGTATAGGATTGTTGTCAATACCTGTCTGGACCATGTCAGAAAGAATAAGGAAAATCCCATTTCAATCGATCAACCCATACACTCAGGACACGACGAATTTTACATGGAGGTTGAAGACAACCGCCCGACACCGCAAGAAGTATTGGAAACCAAACTAACCCAAAAAATGGTTATGGACGCTGTGAATGAACTTGAAGAAGACTTCAGGTCCATCATTATACTACGAGATATCAACGATTTGAGTTATGAAGAAATTTCTGAAATTATAGAATGTAATATTGGAACGGTCAAGTCCCGAATCAGCAGGGCAAGACAAAAGCTTAAGGAAATACTTGAGAAAAACATGGCAGCTTATAATTAATTTTGGAAGGTGATGAAATGATTTGCAAAGAATGCAAACAAAAAATTTCGCTATATTTAGATAATGAGATGACAGATGAGGAAAAGCATTTATTCGAGCAACATATAGATGAATGTAGTGAATGCAGATTAGAATTAGATAAAATCAAAAATATAGTACTGGAATTGAAGAGTATTAAAATTGAAGAATTGCCTTCAGGTTATTGCAAATCATTGCGTGAACAACTTGAGGCAGTTGACAGATCCAAGAAAAAAGCAAGCATCACCTGGAATTGGAGAAAATATTCTTTGGTGGCTGCGGCATTGGTTGTTGTGTTGATGGTGCCATTGGCACTGGATATGATCGGGTTAGGTAATTTTAGATCCAAAACCACCTCTAATGACATGGGTGTCCAGAATTACCCGCAACCCGGTGGTGTCGAAGCGCCTGCTGATGTCAACATGAACGATGGTCTTGGCGGCAGTGGTGATTTAGAAGTAATGGAAAAGGCACCAACCATAAAGACTGATGAAAAAGAAAATTTGATAGCCCCCGGCACAGGTGATGATTACAGAGACAGAGAATTAAAAATCGTCAAAACAGGCTATCTAAGCCTGGAAACCGAACACTATGATGATTTGGTCACTTTGGTGACTCAACAAGTCCAGGTTTATGGTGGATTTGTCGAAGTGTCAGAAACCTACACCGATCAATACTCCTATTTCGATTCTGGATCAAATAAAAGGATAAATCTCAAGAATGGCTACATGAAAGTATTGATTCCACAAGATTTGTTTTATGAAGGCTTTAACTTCTTCACAGAGAGTGGCGAAGTGATCAGTAAAAGAACCAATGAAGCGGACATGACCAAATATTTCTATGATATGGAAAATAAGGTTAAGAATCTGGCAGTACAAGAGGAACGGTTAAGAGCGTTGTTTGACAGAGCCGAAAACATAACTGAAATCATGCAGATTGAAAGTGAGCTCGCTAGAGTGAGGAGCCAGATAGATTCTTACACAATGGAGCTTCAGGACATAAGCTACCGAGCCAACATGGCATCAATAACGATTGAGATAAGAGAAATACAAGGTAAAGATACCATTCGACCCGTGGATGACAATCTATGGCAAAGGGCAAAAGAAAGCTTTACTAAATCAATCAATGGTCTGATTGATACATTCGAGAATCTGGTGGTGTATGCATTTGCCGCTATACCTGTTATCTTAATAATGCTGGTGATTGTAGCCATATTGGGTTTTATCATCAAAAAAATCAGAAAAAGCAAACAATCAAAGTAAAAAACAAATAATGAAAAATTTGGGTTTATATGGTAAAAACCATATAGGCCCTATTCTTTTTTTGTAATTTGGGAGAACTAAGAACCCTGTTGATTATTCCTTTTATATATGTTAAAAATATGTTAAAATAATGCCATCTTTATAATGGGAGATCAAAATGAATAACAAGAAGATTATGATACTTGACGGGAACAGTATTTTGTTCAGGGCATTTTACGCATTGCCACCTCTTAAAAATAAAAACGGTATCTATACAAATGCACTGTATGGTTTTCTCAGTATGTTGTACAAGCTGTTGGACGAGTATCAGCCAGACTACATCTGCACAACCTTTGACCACAAAAAGCCAACTTTCAGACACGAAAGGTTTAAAGATTATAAAGCAGGCCGAGCGCAGGCACCTAATGAGTTGGTTATGCAGTTTGCGTTGATTAGAGAAATACTGGACGTCCATAAGATCAGGCATCTTGAGATAGAGGGATATGAGGCAGACGACATCTCCGGCACATTGGCCAGGATGGCCTCAGAAAAAGATATGAATGTTTATCTGGTCACAAGCGATAAGGATTACTTGCAGTTGGTTAGAGATAAAGTCAATGTGCTCCTGACAAAAAAAGGTGTTACTAATATAGCCCTGTTTAATCAAAGTATCTTGTTTGATGAATATGGCATTACACCAAAGCAGTTCATTGATCTAAAAGGCTTGATGGGAGACTCGTCCGACAACATCCCTGGAGTCAAAGGCGTCGGAGAAAAGATAGGCTTGAAATTGATAAAAGAGTATGGTTCAATTGATGGGATCTATGAAAACATTGATCAGATTCAAGGCAAATTAAAGGAAAAACTGGAATCGGAAAAGGTTCAGGCTTACATGAGCAAGGAGCTCTCTGAAATAATTGTGGATCTGCCTTTGGAACTGTCAATCGAAGAGTTAGAATATAAAGAACCTGATAAAAAAGAACTGCTTGAAATGTATAAAGAGTACGATTTTAGGCTTTTCATGAGTCGCATTAAACCGGACGAGGATCGACAGATGAATCTTTTTTCTGATAATTTATCCAGTACCGAGGATGTGGCAACCAACAAATCATCAGAGACTATCAAAGAAGCTGGAATAGAAGAGATTATTGAAGGCTCAAAAAAAACCGGTCAGATGTGTCTTAAGTTCTTTTATGATGGCGAAAGAGCTCTTTATGCTTCTCCCATTGCCCTAGGTATCATGACAAGTGAAGAGAGGGTTTACTACATGGAGGAAGATCTTAAAGCTGCATTGATTGGCCTGAAAGATGTTTTGGAAGATAGCAAAATAGCAAAATTAGGACATAACATTAAAGATGAAATCATTATTCTGAACAAGTACGATATCTGCCTAAACGGTATAAGCTTCGACACCATGATTGCCAGATATCTTCTGGAGCCTTCAGAGGCTTCATATAATATTGACAGACTGGTTTATGAATACCATAAGACTGATATGCAGACAGAAAAGGATTTTTTGGGTTCAGGTGTCAAGAAAGTAAGCTATAATGAACTTGAAAAGAATCAGAGAAGAGAACACATGCACAATTATCTCAAAGGCATTTGGTCTATCAAGTCCCCTATGGAAAGACAGCTGATGGAGACTGACATGGACAATCTCTATAAAGAAGTCGAACTGCCTCTGGTAAAAATAATGGCTTCAATGGAAATCCTGGGCTTCAAAATCAATACGGATGAGTTGAAGCGCATAGGCGAAAAACTGAGTGAAAAAATATCAGTTTTGGAATTGATCATCCAAGAAATGGCAGGAATCGAGTTTAATATCAATTCTCCAAAACAATTGGGACAAGTGCTGTTTGAAGAATTGAACCTACCGGTAATGAAAAAAACAAAGACGGGCTACTCAACAGACGTTGAGGTTCTGGAGAAACTTAAGAATCAGCATCCCATCATTCAAAAAATAATTGAGTACAGACAATTGACTAAACTGAACTCCACATATGTTGAGGGATTGTTGAATGTAGTGGACAAGGAGACAGGCAGGGTGCATTCATCTTTCAAGCAAACAATCGCTTCAACAGGAAGAATTAGCTCTACCGATCCGAATCTCCAAAACATACCGGTCAAGACAGATGAGGGGAGAGAACTCAGAAAGATATTCGTGCATGAAGAGGATTACATATTAATTGATGCGGATTATTCGCAGATTGAACTGAGGGTATTGGCACACCTTTCTGATGATAAAAACTTGATTGAGGCATTCCGATTGGGTGAGGATATTCATACCAAAACAGCTTCACAGGTATTTCATGTCCCTAAAGAAGAAGTGACCTCCACTATGAGGGGAAGGGCTAAAGCTGTCAATTTTGGTATTGTCTATGGCATAAGCGATTACGGACTAAGCCGTGATTTGGATATTCCAAGAAAAGAGTCCAAGCAATATATCGAAAACTATCTAAAATTTTTCAGTGGTGTCAAGAAATATATGGATGACATCATCAGAAAAGGGAAAAAAGACGGTTATGTGGAGACGATTCTAGGTAGAAGGAGATACATACCGGAACTAAGCTCAAGAAATTTCAACATTCGAGCATTTGGAGAAAGATTGGCTCTCAATACACCGGTCCAGGGAACGGCTGCTGATATCATAAAAAAAGCTATGATCAATGTGGACCATGAACTATCCAAGAGAAACATGAAATCCAGATTGATTCTGCAGGTTCATGATGAGTTGATCGTTGAAGCCTACAGGGACGAAGTTGAAGAAGTGAAAAGAATACTGAAAGAAGAAATGGAAAATGCAGTTCCACTTAAAGTCCCTGTAATTGTAGACTTGAATATTGGAGAAACCTGGTATGATACAAAATAAGAAGATAATAATAATCACAGGTGGAATAGCAACGGGGAAAAGTACGGTCACAAATCATATTCGTGAAAAAGGATATGAAATCATAGATGCTGACTATATCGTACATAACCTTTATAAAAAGGGTAATAGCGTGTATCTTTCAATCATCAGAATGGCGGGAATTGAAATTCTCAATGAAAAAAATGAGATTGACAGGGCAAAGTTAGTAAAATTTGTTTTTTCTTCAGAAAGCATCAGAAAAGATATCAATGCTCTGGTACATAAGGCAGTCATCGAGAGAATCAATGAAGAGATTTCGAAAACAAAGGGAGATACAGTTTTCGTTGACATTCCTCTAATGTTGGAAGAAAAGGACAATCTAACACATTATGGTTTAGTATACGATCAGATATGGCTCGTCTATACTACTAGAGAGCTTCAAGTTGAAAGACTCTTTAAGCGAGATAACAGGGACAAATCTGAAACACAGAAGATTCTTGATGCACAGATGGATATTGAGATTAAAAGAGAGCTGGTTGATATTATAATCGAAAATACAGGCACTTTAGAGGATTTAAAACAACAAGTGGATACATTGTTGGAACATAAAACTAAGTAAGAAATTACTATTGGAGGAATCAATGAAGCAGATTGAAAGCTTGGAGGATGTCAAAAGCATCCAGTTGACAGATGAAAGCAAGAGGCTTTTTTCAGCAAGCCATGAAGAAATTTACGCTGGTTTGACCACAGATATATACTTTATAAGGACATTGGATATTTTAAGGGAAATGAAGCTGGATGACAGCATTGTCACAGCTGAAATTTTTGCTCGAAAAAAGGGTATTCTTGTCGGCCTTAACGAAGTTTACGAAATTCTTAAAGGTAAGGATATAGAAGTCTGGGCAATAGAAGAAGGATCTGAGTTTGTTGAGAAAGAAACGCTATTACGAATACGTGGCAAGTATAGTGAATTTGCTATATTTGAGTCAGTTATTCTAGGATGTCTGGCAAGCCCTTCAGGATGGGCGACTGCAGCACGAGAGGTAAAAGAAGCATGTGGGGATTCTAGTTTTACGATTTTCGGAACAAGACACCTTCACCCTGCTGTATCACCTGTCATGGAAAGGGCAGCGATAATAGGAGGCGCCAGTGGTGCCAGCAATGTTCTGGCAGCTAAAAAGATGGGGATGGAACCGATGGGAACATTGCCCCACGCGGCATTTCTCATAGCGGGAGACACGGTGGAATTGGCAAAGACATATGACAGGTTGATGCCTCCGGAACATAAACGGATTGTGCTCATAGATACATTTAAAGATGAAGTGGAAGAAACCCTTAGAGTTGCGAAAGCCTTAGGCAAGAATTTGTTTGCCATCAGACTGGACACACCTAGCGAAAGAGGGGGAGTCAGTCCCGAGCTAGTCAATGAAGTCCGACAGCATCTGGATCTCAATGGTTACACATGGGTCAAGATATTTGTATCAGGAGGACTTTATCCTGAAAAGATTAGACTGCTCAGGGCAGCTGGCGCAGATGCATTTGGAGTGGGAAGCTATATTTCAGGCGCACCGGCCATTGACATGACCATGGATATCAAGGAAGTCAATGACAAGCCCATATCCAAGAGAGGCAGGTTGCCGGGAATGGTTTCCAATGATAAGTTGAAGAAGTTGATTTAATTATAAACATATCCTTTACAAAACTATGTTTATTTCTTATAATGATTAAGCGGTCTAAAGCATTGACAAGACGGCAATGTATGCGGAGGTGCTGGAATCGGCAGACAGGCACGTTTGAGGGGCGTGTGTCTTTATGGCGTAGGGGTTCAAGTCCCCTTCTCCGCACCATACCCTTAGCCACATTAAGCGTTTAGCTAATTTGTGGCTTATTTATTTTTTGATTTTTGATTTTAAAATATTATATCAAATGATAGAATGTAAGAATCAATCAACTAATCTATTCTTGAAGAGGGTATTGGAAATGAATGAGCACATTGACCAAAACAGCCTGAATATGAGCGGTTATAGCATTGAAGAGATATATATCCGATGACTAACAGTGCTAAGACTCCCACTTCTATCAGTGGGAGATAAGCACTGTAGAGTCCCTGGATAACGGTTTCTAAGATTCAGATGGCGTTTCAAACGCCACCTGAACCCAAAACCCTGTTGATCGGACAAAAGGCCAGCATCAGCAAGACCATCACAGAATCCGACATCAACACATTTGCAGGTCTCATTGCTGATTTTAATACGGTCCATGTCAATGCGGAATATGCCAAGAAAACAAGATTTGGCGAGAGGATTGCCCATGGAATGCTGACGGCATCATTTCTTTCAACCATCGTTGGTATGTGCATACCTGGTGCAGACGCCATATATCTTGGTCAGACTCTCAAATTTATTGCACCTGTCAAAATAGGAGACACCATAACTGCAACGGGAGAGGTTGTTAGAATCATCAAAGAGAAAAAAATCGCCTATCTTAAAACGACAATAGTCAACCAAAGAGGGGAAGTTGTGGTTGAGGGAGAAGGAACGGTTATGACGACCAAATAATCTAAAATTCAATAGATTAATAAATGAAAAGCCACACAAGTTAACCGTTGTTATGGTCAACCTGTGTGGCTTGTTGCATGGTCAAATAAATCGGTTTATGTTTATCGAATCTCTTTAAAGGTGTTTATATTGAAAGCTCTAATATTGTCATCCAGAACATAGTACAAGATGTCTCCAATATAGATGACGCGCTTGACATAGGATCCATAAATACCTTCATTTGAAATTTGCTGCAGGACTTTCAGGGTCCCGTCTTCTCTCGCCTCAATGATCAAAGCACCATAGAAATAAGATGTTTGATAATCGCCGCTGATATTGCTAAGACTCGCATCAAAGGCAATCATATCCTTATCTGGATTGAGCATCAACGCCTTGTGATTGTTTAGAACCTCAGCGTAGCTGCCACTGCTTCCAAGGACGAGATTGTTTATCTCTCTCGGTTTACCTTGGTCAGAAACATCAAACAATGAAAGTTTAATACCTAACTGGGTTCCATTCTTTTCATCAACATCCTGTCCGATTCCAAGCAGGACATCCTGACTTATAGGATGGAGGTAATTGGAAAAACCTGGGATTTTCAATTCCCCGGTTATTTTAGGAGCAGTGGGATCGCTCAAATCCAAGACAAACAAAGGATCTATCTGTCTGAATGTTACAATGTACCCTTTGTCTCCCATAAAACGAGTTGAATAGATTCTTTCAGTAGGAGCGATGTTTTCTATACTGCCAATCTGGTTCAAGCTTCCATCAAGGATATAGACTGCATTTTTACTGTCTTGCTGCCAGTTTGTCGTGGCTACTCTCAGGTTGCCTTCAAACTCATCCATGGAGAACTGATTGAGGATAGAGCCGTCAACCATTCCACCACCCGCAAAACCGATTTTAGTTCCAATTACGTTGAATTTGCTGACATTGGTTATAGTTCCCCAGATAGTGTAAAAATCGTTTCCAGCCACATATAAGGCGTTATTGCTCATGTAGACTAAATTGCCGCTTCCAAGAAACGCATTGATGCTTGCCGGTTCCTTGTCATCCATGATGTCGATTGCTGATATGATCAAATAGTTGGAAGATAATCTGTTTGGATAATACATTATTCTGTCTATGGGAATCTGCTTGTAATCATTGTTTTGTGTGGTGTCTCTGAATGTTGGTATGAAATTGTCCGAGTCAATGTTGTAATACAAGTATTTGTTTGTGACAAGATATACAACATTGTCTATTTTGCGACTTGATAGTAAAGATCCTTCAATCTCCAGTTCTTTGATCAAGTGGCTTTTACCATTTTGATCAATAGAGTAAATGCCGCAATAGGTGTAGCTCTTATTCTCTCTGTATGGCATTATTGACCTCTCGGTACTCTCCATAGGCTCCGGAATAGGCCTGATCCAATCATAAAAGCTGTTGCGCGCACCCAAAACCACCAATCTGTCGCCATCCACATACATTTCTGTCAGTTGGATGTATTGACCGGTATCCGGGTCTACGGACATTTCAATTTCATCAGTCAGAATCGGCTTGCCATTGTTAGCCAAATAGATCTTAATTGATTTGCCCAATGCCACATAGATATACTTGCCATCAGTCTTGATGACGTCAGCTTCGTTTACACCTGCGACCTGTTCATTTGTATCAGAAAAGTCTCCAGCAGACGGTGCAAGTGACTCATTCTTAGCATCTCTTTCTGTAGCATAAAGGGTCATACCCGAGATGATTCTGTTCAATTCCATCATTGAGCTGACTTTGATTGCCTGCCCGATTTTAGTTTTAACTTCGTTGACCATGACAGTATCTATAGCAATTGTTTGTGTGCTCACTGTTATAACTTTAGAATCATATCCCACCACTTTCCCAAGGACATCTTCACAGATTATTCTCAATGGCACCATTGTTCGGTCCTGAATGATCAGGGATTCCGTGTCGAAAACCACTGTCTTATCGACAACACCGGGTTCAATGACAGTGTAATAATTCTTGTCAATTGGAAAAACAAACGTCCTGCCGTTGAAAGTAATGGATGCTTCTCGTGCTATCTCGTTATATGATACTACAGCGCCAAAATGTTCGCTGATTGCTCTTAATGGCACAAGGGTTCTATCTTTATGGATTATCGGCACAACGTCAGGATTATCCGAATCAAGAGACTTCATGCTATCACCGACAAGAATCAGCGGACTTCCTATATGCAAGGCGATAGAATCATTCGGTAATATCTCCTCTGAAAATGAGGGTATAGGTCTAAAACCGATTATTAGCATTATTAGTGATAGGATTAAAAGCTTTTTCATTGCACTTCCTCCTTATATGTTTATCAGTTATATTATATCACTTTTACAGATTAACTGCTCTTTTTTCAATTACAGATAAATTGATTCATGATATAATTAAAAGCGAAAAACCAAATCAATTCAAACAAGGATGCTTATTATGACATTATGGAATCCCTGGCATGGTTGCCACAAAACAAGCGCTGGATGCAAAAATTGCTATGTCTTCAGAATGGATGCAAGATTTAATAGAGACCCATCTGTTATAGGAAAGACAAACTATTTTGATTTGCCGCTAAAAAAATCAAGAAATGGAGAGTATAGATTGAAACCCGTTGAAACTATCTATACCTGCCTCAGCTCTGATTTTTTTCTTGAGGAGGCTGATGATTGGCGCATAGAAGCCTGGAAAATGATGCATTTAAGAACCGACCTCCATTTTTATATCATCACTAAGAGAATTGAACGGTTTAGAGTGAATCAACCAGAAGATTGGAATGAAGGGTACGATAATGTAACCATCTGTGTCACCTGTGAAAATCAGGAAATGGCTGATCAAAGATTGCCGGTTCTGCTGGAATTGCCGATCAGACACAAGTCGGTCATCTGTGAACCACTGCTTGGTAGGATTGATCTTTCTTGCTTACTGAATGAGTCAATTGAAGAAGTGACAGTAGGGGGAGAATCAGGCTCCGAGGCTAGGATTTGTCAATATGATTGGGTGTTGGATATTAGAAACCAATGTATCGAAAAAAATGTTTCATTCAATTTCAAACAGACAGGCTCCAGGTTTGTCAAGGATAAGCGGCTTTACCGCATTGAAAGGAAAGACCAGCTCCCCTTAGCTGCAAAAGCAGGTATAAATTACACAAGCAAGTGATAAACTGAACAACCACAGTAAAGAAATAAATACCCACACAAAGAACCTTAATCTTGTGTGATTTGCAGTATACTTGTGGGATAAGGGATAATTTGTTATAATTATTAACAGGGTTCTTGGGTTCGGATGGTGTTAAAACACCACCTGAACCTTAGAGACCGCTATCCAGGGACGCTACAGTGCTTATCCCCCATTTATAGAAGTGGGAGTCTTAGCACTGTTAGTCATCGGATAAATACTAGTTTACTTATAGACGCAGGTCATAATTATTTGGAGGATAGATATGGGACTAAAAGGAAAGGTTTTAATTGCTCAAAGTGGTGGACCGACTGCTGTTATCAATCAGACATTGGTAGGAATTGTGATGGAGTCCAGAAAGTATACCCAGGTCGAAAGGGTATATGGAGCAATGCATGGCGTGGAGGGAATCATCAATGAAGAGTTCTTAGACCTAACGCAAGAAACCTCACACAATCTTGAACAGGTGGCCTTGACACCTTCATCGGCTTTGATGTCCACCAGAGTCAAGCCTGACAGTGAGTACTGCAAGGAAATATTTCGCGTGTTGCGCGCTCACGAGATCCGTTATTTTTTCTATATAGGCGGGAATGATTCTGCAGACACGGCACGAATTGTCAATGAGGAAGCCAAAAATGCAAACTATGAACTTAGAGTAATTCATGTGCCTAAAACAATAGACAATGACTTGATGCTTAACGATCACACCCCCGGATTTGGTTCTGCCGCAAGATTTGTAACCCAGGCATTCATGGGTGTGAATCTGGATGTCAGAGCCTTGAAGGGAGCTTATATTGGCGTTGTTATGGGTCGCCATGCAGGTTTTTTGACCGCATCTTCCGCGATTGCAAAAAAATATGACGCTGATGGTCCGCATCTGATTTACCTACCTGAAAGGAA
>JAUYTY010000120.1 GCA_030694905.1 Eubacteriales bacterium | reverse complement strand
GCATATATTGATTTTTTAGTTGGTGAAAGTACTGGTATTTGGTTGGATATCGCAAATGTATCAAACGATGGTGAGGATTTTGCATTTGTGGTTGAAAATGAAAGAGTAGTCAGAAAAAACATAAAAATCTTGGCTATTTATGAGAATAAAGTTTTGGTTGAGGGACTAGACATCAATGATGAGATTATCATCAGGGGTCTCGATAATGTAAGAGTCGGCTACAAAGTAACAGTTGTGGAATAGGGTGTCTGGAATGAATAGATTAATTCACTTCTCCGTTAAAAATAGAAAGATTACCATTATACTTGCCGTTATCTTGATGATATCAGGCATTATTTCTTATTTTAACATTCCCAGACAAGAGAATCCTGACGTCACAAGCCCCTCCGCGTTAATCACCACTATCTGGCCAGGTGCTTCAGCGGAAGAGGTTGAAGAGCTCATCACAAAGAAAATCGAGGTTGAGTCTTCATTGCTAGAGGGTATAGAAAATATAAAATCTATTTCTTCAAACAACGCTTCCATCGTTGTGGTCACTATCAATTACTCAGTTGATAAAGATGAGCAGTGGACAAGCCTAGATAAACTAATTGGCAATTTGGTATCGGATCTTCCTGATGGCGCTTTCATTCCTGTTATTGATACTGAAAGCATGGTTGAAACATCGGGTATGATCATCGCCATATACGGCGATTCTTATGACTACGAGGCTTTAAGCTACTTTTCCAGTATCATTAGAAATGAACTGTTGAATATTAACGGTATCAAAAAAGTCAATCTTGATGGCGATCTCCAGAAGAGAATAAGAATAAATGTTTTACTGGAAGAACTGAATAAAACCTCACTATCGATGGAGGATCTCTATAATCTTCTCCTGATACAGAATATTGAAATTCCCTCAGGAGCGGTTGAGACGGACTCCGGTAGAGTAAGTGTCAGCATACCTGGAGCCTTCAAAAGCATTCAAGATATTGAGAATCTCATCATTGATATATCAGAAAACTTTGGCATAGTTCGATTAAGGGATATCGCCGACATATATATGGATTATGATTCGGATGCCAAAAAATTCGAAGAGAATGGAATCCCAGCTGTATTGGTAACAGCCTATTTTAAAGACAATCAAAATATCATAGCAACGGGTGATGAGGTCAAGGCAAGGCTTAATGATATAATTGCATCCATGCCTGATGATTTATATGTGACAAATGTTGTTTTCCAACCTGATGATGTTGCCGAATCAGTCAACCGTTTCATCATCAACCTATTTCAAGGTGTTGCATTTGTCATAGTAGTTATATTGATTGGTATGGGTTATAAAAATGCCGCCATTGTCTCTACCGCAATGCCATTTAGCATCTTGCTGACATTCACTGTCATGCGGTATATGCAGATAGATATTCACCAGATATCAATCGCTGCTCTGATTATCTCTCTTGGAATATTGGTAGACAACTCGATTGTTGTGTCAGATGCTATCCAATATAGAATCGATGAGGGTTATGGTCTGACTGAAGCGTCTATTATGGGTGCTGAAGAATCTGCCGCACCTGTATTTTCCTCTACATTGACTACCGTTGCAGCATTTGCCCCCTTGATTGCTCTGCCGGGGGAAGCAGGTGAGTTTGCGCGATCACTGCCTCTTGTGGTTATCATATCACTAACTGCCTCGTATATATCTGCCATGCTTTTTGTGCCAGCTTTATCTAGCATTTTTTTATCAAAATCCAGCGTTTCAAAGCAAAAAAAAAACAGATTAAAAGCGCTATTCAGCCGATCTCTCAATGTAGGCTTAAAGCACGGTACGACTACCTTAATACTTACTTTTGTGTTGTTCTTCATATCTATCGGAATAGGCATATACTTTCTGCCCATTGAGATATTTCCCTATGCTGACAAGGACTATATTTATATAGATGTATCCGGTGAAAACAAGGGAGATATAGCCAGTACCGAGGCTTTGATGAAAGAAATAGGCGTCATATTGGATGAAGAAATTGCAGTTACATCTTATACAACAGCTATAGGAGGCTATCTACCTAAATTTTATCTGACGGTCGCACCTGGCGCTGACTCTGAACACAGCGGTCAAATACTGGTTTATATTGATGAGAATGCCGATATTGAGTCACTAGAGATGTTTGCAAAATATCTGAAAGATAGAATTGATAGTCGCATTCTCGGAAGCAAAATCGAAGTCAATCTGCCTGCCATTACAGCTCCAGGGTCAGATATTGAAATTGTTCTTTATGGGGACAACAAGGAAAATTTATATCAGTATGCGGATGATCTTTTCGTTAAAATTAATAGTATGGAAAGTATAGATAAAATCTATTCTGACATTCCACGCTCTGTATATCAATACGAGATGGCTATGGACAAGGACTATGCGAGTATTCTAGGTCTGAACAGTTATGATATTCAAAGACTGGTCAATATAGCCCTAAATGGCGTAAAGGCTTCCTCAATTACTACCAAATCCAATGAATTTGATATTTTTCTATCTTCGAATATCGGTTCTATGGCGGACTTAGAGAATCTGATGATCAAGTCCTCTTTCACTAACAACAAGATACTGCTTAAGCAAGTCACCACACTGGCGTTAAAAAGCCAGATACCAATCGTTTACAGATACAATAGACTACCTGCTGTTTCATTGGAATGTACAGTGCAAGATGGATATAATGTACAAGACAGTCAAAAGCACATTGAGACTATCATATCTTCAACAATAGGTGGTACTGGAATAAGAGTTGATTACAGGGGAGAAAAGGAAACAATAACCAAATACCTGGGCGGAATAGCAGAAGCAGCCCTATATGCGCTGGCTGCCATTTATATCATATTGCTGATACAGTTCAAGTCTTCAAGACAAACTTTGATTATACTGCTGACTATACCATTATCTATCATCGGTTCCATGGCGGGTCTTTACATATTCAGACAACCTTTTTCCTTTACAGCGGGTCTTGGTTTGGCAAGTTTGATTGGAATTGTGGTCAATAACGCTATTCTGTTGCTTGACCATATCAATACTGCCATCAAAGAGGGCGATTCAGTAATAGAATCATGTATATCTTCTCTCAACAGAAGATTCAGACCAATCATGCTGAGCACCATAACCACGATCATAGGACTTCTGCCCCTTGCGTTATCCGGCAGCTCATTTTTCACCCCAATGGCTGTGACTTTGATGTCGGGTCTGTTTGTCTCTACTTTTTTTACGATGATAGTAATTCCAACCATGTATAACAGTATTTTCAATCAACAGGGCTAAATAGTGACAATATCTGCCAGGATTTCTCCGTTTCTAATACTTAGAATCCCAAAAGAAGGCGATCCTCCCTCTCTAGGATAAGTAGCGCTGCCAGGGTTGAAGAACAGAATGCCTTCCAGCGTTTCTATCATTGGTTTATGTGTATGGCCAAATAGAACAATATCCGAATGCGTTTCAAGAGCTTTGTAGAAAAGCCTATTCAAGGAGCTTTTAACGTTGTACTCATGGCCATGTGTCATGAGTATTCTTTTATTTTGCCATATCAGCAGCCTAATAAGTGGAATTCTATCCCCAACCATATCACAATTTCCTCTTACCTCGACTGCATTCTTGCCTAATCTTCTGGAAATTGTACTTGCGTCTCTTACCATATCCCCCAGATGTAGGATCATATCCACATTTTCGATTTCTCCAATCCGTTGGATGAGGCTATCAACTCTCAGATGGGTATCACTTATTACTATCAGTTTCATATAAAATCTCAGGAAAAATATTTTCCAGCTTTCGCAATGCTTTCCCTCTGTGACTATATTTATTTTTTTCTTCATTGCTCATCTGCGCAAAAGTTTTTCCGACTCCATCTACGATAAACAATGAATCATAACCAAATCCATGTTCACCCTTCGGCTCAATACCAATTTTGCCGCAACAAATCCCTTCACTTAAATGAATCTTCTCATTTCTATCAATTACCACTATAACTGTTTTGAAAAAGGCTTTTCTATCTTTTTCTTCAACATTTCTCATGTTTTTCAAAAGAAGGTCATTATTCTCGATGTCATTAGCATGGTCTCCTGCATATCTAGAAGAATGTACGCCGGGATCACCTTTCAGATACTTGACAAAAAGACCTGTATCATCTGCAATTACAATCCCACCTGTGTGTTTCCACAATTCCCTGGCCTTTTTTATGGCATTCTCCTCTAGTGTATGTCCGTCCTCATCAACTTCCACATGATTCAAACCCAAACTATTCTTGGATACGACCTCAACATCAAAATCCTTTAAAACCTCGCCAATTTCTCTAACCTTGTACTCATTGCCTGTAGATATTACAATCCTCAACATCTCTATCTCCTAAATGACTTTATATAATTCATCACTTCCAGGTTCTTCTATCTGCCTTTCTTCACCTTCATATTCGAAATAGACTCCCTGATGGGTGACCTCGCCTATTTTCGTGACAGGAATTTGGTTACTGGACAATTCTGACACAATCCTGTCATATTTGTCAGGATGACAAATAATCAACATAGCTCCGCTGGAAATAAGTCTGTTGTAATTGATTGAAAAACAATCGCATATCTTTCTGGTTACTTCTGAAACAGGAATGCTTTTCTCATTGACCCTGATGCCAAGACCTATAGCCATGGATGCCTCCCAAACCGCACCTTCTACACCACCTTCTGTGATATCGTGCATGTACTTGATGCCTACATTTGCGCAAATCATACCTTCCTTCAAAACGCTCAGGCTATTGATATAGTCTTTTGCTTCATTCAATTCCGCTTGATTAATATCACATGCTATCAGCTCTTTCTCTTTCTCTTCGGCAATTATTGTCGATCCTTCCATGCCTGCTTGTTTGGTCATCAATACAAAATCGCCAATTTTCGCAGCGTCCGGAGTAGAATTCTTGTCTTTTATACCTACCGCGGTCATGGATAAAACGATACGATTGACTGCGTTTGTTATTTCTGTATGCCCTCCGACTATTTCAATATTTAGCTTACTGCTAGCCTCATTTGCATCCAGCATGATTTTTTTTATTGTTTCTTGACTGGTTTCAGGCGGGGCAAGTATTGTAATCAATAATGCTATAGGCTCAGCGCCACCGGCAGCTATATCGTTAGAAGCGACATAAACAGCTATCTTGCCCAAATTCTTCTCAGCGCCGGTTATCGGATCTGATGACAAGACACAATACTTGTCTCCATAATCTACAATAGCGCAATCCTTTCCTATTGCGGATCTTTCGACAACCTCAGCTCTTCTGTTTTTGATTGTGGATATGACAATATCCTCAAGTAACTTATTAGGTAGTTTTCCTATGTCCATTCTACTCTCCTGTTCAAATCATTTATCTATATATGTCCATTTGAAATCATAATCGGATCCTATCGGGAAAATGGCTAAAGATCTAACATATGGTTTGATAACCAAATTCTTATTCGGGTGGTATATTGGATAGACAGGAATTTCCTGAGCAATGATTGCCTCTGCGACTGTCAACGCGTCTATTCGTTCATATCCGGCGCTATTGACGGCCTTTAAAATGAATTCGTCGTACTCTTTGTTGCTCCAATGTGTGTAGTTATGTCCACCGTCTGTCACCAGCATGTCCATGAAAGTCAAGGGATCATTATAATCTCCACCCCATCCGGCATAAGCAATCTCATAACTTTTGGTGTCATATCTGTTCAGTCTTTCCGAAAAAGTCAGCTGTTCAATAAACAGTTCAATTCCAAGATTCTCTTTCCATTGACTCTGCAGGAACTGGGCTCTTCTGTTCCAGGTATCACCCTTCTCGGATAGTATAGTAACATCATTTTTAAACTCTTCTCTAGTAGCTCCAACTTCTTCCAGTGCCTCATCAAATAATATCAATGCTTTATCAGGGTCATATCCCGGTAAAACAGAATACCTGTCAACAGCAAACGAATGTCCCTTTCCTGTCATGCTAGGTGGTGTCAATCCTTCTGCCACCGTTCCGCTATTCTGAGCTATGACATTGACATACGCCTCCGCATCGGTGGCTAAAGCAAAAGCGAGACGCATCTTATAGTTGGAGAAGTACTTGTTTTCACAGTTAAACATGAGATACCAGGTGGTTGCTTCAGATAAAGATTTAAACTCATTTGAATATAAATATTTACTTATAAATTCAGTAGGAAGATTGATAAAATCCAGCTCGTTGTTTTCATACATTCTAAGTATGGTGTCATTCTCTTTGATCATATAACCATATATATTATCCAACCTGACCGAATCAGCGTCATGGTACATTTCATTTTTCTTCAAAACCAGTTTTTCATTTCTAATCCATTCCTCTATGATGTAAGGTCCGCTGAAGACCATTTTATCCGTTGATTCACCGTATTCCTGATCATAAAAATCTACAGCTTGCTTTTGTGCCGGCATATAAGTCACAAAAGATGTCAGACTCAGAAAATAAGGTGTTGGGTTGTTGAGAGTCACTTCCAAGGTTTTATCATCTAGTGATCTAATGCCAATGGTTGAGATGTCATTTTCTTCCTCATGGTTGAATTCTCTAGCACCCTCAATATAGAAAAACTGATAGGCATAATTTGATTTCGTAGCTGGGTTAATAGCTCTGATCCAGGCATTTCTAAAATCATGGCTTGTAATTTGTGTGCCATCAGACCAAAAAGCATCTCTCAGGTAAAATGTATAGGTTAGATTGTCATCGCTGATAGTGTATCTCTCAGCTAATCCTATACCTATTGTTCCATCGGGATTCAATCTGACCAATCCTTCCATTACAGCATTCAGAATCCACATAGATAACTGATCCGTTGTGGTTTGTGGATCCAAGTCAGGAGGGTCGCTCCCCCAATTGACCCTAAGTATCTGTTCTGGTTCAATCTCCGGCTCAGTTGCTTCGGAATTCAACTCGGTGCTTGTTTCTACTATTTGTGTGTCTTCTGTTGTTGAATCTTCGATATTCGGTTTGTCGCAAGCTGTCAAGGTTAAACCAATAAATGCAGCTATTAGAACTATCAATGATACTAATCGTCTTTTCATCCTATTGAACCATCCCTTCAGAAATCGTGGCTATCAATTCTGAAAAATCTTCTGCAAGTCATTTTCGTCTAAAACCGGAATATTCAGAGCTATTGCTTTATCAAGCTTTGATCCTGGATTATCGCCAGCTATGACATAATCAGTTTTTTTGCTGACACTTCCCACAACATTTCCTCCAAGACCCGCTATCATTTTAATAATATCATTTCGACTCTTCGAAAGAGATCCTGTAATCACAACATTCTTGTTTGTTAAAAAGCTTTCTTTGATAGATTTTTCTTCAAATTCAGGAAATACTCCAGACCTAAAAAGCTTGTCAATATCTTCCTGGATTTTGGGATCCTCAAAAAATGATATTACACTATTTGCCACCACATCCCCTACATCAGGAATGGCTATCAGTTCCTCATATAAAGCGTTTTTTATACCATCATATGTTTTGAAACGATCAGATAAATCGGTAGCGGTTTTGATGCCTACGTTGGGTATGCCCAATGCATATATTAAATGATTCAGTTTGCAATTCTTGCTATTCTCTAAAGCTTGTATCAGTTTATCCGCTTTTTTTTCACCGAATCTATCTAGGTTTAAAAGGGTATCTTTATCTAGCGCGTATAAGTCTGAAATGCTTTTCAGATCCAGTTGTTCGACAAATTGCTCCGCTGTCTTTTCACTGAAGCCTTCAATATTCATTGCATCCCGACTTGCAAAATGAACTATCGAAGCGATTAATTGTGGTTTGCAGGAAAGCTTGTTCATGCAAAAGTAATGAACACCCTCCTGTATCAGTTTTGTCCCACAGTAAGGACAATGCTCTGGCATATCAATCGCTATTGTCTCTCGATTCTCATCCTCTACAGTTCCCAAGATTTCCGGTATGACATCATTTGATCTTCTAAGCCACACGAGGGCATTGATTTTGACGTTTTTTCTTCTGATATCCTCTATATTGTTTAATGTCGCCCTTTTTACCGTCACACCACCTATTTCTACCGGTTCCAAAAGTGCTGTAGGTGTCACTTTGCCTGTTCTTCCTACATTCCAGACAACTCCCTCAAGCACCGTCATCACCTCTTCGGCTTCAAATTTGTAAGCTATTGCCCATTTCGGAAACTTCTGAGTATATCCTAAAGCCTCTCTTGCTTTCATATCATCTATTTTTATAACCAACCCATCAGTTAGAATATCAAGGCCATGTCTATGGTCCTTAATTCTTTCAATCTCTATGATAGCATCTTCAATATCTTTAAAGGATTGAAGATAATCAAATACCGGAAGACTCTGATTTTTGATGAATAGTATCATTTCTCCATGCTTGGCAAACGCTATGTCTTCTATATATCCGACATTATAAAAGTAAGCCTTCAATTTTCTCTTTTCAGTTGTCTTTGGATCCAGATTCCTCAAAGCGCCTGCAGCAGCGTTGCGGGCATTCTTAAGCTGATCGTCATTTTCTTCATTGTATGAAATCAATGAAGTCAACGGCATAAGCCCCTCGCCTTGAACTTCCATCAATCCTTTGTAAGGAATTCTCAACGGTATGGATTTAATTGCTTTTATCTGAGGAAGTATGGACTCCCCAATAATGCCATTGCCTCTGGTTGCACCTTGCATCAGTATGCCACCGTCGTATGTTAGATTGATAGTCAATCCGTCAAATTTAAACTCGATACAATAGTTTATATCAATCTTCTCATGATTTCTATCATTATACTCAGTTATGGTCTTCCTCAACCGTTTGTCCCAGTTTCTCAACTCTTCGTAGTTCTGTGCCTTGTCTAAAGACCACAGTTGTCTTAAATGCCTATGCTTATCAAATTTCTCAAGTATTTTGTCGCCTACCCTTTGAGTTGGTGAGTACTGCAAAATATGACCTGTCTCATTTTCAAGTCGAGCCAATTCGTCATAAAGCGAGTCATACTCCTTATCTGTCACCAATGGTTGATCATAAGTGTAATAATAGGTAGCGTATCGATTCAGAATATCCACCAATTCTTCAATTCTATCTTTATTGTTCATTTGCATAAACCCCTATTATAACTTTTTGATTGGTGCATAAGGCATCATCATCACTTTTATGCCTTTATCATTGAATGCGGCGGTGATTTCATCACCCTTTACCTGTACGATTGTTCCCGCACCCCAACTCTTATGAGTTATTTTGTCGCCTATCTTGAAAATTTTATTGTTATTATCCAGGTATTCGGTGCTGTCAGTCTCAATTTTTGGAATGGTGTAGCTTCCTGTGAAAACGGGCTCAAAGGTTTTCGAGGATTTAGCGTCAATATTCTTGATGTTCGAATTAACCAAATTTTGTGGTAATTCATCTATAAACCTTGATTTTTTACGTGACTCATATCTGCCATAGATCATTCGATCCTGTGCATAAGTCAGATAAAGTCTTTTTTTTGCCCTAGTCACGGCTACATAAAAAAGACGCCTTTCTTCCTCCATATCGTTTTCAGATTCTCTAATGATAGGAAACATTTTTTCTTCCAGACCTGCAATCACTATCACTTCAAACTCAAGCCCTTTAGCCGAGTGAACAGTCATGATAGAAACCTTAGCAAGATTGGTTTCTTCCGTTTTTTCGATATCTGTCAGTAGAGAAATATGTGCAAGAAAATCCTCCAAAGCGTTTTCTTCGCTTCTTTCTTCGAAATCCTTGACCTTGGAAAAAAACTCTTCCACATTCTCCAGTTTTGATTTTCCTTCAATGGTATGGTCTTTTTCCAGCATGCTTCTGTATCCGGAATATGTGTATGTTTTCTCAACAAAACCATACAGGCTCATTTGTTCCTTATCTTTGCTCATAAGCTCGATGAAATCATAAAACCGATTGATTTCTTCTGTTGCTTTTTTAGGGAAGCTGCCTTTTCCAATGCTCCGAGATGCTTCAAAAAGTGAAATATCTTTATCTGCAGCATAGCTCTCCAGTGTTTCGATAGTTTTTTTGCCTATCCCCCGTTTTGGTACATTGATGATTCTTCTATAACTATAATCCTCATGATTATTCTGAAGTAATTTAAGATATGCCATCAGGTCCTTGATTTCTTTTCTTCCATAGAACTCTTGACCGCCGACAATGGTGTACGGTATTCCTTCCAATAGAAAGCGTTCTTCTATTGCTCTTGTTTGAGCTCTGGTCCTAACCAGAACTGCTATATCATCATAACTTGTCCTATGAATATTTTTTTCATTATAAATCCTTTCTGCGATATGCAGCGCTTCTGTTTTTTCACTATTGGCTTGATATAGCTGTATCTTGTCACCCTTGTTGTCCTCTGTCCATAAATTCTTGCCTATTCTCTGAGTGTTGTTCACAATGACAGAATTTGCAGCGTCTAATATGTTTTGTGATGATCGATAGTTTCTTTCCAGCTTAATCACTTTGGCTGATGGAAAATCTCTCTCAAAATCCAGAATATTGTTGATATCAGCTCCACGCCATCCATAGATGGACTGATCCTCATCTCCAACCACAAACACATTTTCCAATCCGCTTTTTTTCTTCCCAAGTGTTTTAATCAGCATGTATTGAACCTTGTTGGTATCTTGATACTCATC
>JAUYTY010000116.1 GCA_030694905.1 Eubacteriales bacterium | reverse complement strand
ATCAGGATGAGCAATTGCAATCAATCTCTTAACCCTTTCTCTTATAGACTGGCCTCTTAGCCAAGCCACACCGTACTCTGTAA
Organism: Eubacteriales bacterium; assembly: GCA_030694905.1. GTDB lineage: Bacteria > Bacillota > Clostridia > Tissierellales > Dethiosulfatibacteraceae > 38-11. The sequence goes on along the minus strand of JAUYTY010000116.1, from coordinate 34,492 downwards.
CAACGTAATCAACATCATTTCGGGACAGGCTGACAATTGAACCGGTTTTCAACAGTGGTGTAATCTTAGATATGATTTTCTTATTTCCGTCTTCACCTCTAACATCCGCAGTGGAGTATAGCGCAATAAACGATTTGCCTTCCGGACAATTCTGAGCGCCAACAGCCGTGTCTGCCTGGCCTCCTGTACCTGAAAATTGGACAGGTCCTATGGATTCCGAAGCGCATTGGCCGAACAGATCCACTTCAAGGGTTGTGTTGATGGACACCATCTTATGGTTTTGCCCAACCACATGTGGATCGTTTGTCCAACTTCCTTTTCTTAATACCACTGATAGGTTGTCATCAAGATAATCATATAGCTTTTGACTGCCTAATGCAAAGGTAGCGATGGATTTTCCCCTGTAGATTGTCTTCATTGAGTTGTCAACCGCACCACATTCAACAAGCTCAACCATGCCATCTGTAAACATTTCTGTATGGATACCCAGACGCCTTTTGCTTTTCAAGGCATTTGCCACCGCATTTGGTATGCCGCCAATCCCTAATTGGATAGTTGACCCATCCTGAATATTGTCTGCTATAAACTCACCGATTCTGTTGTCTTTTTCAGTAAACAAGCCTTCCGGTAATGAAGGTATTTTGTAGTCCACTTCCAATATGGCATCCAGTTCACTGATATGTATGGTCGTATCACCCATAGTTCTCGGTAGATTGGGGTTGACTTCTGCAATCACATAAGCGCCGTCTTCAATGACTTCCTTCTCATAGGTACATCCCAAGGAAAGTGTCAGATTGCCATGTTTGTCCATTGGAGAGCAAGTGCATAACAACACCTTTCTTCTGTCTCCTGCTGCATAGCGACGCTTTGTGTAAGCAAAATGAAGATGTTGGGGCACATGTGACACATTGCCGTTAGGATGTGCTTTTCTTATTGGAGGAGAATAGAACCAGCCATTTGTAAAAATGGTGTCCTTATACTCGGGGTTTTTTATGTATTCATAATCAGCCATAGGAAGACAATTGCTAAGATCACAGTCCCTGACGCCAAGTTCCTTTATCCTGTGAATCTGTGACAAAATAGTGATTGGTTCGCTCCCGCCTAATGCGCTTATGATGAAGTCCCCTGATTTGAACAGGTTTAGAATTCCGTTAAGATCTTTTACTTTACTGGCATATAAATCCTTTACACTCATCGTTGTTAGTCTCCTTTTTTGATTATTTTCCCCATTTGATCAACGAACAGGCAAATGCATAACCTGTACCAGCTCCCACAAGAGCGACCACTGAACCATCCTTGATTTTTCCTGCTTTGACACCCTCACGCAATGCTATCAATTGATCCGCATGTCCGCAGTGTCCAAAATCGGATAGATAGAATGTTTTTTCCTCCGATATTCCCAACTCTTCCATGATGGCGTAGTGTGCCTTTGGGTTGATATGGGTAATGCCTATGAAATCTATATCGCTTGCTTTCAGTCCGGATGCTTTCAAAGCTTTTCTGACTGCTCCGGTAAAACCGGGAAGTGATCTTTCAGCCAGCCTTTTTTTCATTCCTTCCGGATCTGATAAGTTAAGTAGTTTAGCTCTCCTGAATTTTTCCGGATCGCCAGCCATCTCGCTGGTGATAGGATGCAACGTACCGCCGAATTTCCCAATAACATCGTCACTGAAAACATGGTCTGTAATGATGCCGCTGCCCAATACTTCATTTACATCATAATCTCTTTTAAGAATCATTGCAAATCCACCGGGACACATATCAAACATAAATGACTGCATTGGATCTTGATAATCCACCAGATAAGAATTTGTATTGCCACCTGTCACTAGAACCGTCTTCAGGTTTTCATCAGCATACATCATATCTTTAGCAATTTTTATAGCCAATGGTGTTCCGGCGCACCTGAAGGACAGGTCCCAAGCGTATGCGTTGTCCGCACCTATTTCATTTTGTATCTTAATGCCCACTGTCCAACAAATGTATTCAGCGTAGGTTTCTCCAGCATATAAAATCATGTCGATCGTCTGCGGATCGATACCTGTTTTTTCCAATACTGCTTTACTGGCCTTTGTTGCCATCATGCCAGAATGGTCTTCAGATCCACCTACAAATTTCTTGTTGATCCCCATCTTATCCCTTAACACTTCAGGTCTAATATTCACCAGTTTAGACAATTCCTCTGCTGTAATCATTTCTTCCGGTGTGTAAATAGCGTAATCCAATATGCCCACTTTGAATTTTTTGTCCATTTGAACCTCCTTTTAAGACTTTAATGCTTATTTGTCTTTCCCTAAGTTTAGTTTGGCCTGCAGTCTGTAGATGCCCCCCATTATGCCATAAGGCATGAAAATGACCAATAATATGTAAACGCTACCGATAAAAAGCATTGGGAATCTTAGAATAGTTGCTCCTGGATAACTATTAGCCAGCGTCAGCAGAAAATTATTGATCCATGTTACAAAGGCACTACCTATGATAGCCCCGTATAAAGTACCTGTTCCCCCGACCAGCGTTATCAGCAAAGCGTTTAACGTGTATTGAATACTTAAGTAATCTGTATTGGCAAATCTTGCGATGACTGCGAAAAACACGCCTGTCCAACCTGAAGCCAATGCCGACACTATTATTGCGATTGCTTTATATTTATTGGTATCGAAACCCAAAAATCTTGATCGTTGCTCATTTTCCCTGATTGACAGTAGCACACGACCTGTCGGCGACAATACAAATTGCCTCAACGCAAGTGTCATTACAATCAGGAATACCAATGCGAAGTAATACGCGCCTATTCTTGTTTCAAACAATGGATCTAAAGCCACTCTGGAAGCTCTCATCGGGAGACCATCCTGTCCACCTGTAACAAATCGCCATCTCTCTGCGATGCTTCTGACTATTTCCCCCAATGCAAGGGTAATCATAGCAGATGCAACCACTCCACCGGTTTTTAAGACTATCTTGCTCATAATATAACCACCTATGACTGACAAAGCTGATATAGCTAGGATAGCCAGCATGAAATAAGTCAAGTCGTTTTGAATGTTCAAGAAGATAACGCCCATATAAACGCCACTTCCAAAGAAGATAGCCTGGCCAAGGTTGATGAACCCAGTGTATCCTCTCAATATATCATAGCTCATACCATATACTGCCAACAAAAAAATTCGACTCATCATTATCAGTTGGGCGTTTTTTAGATAACGCGGTAAAACAAACATTCCGATTACTAGTATTATTAACGATACCAGAGCCAATGGCCCCATTTTTTTTGATCCCATTTGATCCGCTACATTTATTCTTATACTCATGATTTGTTCACCGCCTTTCCAAATAATCCATCAGGTCTAAATACCAAGACGATGGCCATTACCAGGACATTGGCCACAACTGAAATGGCCGGCAAGAATACAGCAACACCGACTCCCATCAATCCTAAAAAGATGCTGCCAAGGAATGATCCCATGAAATTTCCAAGTCCACCGATTACCACGACTATAAATGCCAGAATTTGATTGTTCATACCTGCAGAAGATACGACATTTCCAACAAGCGGCATATAGAGTGCACCGCCTAATCCAGCCAAAGCAGCACCGCAAGCAAATATGACAGTGAAGTATTTTCTTATGTTTATGCCAAGTGCCTGTACATTTTCCGGGCTTTGCAATCCAGCTCTGATTACCATCCCGATTCTAGTTTTAGTAATGACCCTATGAATAATAATTGCTACTGTTGCCCCAACAATAATAAGAAAAACATTATAATGTGCTATCCTTCCACCTGCAAATGATGAAACTCCATCCAGAAACGGAGGCCTAGACATCGGAATCATATTGGGTCCCCAAATAACCCTCACCAAGTCAGTGAAGACAACCTGCAATCCCAATGTGATCAGAATTTGCGCCGGCGCATTCCCGTAAACACGGCTAATAAATAATTTTTCAAATATAATTCCCATAATGAAGACTACCGAAACTGCAATAAGAATACTGACGACAAATATTAGCAACTCTTGAGAGAATGGTAAATATTGTCCGGCTTGTAGCTGAACACCGGTTACTCTGAGTATTCCACCTTGGGTCCCAGTCTGAAATGCATCGGGGAAAACACTCAATATCACTCTGGCTCTAATTGAATAATATGAAAACATGTAAGCATAACCTCCCCAAAGAAACAAGGTTCCGTGGGCGAAGTTGATAACTCCCATCATGCCTAGTATGATAGACAAGCCTGACGCCATTAAGAATATCAATGCCCCTTCCGCAAGACCGCTTACAATTAAAGTTATTAATGTACCCATTTAATCCTCCTTCTTTTGATCCGCTAAAACTTCAAGCATTATATCCCCAGATGCTTAGCCTGCAGTTCCTTATCCTTAATCAGGTTTTCCATCGCACCGTTTTCAACAGTTTTTCCTTCATTGATGATATAGAATCTTTCCCCAACGGCACAGGCAAGCGCAAAATTCTGTTCTACAAGAAGCACAGTTGTGGTTTTTTTGATTTCCCTAAGCGCAAGTGCTACTCTTTCAATTATGACTGGTGCCAAGCCTTTACTCGGTTCATCTATCAATAGTATTTTATTGTTGTTCACCAATGGTCTAGCTATGGACAGCATCTGTCTCTGTCCGCCACTCAAAGTTTTTGAGTATCTTTTGTAAGCAACCTTCAGGTCCGGAAAAAGGTCCAAAACATAGTCCCTTCGCTCCATGGTTTCGGCGTCTTCTTTCCACATTGCAAGCCGTAGGTTTTCTTCCACCGTCAACAGATCAAAGGTTCCATAATTCTCAGGCACATAACCTATCCCCAGCTTTTGAATTGCGTAAGTTGGCATTCCTGCCAGATTTTGACCATCCAGTTCTAGAACGCCGCTTCTGGTATGAACCAATCCCATTACTGTTCTAAGGAATGTGGTCTTTCCTGCCCCATTTCTACCAAGAATGACAACCGCTTCCCCATGACCCACTTCGATGTCAACTCCCTGAAGAATGGTATAAGGACCAATGTAAGAAACTAAATTTTCCGCTTTAAGAAGAGACTTCATCTAACATCCCACCTCCCAGGTAAGCTTTAAGGACTTCCGGATTCTCTGATACTGTTTTGGGATCTCCATCTGCCATGACAGATCCGTTAACCAATATGACCAATCTATCCGATAGAATTTTAACCATGTCCATCTTGTGTTCTATCAAAACCACCGTTGTGCCCGATTGATGAGCGTTCCTTATTATTTCAATCATTGCGGGTACTTCTTCAATAGCCATGCCCGCTGTTGGTTCATCCAGAAGCAATACTTCAGGTTCAAGGGCCAATACCATCCCTAATTCCAGTTTTCTTTGCTCACCATGAGTCAGGTCACAGGCTAATGTATTTTTCTTATCTTTCAGCAAAACTCTCTCTAAAATCAGCTCTGTCTTTTCATTTACGTTCTTATATTTCCTGTGATTGGTAAATATCTTAAAGCCCACTTTCTGATGTGACTGTGCAGCCAACCTGATGTTTTCATGTGCTGAAAGTGTTGGAAAAACATTGGTTAACTGAAAAGACCTTCCCATTCCCGCTTCAACCCTTTTAATGGGGGACAGATTTGTAACATCTGTCCCCTTAAAAAAGATTTTTCCGGTTGTAGGGGTTAGTAGACCGCTCACTAGATTAAAGAACGTTGTTTTGCCTGCGCCATTTGGTCCCAAGATGGTTGTCAATTTACCCTTTTCAATTTCAAGACTAACGTTGTTTACCGCCTTGTGAGCGCCAAAGCTGATGCCCAGATTTTCTGTTCTTAAAATTATTTCTGACATTTCTACATCCTTCCCCTTTATTATTTATTTATCTGGGATGAGTTGTTTGAATCGGATTGTATATTTCTTCTATCGGGATTACCCTTACCAATTCAGGAACAATGTGATCCACGCCATCGACTTTGGTGTATGTGATTTCAAACAATACCTGCTGTGCCTGATGGTCTTCTGATCTGAAATATCTCATGCCTGTCGGCGAGTCAAATTCCATACCTCTCATAGCTTGAATCAAATCTTCTGCATCAGTGCTTCCATCTGTAGTCTCAAAAGCTTTGACGGCTGCCATAGCTGCTGCCATACCACCGGAAACGAATACATCCGGAGGGTTACCAAATCTTTCCGTATGCTCTTTTATCAACCATTCATTAACCGGGTTCTTTGCCACGCCATGGTAATACAGAGTAAATCCTGGCATACCTTCCAATTGCATCATGTTTCTAAGTGCTGCAATTTCAGGTGCTCCTGTTGACACTTTTGTCGCTTCAAACAATCCCATTTCTGTCATTTGTCTCCATGGATCGTTCGCGCCTGCCCATATTACAAAACAATAGTCTGGTTTTGAGTCAATAATTCTTTGAATATAAGGTGCGAAGTTAGTTGAATCAAGGGGTGCATACTCTTCAGCCAAGACCTGTCCACCTGCTGCTTCCAAAGCTGGTTTGAACGGATCTGTATAGGCTCTTCCGAATGCGCTGTCAGGTGCGAATATAGATACTTTGGATCCTGCCATAACTGCTGCCATTGCCGCTGCATCCTGTGCTGTATTTCTTCCTGTTCTAAAGATATATCTGTTTGCCACTTCACCTGTCAAAAAATCTGCTGCTGCCGGCTCGAGAATGAACACTGTTTCGTACTCTTCTGCTAGACCAAGAATAGCAAAAGCATCGGATGAAGATGTAGGACCAACTATCATATCCACTTCGTCTTCGTCAAGCAGCTTGATTGCTCTTTCTCTTGCAACTTCAGGGACTGTGGTTGTGTCTTCCCAGATGACTTCAATTGGTCTTCCGGCTACCATCATAGTTCCGTCTGTGGCATACTCCAGACCAAGTTCAAAGCCTCTTTTCATCTGATTGCCGTAGTCCATCAAACCACCGCTAAGCGATGTCAATCCACCAATTACGATCGGCTCTTTTGGTGCTTCAGTCGGTGCTGCTGTTGTTGGCGCTGCTGTAGTAGGTGCGGCTGTTGTAGTTTGCTGTGGTTGTGAGCAGGCTGCGATGTTAAGCATCATAGCAAGTACTACCAGTATTACGATGATTTTTTTGGTTTTCATTTTCTCCTCCATTTTTTGTTAATATTTATAACCTGTTCAGGTCATAAGTCTTTTTGTAAATCCCTTTTTAATACAAATTAACTCTTGCCCCATCTGATGATATTAGCAGCCCAGGCATATCCAATGCCTGCTGCGACCATACAAACGATGGTGCCTTCTTCGATTTTTTTCTCGTCCAGTCCTAATTGCAGCGATAAAATCTGATCAATCTGTCCGATATGTCCGTATTGCTCGAGATATATCGTTTTCCCGTCATCCAAACCCAAGTCCTTCATGATCTGATTGTGACCTGATCTTTTCATATGCAGTATTGCCAAGTAACCAATGTCCTTTCTCTCTAATCCTGATTTTAAGAGGGATTGATCAATGCATTCGTACCAATTCTTCATGGATACTTCATTGAGTCTGTCTTTCATTTTTTTTGGTTCCATTAGTCTTAACATGTTGGCAACTTCTAAATTTTGAGTATTGATTGTCTTGACTGTCCCACCAATCTCGACTCCTGCAGTTCTTGATAGGGATCCGTCCGAGATAATATGGGAACCTAATAGTAGATTTCTATCGTGATTTTTTTTGAGTATAATGGCGCCACCCCCCGCTCCCAGATTGTACATCATTGACATATCATTGTCTGTATAATCCACAAGGTCACAGTTTCTGTAGCCGCCTGCAATGAGTATGGTGTTGATTGATTCATCGCTGATCAGCATGTCTTTTGCAATTTTCATGGTCGATACTGTTGTGCAGCATCTATTGGCCAAGTCAATACCCCATGCGTTCTTTGCATTGATCCTGTCTTGAATATAAAGAGCTGAAGTTGTTAGAGGGTATTCTTTCCACTCTTCTCCCACACAAAGAATCACATCAATAGCCATAGGATCGGTTCCTGTTTTTTTCAGGACGTCCAATGCTGCCAACGCACCCATTTCTTGGGTCCCATCATTTTTACCGGGGAGGTTTTTTTGTCTGATGCCAAGCTTGTTGACTACCGCTTCCTCGGTCCATACACCTTTGGTTTCATCTGAAATTTCTTTGCCTGTCATTATTCTATCTGGAATATATATGCCTATTCCAACAATCCCTACCGTTGTCATTTTTACCTCCTAGAGCGTCATATCTCCCTTAAGTGCCAATACATTTCCTTCTACTCCCACGCAATACCCCCAGTCATTGAATTTATGCTCTCTTAGCCATTTCAGTCTCATAGCGGTTCTAAAACATGAGATATGAAACACCTTTCATATTCAATGATAATAGAAAACCTTTTCCTTGTCAATATGTTTTTTAAATAGATAGCATGTTTTTTTAATTAGTTTATTTAGGGAAATAGTTTATTATAAAAAGTAAATAATCTGATCAGATACTCAGTTTTCTGTTTTTAAAAACAAAAAAAATATAGCAACTCGGGGAAAAGTTGCTATATTTAGGAAATTATTGGCGTTAATTGTTCAATGAAAAAATGTCTATCATATATTATGGAGGGTTTATGAGTTACCTCAATTAAGGTAATTTAATGTTACCATAAATGATTTTGATTGTCAACATCATTTGATAATTACTTTCAATTATTTTTTATTGACATGCCAATAGAGCTTGCCGCTTTCTTCATGAGAGAGCAACAAACCTGCTTTTTCCAGAACCTTCTGCGAAGGAATGTTATCAGAAAGAGTCAGCGCAGTAATTTTTTTGATTTTAACCTTTTCCTGAAAAAATGCCCATTTGGTTAATTCTGTCAAAGCTTCAGTCATATACCCCTTGTTTCTGAAACGTTCCTCTGTTCCAAATCCTACTTCAAGTTGTCCCTCTTCTACCCCAAGGCCCTTAAAACCAACTTCACCAATAATGATTTTTTCATCTTTTAACACCAGTTGCCAAAATGTGTAGAAAAGATAATTTTCCTGATCCTTTTCCATCTTATCTATTTTAGCTTCGTACACCTGTGTCATTTTTTCATCAAGCTCTTCAGAGAACAACTGGAATCCCAAATCATTTGCCAGTTGTGTTTTACTCTGCAACGCTCGTTTCATCTCATCCAAAGTCAGAGGTATGAGATACAATCTTTCCGTTTCAATATACATAAACTCAGCTCCTTCTGGCTATCTATTATTTGCCTTTCAAGGCAATTTCACTGGCAACATCCGGTACAAATTTCTGTAAATCATAAGGTGTTCTATCAATCTCCGGTTCTATTTGCTTGTCCGGTAGCTCTATTTTTCTCATTTGGACATCTTTATACTCGAATTGACTTAACAGATGGCTGATGCAATTGATCCTTGCATTCCTTTTAATGTCGGATTCAACCACGAACCACGGGGATTGCAATGTATCCGTGTGTTCAAACATAACATCCTTCGCTTTTGAGTATTCATGCCATCTGTTTCGAGCTTCGACATCCATCTCACTGATTTTCCATCTCTTGGTCGGATCCTCGATTCTATCTTTGAATCTCTTTGCTTGAACCTCATCACTGACTGAAAACCAATACTTAATGAGTATAATCCCCGATCTCTTAAGCATATTTTCAAACTCCGGTACTGATTTTAGAAATTCCCAATATTCTGCTTCAGTGCAAAAGCCCATGACTTTTTCAACACCAGCTCTGTTATACCAGCTTCTGTCAAACATAACCATTTCACCTGCACTTGGAAGATGTGCCACGTATCGCTGGAAATACCATTGCGATCTTTCTTTTTCGGTTGGGACAGGTAAGGCTGCCACTCTACAGTGTCTGGGATTTAACGTCTGCGTGACACGTTTGATGGTTCCCCCTTTGCCTGCGGCATCTCTACCCTCAAAAATAACAACCACCTTCAACCCCTTGTCTATTACCCATTTTTGGAGTCTAACCAGTTCAATATGCAATTTTCTCAGTTCTTTTTCATAAAGTTTTTTTGGTAGCTTCACTACTTTAGACATAAAAACCTCCTGAATTTATCCGACGACTAACAGTGCATGGCGTTTCAAACGCCACCTGAACCCAAGAACCCTGTCAATCTTCAATTATATTATATCATGATTCATTGAAAGGCTTCCTGTTTTTTTATTAGAAGACAAATCCCGCCAATAAAGCTGCCGCGACCAAAATAGGTGCAGGAATTTTTTTTGTTGTCAAAACCAATATCGATATCGCAGTTACTAATATTTTATCCATTTCTAACCCGCTCTGTACAGTAGTCTGGAAACTCTGTCAAATGCGAAAGGCGCTCAGTTTTACTGATTTATCTGTAAATAGGATTCATAGGCTTTTCTGAAGCACGCCATCGGTGGATAGACTATACCAGCGCCAATCTGACCAACACCGGGGTTTTTGTATGCTATGCCGGTATTTATTATGGGTAGCCTTCCTGAAGAGATGACCTTCCTTATATCTATGCCCAATGGTGTTCCTCTAAAATCAAAGACAGGAATTTTGAAATGCTCATGTTCAGACACTGTAATCTCATACATTCCAAGAGAATAGTCCTGAGCCTGTTTTGTGTCGATGCCTATGAACTGCCCGATTCCCAAGGAAGCGCCCATGGCAAATGCACCTATCCCACAAGCCTCTGAAATGTATGAATCCCCCATTACCGTACTGGCATCAGATTCGTCATAGCCTTCAAAGTATTTTCCTTTTGCATATGGTGATGGCGCAGTAAACCATTGTCGACCTGTCCCCGAGACTTGGATACCCAATTGGTAACCATTGGTGCTCATGCAGGATACTATTGAGCAGTGTTCTATATCATGAATGGCATCCATAGTGGCCTTGCTGTTTCCCATCGATAGATTGAGAAAGAAATGATCATTACCCGCCATGAAAGTAAGCGCTCCGGCAATGTCTTCCCTGGATGAACTGCATTTCACCATCCATGGCGCCATCTGATTGACAAATAGATTATTTGACGCCTTGTTTCTGTTGTGGCACTCGTCTCCTCTTTGTATGCCTTGAGTTATAATGGATGTAATATCAATAGGTCCACTTATCAGCAAAGCTTCTTTTAAGATAGGTGCAAGGGTTTTTTCAATCCACTTCAACCTCTCAATGACGGATTCATCATTCGCACCAAAACGCAGCGTCTTTCCCAATCCTTCGTTGATTGTGACATAGGCCTTGTTTCCGAATATCTGGTTTTCAAAAACGAATACCGGCATAGTGGGTGAAATGATGCCAGCCATTGGTCCTACAGCATTGTTTTCATTGTCGCTGCCAAATTTTATCTTTCCTTGGTCGGCCATGTCAAAAGCATCCGATAGATTTTCAGCCCATCCTTCGTAAACAATAGCGCCGCATATGGCGTTTCGCATTGCTGTGTTCATGTTCGACCATTCAAGAGGCGGTCCGCTATGCAATAAAGTATAACCGTCAAAAAATGGAATCTTTTCCTTGGCTTGGCTCATTTCAGTTAAAAAAATCCTGGATGATTGAATTCTCTCTATCGCCTGTTGATTGGCTATTTCAGTTAATCTGTTTAAAGAGTTCATGATTTCCTCCTAAATGCAATTTAACAATTATCTAAATTCGTCAAAGAGTTTTTCGAAATCCTCAATGCTGTCCTGAATATGATAGACATGCTTATCTTCCGGAAAAGCTGAATGCTTAACATCATCAACATATGCTTTCATAGCATTGACACATATTTCAGCGACATTGGCATATTGTTTGACAAATTTCGGTGTAAAAGCTTGGAAAAGACCCAACATATCTCCGCATATGATCAACTGTCCGTCACATGGCAACCCAGCACCAATCCCATATACAGGTATATCAAGCAGTTCCGTAATAAATGCGGTCAGCTCCGGTGGCATGGCTTCCAGCAGTATCATTCTCGCACCAGCATCCTGAACAGCCAAGGCATCACGTATCATATCCCTGGCCCCGCTAACTTTTCTACCTTGAGCTTTAAAACCACCCAATGCACCTGAACTCTGAGGTGTTAACCCAATATGGCCGCATACCACGATACCAGCCTCTGATATCGCTTTAATCCTACTTGCGACACGTACTCCGCCTTCAAGCTTAACAGCGTCCATGTCAGACTCTTTGAGAAATCTCACCGCGTTCCTGACTGCATCTTCATCGGATATCTGATATGAACCAAAAGGCATGTCACCCATGGCAAACGTATTCGGAGCACCTCGTCTTACCGCCTGACAATGGGAGATGCAATCTTCCATGGTTACCGGAACAGTCCCTTTATAACCCAAAACCACCATCCCCAGTGAATCGCCCACTAGAATCATATCCATTCCTGCCTGTTCGGCAAATGATGCCATTGGAAAATCATAGGCTGTAATCCATGTCAGCTTCTCGCCTTCTTCTTTCATCTTATAAAGATCGAGTATAGATTTTTTTCTCGCCATTTTACTGCCTCCATTTATTCTAAATTATATGGTACGCTGTAATTCATTATAGCATAATATTATTACAATCGTCATTTCAGTTCAAGCTAATCATTTTAGACGTCAGAATGCAATTCATATCACAACTACCGGTTCTACCAACACAACTCACTGTGGTCTGAAAGCCTTGGGGCTAGGATTGAAAATACTTTAAATTTTAAAAATCAAAGGAAAAGAAAATGTGACAATCGCTGCCCATAATCCGTAAATTGGCAGATACGTTGTGACAGCATCTTGAATAACAGCAGCTCCATTTTTGTTTCGAAGGAATTGCACATAGGCAATCATAATCTTTATCAAATGGACGCATATCACAATATTGACACCTAAAACAGCAATCCTGTTTGGCGTGATTCCATAGGAAGTAAGTCTGAACAATATGGCTGATAAAGCAATACTGTCAATGACAAGGGCAAGAACGATCAAGGCAAAATTGACATAGTCGGAAACGTTCTTATTATTGTCTGTACTGCCTTCAGTGATCGAGAATACTGTGACAGCCAATACGCATAAAAGTATTCCATTAAAAGACATGAGAAAATTGCGGTCTGAAAATGGATTTTTCCCGACCCAAATGACTGTTATCAGATAGACCAACAATGTAGCCAGCACAAGAGGGCTGAATATTTTTGCTATGAATGGCGCAATATTCTTGGCAAGCTTAAGGTTTTTTGATACCAGATATGTCGCTACAATGGCAAGGGCAGCAGCGCCGAATAGAACGACATTTTTGAAATAAAATTCAGAAATATCCATGCCGACGAAGCTAAACAGCTGCATGGTCAACAGAGTCAGCAACATGCCACTGATCGCCATGATCGCATAGAGAATCAAAAACTCTCCATTGAATTTAAGATAGGCTAGTCTTTTGCTTCCCAATCTATAATCATTTCCCGTATATGCGAGTCCAATCACTACCCACAGGAAAATGGGAAGGTGAAGATAAGCCAGAATGATAGTGTCATTTTCCTTAAGCGGCAGCATATTGATATAAACAGCCGAGATCAGGAATAAGGATACAATCGCATAACTTATGTTTTTTCTATGTGAATTATTAATTATAAAATAGATCGCCATAAAGAGAAGGATGCCAAACACAAGATTAATAGGCGCGATCACTTGCCTTAGGGCAAAATGAAAAATGATTCTGGTGCTGAGTCCTGCGAGAACAGCTAAAATTCCCATGGTTAAATAATCTTTCTGAAGCGTATTTGCTGTTACCGGATTCTCAATTTCTGTATTCTCAATCTCTGAAAAATTCAATCTCTCATGCCAGACGGCAAGAATCTGTGAGCCATTGTTTTGTTCCCATATGCTGGTGAATGAACTCTTAAAAGCATTAGGGTCCTGCCTGAACAATCTCTCCAGTTCATGTGGATTGGAAATGTTTTCCAAAATTGTATTATAATTATCCAAGTTTATACCTCTTTCCATCATGTTCATATGTCCTTGTCACTTCTGTATTCCAAAATATCACCGGGCTGACATTCCAAAGCCTTGCAAATTTCCTCCAGTGTCGATAATCTAATGGCTTTTGCCTTTCCATTCTTCAGTATTGAAAGATTGGCCATTGTTATACCAATTTTTTCGGAAAGTGTTGTCACGCTCATTTTTCTTTTAGCCAGCATCACATCGATATTGATTATAATTGCCACGTTCATCACCTCAAATGGTTAAGTCGTTGTCTGTTTTTATCTCAATGGCGTCTTTCAAAAGCTTTTCAAGCACGGCTGCGAATGTTGCTATTACAGTTGAAGCAAAAGCAATGATGAATCCAAACACCAATAGTCCCGGGGCGTCATCAGCGTCAGCGATAGGATATAGGAAAGGTAAGATTGCCAGAAACAGAACGCTGATTGCAATGGCACAGAGTTTTATATTCTTTATAGCCTTTATTGACAGATCCGAAAATGCAATGTTTTGGTCAATATAGCTCAATAGCTTGAAGCCCTGATAGAGTGCGAAGAAAAAAGGCGCCATAGATAAATACATCATGAGCGAGACAATATAAATCAAATGAGTAACCTTGGGTTCCATTACAGAATAAAACCCGACGACCTTTGGCAGCCACACAATACATATGGCAAGCACCAGAAGTCCGATTAGAAAAATAACTATTTTTAAGAAGATTGTTGATGGGTATTTCATAAAAAGCACCTCGCTAACTTTTGATAGTCTGATTATAATCTATTATTTATCGTTTTACAATATATATTTATTGTATTTAGTTCTTTTTTTATTGTTTTAAAACATAATGTGCAATTAAGGTTGCAATTAAGGTTTGATTTAAGCTGTCATCTAAAGAAATGCATTAAAAAAAGCTCTGATCTCTCAGAACTTTTCACTAATCTTCCTCAAAAGCCTTTTTGTAATCTAAAGCAGCCTCGTATAGCATATGGCCATCCAACCCACCTAGCAGCAGTTTGAAACCCATTTTTCTATATTGCTTCAAATGTGCCTTGCCAGCAAATATACCGGGAATGATGGCATTTTTTTCACATGCCTTCAACACTTTTTTTATGGCAAGCTCTATGTCCTTGTGTTGTGTCTGGCCTGGTATGCCCATGGAAACCGACAAATCAAAAGGACCGATAAAAGCCACATCTATCCCCGGTACGGAAAGAATCTCTTCAATTTGCTCCACAGCTTTATAGTGTTCAATCTGTATGATGATCATAATATCCTTGTTTGCTCTATTGAAATACTCATTGCCATCCACAAAAGAGTTGGTTGCTCTGCCTGCCCCAAGACCTCTTATGCCTTCAGGTGGATATTTACAGTAGGATATTGCAGATTCAGCCTCCTCCCTGGAGTTTATCATTGGAATCATAATGCCATCTGCTCCTGTATCCAATCCTTTCTTAATCCATATAAGATCATTACCCGGTACTCTCAATAATGGGTTTACTGGAAATTGACGAGCGACAGAAACCATGGTGCCTGCAGTCTCCATACTCATGTTGCCATGCTCGCAGTCAATGATCAGGCAATCCACACCTGCCCTGCCAAACATTATCACATTATCCACGCTATTCGTCACAATCCAAGGGCCGTAAACCGGTGTGCCTCTTTTCAGTTTTTCCATCAATTCATTAGCCATATAATCTCCATTTATTTAATTAAGATTCTCTTGTCAGATCAGTTCTTAGAACAGTAAAGGATTTTTCGTTTTCAATCACAGGTAACTCCCTTGTCTCTATATCTAATACTTTCGCCCTCTTCAAGGATTTCATCTGTTGCTTCAAAAAATCAATTTTGTCTTTCCCACCCTGAACTTCAGCCTCAACAGATCCAGAGTCATTATTCTTGACCCAACCTGTCAAGCCGATTCTTTGTGCTATTAGATTCATTTCCATTCTAAACCCGATTTTCTGCACCCTGCCAGTAAATACGATGTGCTCTCGAGTTAATGGCGCTACTTTAAAGCTTGGTAGATTCATTCCAACCACCCGTCTAACGACATAGTCTTTCTGGATTTTCTTTATTATTTCTTTAAAACCCATCTTGTCCCTCAATTCATCCCTTCAAAATACTTGCTTATATGTTTTAGATTTTCCATTTTGACATCCTCATCGATTAAAGGTATTTTTATCAGACGTTTATTTGAAAAGACATCTTCAATTTCTTTCATATACTTGTCTTCCAATTTTTTTCTATTCTCCCAGAATTTGCCTTCTGTTTTAATCGGTAATATTCTATTAATAATGAGCTCCTTAATGTGTATATTGTACTTCCCTAAGGTAGTAACCGCTTTTTTGGTTTCATCTATTGGTAGCTTTTCTGGATTCAAGACAAAAACAAATGACACTAAATCCCCGTCAGTCAATATTTCTCTGGCTTTCTCCATTTTTCTTTTTCTTTCATTTAATTTTGATAGAACCGGATCTTTTTTTATTATTGATTCCATTTTTTTATCTTCTCTGGTCGCCATTTCATAAAGCTCCATGGCTTTTTTCCTTTTCTCGATCAGCTTGTCCATCCAGCCTCCCAACAACTCAGGCAGGGAAAGCAGCCTCAAAGTATGTCCTGTAGGGGCTGTGTCAATAATTATCCTGTCGTAGTCCTTTTGGTAGTCAATAATTATCTCCATCAGCTTATCAAAAACAGCCGACTCATCAGATCCCGGCGATACGGCCGCCGCATCCAGCTGCCTCTCTATTTCTTTTACGATGATCGGACTTACAACATCCTTCATATTTTTTTTAATATTGTTAATATATTTTTTGCTTTCTTCCTCTGGGTCAATCTCAAAGGCATACAAATTTTCTTTGATTTCTGTTATTCTTGATCCGATTTTTCTTTCAAAAATATCGCACAAAGAGTGAGCTGGATCTGTTGATACCAACAAAGTTTTTTCTCCTTTTTCTGTGCAGTGGTATGCATAAGCGGATGAAGCCGTAGTCTTCCCAACGCCCCCCTTGCCGCCAAAAAATACGAGTTTATTCATTCTTCCCCTCCTAACAGCAAAAATCTCCCCATCTATCTCCATATATACTTTCTCTAGCCATTATTCTTCTTTCCCAGCCTTCCAGATCTTCTGCAAGATAAGGCAATAATTCAAGTGTATAGTAGGCAGTAGGTACAGGAATTCCCAACAAATCTCCAAAACATAGAAGCATAAAATTGTCCATTTCGTCATAAGCTTCTTTTCTGATACGTTGTCTGGAATTTTCCTTAAAATCAAACGCTGATTTCAAAAACTCCTTAAGATTATCAATTAGCTCTCTTTTATTTTTCAACTTAATCACCCGCACCCGATTTTTCTACTCTGATTATACCACAATATTCAAATGCATAAATCACTTAATTGTTCTTATTGGTTGCTGATTTTTTCGTCTAAATGTCTATGCCATTGATCTGCATATACAACAGTGTTGCTGAAACCAGTCCTACCGCATAGTAAAACATCCAGGAGCGCTTGGTCTTGTAAAGGTAGAATATGATGGATGCGACTATCAGACCACTAACCACATAAACAACAGCTGGCCAGTTATACAAAAACATGCCGGTATAAACCAGTAATACGGCTGTTGGCACCACCGAAAAAGTGGCTTTGAATAAAGGCTTGAGACTTTTCATTCTAAGAACCAGAAAAGACAACAATAGAAAAAGCATTGCTGTTCCAATATGGAAAAATCTTGGCATCCAGGCCGCCGGCTCTGAATTCCCCATAAAAAACAGTCTGGCTAAACCCATCCGAATAACTGCCGTCAGCAAGAATGCTATGTTCAGCAATACAAACCCCACCAATGGTATGAATATCAGTGCAATAATAGGACTGTGCTTTCTTTCATTGGACATAATCAACAATCTCCTTTCATTCAGTGATGCTCAATCAATAAAATTCCTTCCATAATTTCATTCTACTCCTTTTGTGCAAATATTCAATACGCTTCCGTGCATAAAAAAACACAGTCTATTCAAACTGTGTCTCTATCGATTTAATCATTTATTTGTGACATTACTTTTTAATCGAGAAGTAGCCTTCCTTTTGTTGTAGGATTACAATATTGGTCTCGTACATGATCTCATCAGTATCAATATTCTCAACAGTCAGATATATTGTAAAAGAATCTTCCTTGATAGCCTGTTCTGGATTGACTGTCCAATATACTTTATGTACATTTGTTTTTATATCATTGCCTAATACCTCTATTCGTCCCTTTCCATCGTCATGCCAGGTGAGAAAGATCCCCTGTTCCGCAATCCAATGAAATTTATAGTTCTTATTTTTCAAATCTCTTTGAAATGAAGCGGTAAGGGCAATGCCAGGCACAGAGGACATGGCTGGTGTGTATTCATATATCTCTGGATTAATGGACAAACCATTACTCTTATCACTGCATCCGGTAACAGTAAACAGAAAAACAAGAGCCATCCCAACCAAGATTTTTTTTCTTATAGTCACATTATCATCTCCAATAAAAACCTATTGATTTGAGCTTTCCACAAACTGAATCTTCAATCCGTTTGGATCAAGTATATAAAAAAACCTTGTATTCGGATTTGGTTGAAAGGGTCCCTCGTGGATTGCAATTCCTTTGTCTCTAAGAAAATCCATCATATTGTCGACTGATTCAGTCTCGAATCCCCAGGATATGTCTTTTCCAACCTCTATATTTTCATTTCCATCAACTGAAATCAGTTCAATTTTTGTTTCACCGTCTCCTAAAAATGCGATTTCCATGCCAGGTCCGGCTTTGAACAATCTCTCAATTTTTAGTCCAATCACCTCTTGGTAGAATGCCAATGAATCTGGCATGCTTTTTACATGTAAAGTACTCCAACAAAATTTCATTACAATCCTCCTAGGTTGCTTAATTCAATTATTAAATACATCATATCATGTAATAAATCAATGATGGTTACCTGTTTCATAGCACCATAGGGCAATATCTCCGATCAGTTCGAGCGGTATCGGTTTGTCATATGGAAACTGCACAGCCCCTTTGCTTGATTTGTATGCTCCTAAACGGTCTTGAAAGTGTTCTATTGCCTTATCTCCAGGGTATAAACCAATATGATTTTTATAAGCTGCGAAGTGGATGATGTTATGCGTGCGCCAAAAAGTCGGCATCCGCCATGAAATTCGTTCTTCTGCATTTGGCAGCACTTCCCGCAGCTTATCTCTGACCCTATTCAGCAATGGCTGAATATCCTCAGACTGAGCTGTAATATAGACGTCAATTGATTGATATGGTTTGTCACTGGGTTTCATTTGTTCCTCATCTCTCCTTCTCCCTAACTCACTTATAGCATCTAATGGAACTTCAACAAGTGCTACGTCAATGTCAGGTGCTTTTTTATTATTATTTCATACTCATATTTTTTATTCATTGAGTTGCTCACTCTTTGGCAAAAGCTCATTGATTAACGAAAGTCCCATACGTTCTTATTGCCAAAGCGATGGCCTGTTCTTTTGTTGTGTTGCCTTTTGGGTTTATTCTATCCTCTCCCACGCCTTTCATTATATCGTGGTCATTCAAAAATAAGATGGCATCGATAGACCAAGAAGCTATTTCATCTTTATCGGAAAATCTTTCCGCCCCTGCAGCGGGTGATCCAAGTTCCGGTATAGTAATTTTTAATGTTCTAAACAGCATCACAGCAAGTTCCTGTCTTGTGATGGAACTCTCAGGCGCGAATCTGTCAGTTGATACTCCGAGGACTATCCCAAGACGATTCGCCTTTAAGATTTCAGGATTATCCGTATCATTAAATGGATTTGGAAAAACAGGCTGGGCTTTCTTTCCGCTTAAAGCTTCATAAAGTTTCACAGCCAATTCACAAAATTCTTCCCTGGTAATATTCGTATGATAACCACCTAAAACTTTGGTTGTTGTGATGTTTGCTGTCTTTGCCCGGTCTATCTCCACCAATGCCCAATCGCTGGGTTTATCTTCAACCATTAAAGGATATTTGTCAGAATTACTTAAACCTTCTACTAACGTTATGGAATAATCTTTGTCCCATGTGCCGGCATACAGCGCATCTTCCTTTGCATCAGGATTTTTCTCGAGATAATCGTCCCAATAGTTGCCACTATTGCCGAAATACCATAAATTACCATTTCCGTTATCCAAAGCACTGCCTGAATTAATGAAGTTATTATAATACAGAACATTGCCTTCAGTATGTCTATCGGGAGAGTAATGGCTTAAAGAAACAGGCGATCCCCATATGTTCCTGAACGTATTTCCTGTAATGATGCTGTTTGTTACGCCAGCTCCATGATATCCTGCAACTATCATATTTGATATGTCATTATCTTTAATACAATGGTTGCTATTGGACAGGCCACCATAACTGTTAACACCTATAACGCCATCAAGGATTGTATTCCCAATTATCTGATGGTCCTTGGACTGATTAAGCTGAATGGCGAGATAGCTACCCTCTATTATGTTGTTTTTAATAACAGCGCCGTCTGTTTCAACATGCAATGCCGCGGTCCAGCTACCTAATTGGTGAAATTCATTGTTTTCAACTAATAGTCTGGTGTCTTTCCGCACCCAGATTGAGTGCCCTTTGCCTGTTATGACACTGTTTCGCACGACCAGCTCGGCATCAGGAAACACCTCGATAAAGTTACCTTCAATTGTGCTAACAAGCAATTCTGAATTTTCCAGTATTAATTTCCCGCCATTCCATACAGAGATACCGCTAAACAACTGAAGATTTGAGTTGCTGATCGTCAAAGTGCCACCTTCCATAATCATGATCGGACTTCTTTGCTCTATGGTTTTATTCTCCCAAGTCTCTGTTGAAGTGATGACCAGTAATTCTCCTTCTATCGGTTTGACAGGAGCTGATTCAAGATCTGGTTTTTGAGCGGCAACAATTATTGGAGCGTCAATTAACGGATATGTCTGTTTACCTGATGGCAATATGAGAACTGAAGTATCTCCCAACCCATCATTGTTTGAATCAACGCCTTTGTAATCGGACCAATAGTTTCCCTTGCCCATATAATTCCAGATATTGCTCCCATTGTCGAATGATTTATTAGTGTTAATAAAACTATTGCTGTCTATTCTATTACCATAAGCCTTATCGAGAATAATGCCATAAGTGGTTTGATTGATCTCGTTGTTTTCTATACGGTTTTCATTAGTATTATAATATAGGTCAATACCTGCATGATCTATGTCTTTTATCTTGTTTGACTGAATAGTGTTATAAGTCGAGTGATTCATCATTCTGATCCCTGATTGTGCAATTGAAGAAATATTGTTGTTAATGATGGTATTATAATCGGAAGCATATATGCTGATGCCACTGTAATCTGTAACAAGAGGACTAGGCCAAGATCTAGAGATGGTGTTGTTGGCAACAATGTTATGGTCTGAACCGGCAAGCAGAACATGCACCCGATAATAGTCCATTGTGTTGTCAGCAATCAAATTATAGGATGAGTTGCCAAGGCGGATAGCAGTACATCCTCTGTGATCAGGATAGTTGCCTAATATCGTGTTGTCAGTGATAATATTGTTGCTCGCGCCGGAAGATAGAGCAATACCTTCGCCTTTCCCTGAAAAGTGGCAACTGGTAATTGTGTTGTTGTTTGCGCCTCTTATCATGATTCTAAAGTAATTTTCAGTTAACCTGCAATCAGTGATGGTATTATTGTCTGACACAACGTTTATTCCAAAACTGCCTTTTGTTATCTCAAGGTTTTTTAAGGTTATGCCATCAGACAGAAGAGTGATTACGTCTCCGTTTCCCCCACCGTTTATTACAGGAATACTATCGGGATTCTCCCCTTGCAGCGTTATACTCTTTGCTATAATTATATTCTCATAATATGTACCTGGCCCGACATACACCGTTCCCCCTGGCAATACAACATCAACAGCATCCTTAATCTCTGAAAAGCGGGTCATTCCCCAACCTGCTGTTTTTTGACTGTAAACCGGACTGACCCATACTTCTAATCCGACAGATAGGCCTTCCACAGAAGGAATAAAAGCACTCATTAAAGCAAAACATAAGAAGACGCTTAAAAATAAATAGAACTTTCTCATAACATCCTCCCTATAACCTGCAATTAATACATTTCTCAAGTGCGAAGCTATGAAGACAATTTTTCGAGCCAGCATCAAATAGTATTTTAATTACCCTCTAACAAGCTTACCAAATGTTAATAAACACCATCTTTTAGTAATCTCTAAATTCATATTATGCTGATTTTAGGCTAGTGTCAATCGTATTTCAAAGACAAAAACCCCTTGAACTCAAGAGGTTTTCATTTATCAAGCTAAGTGATTTAACGACTGGCTATAAGTCTGTCAAAGTGGATCAGCACGACCTTGTATAGTTGGGCATGTCCGACTGTTTCAACCTATCGAGGCATCACTATCTTTTCTTTTGTAATGTCGGAGATATCCTTGCACCCTGTCATAAGCATCGTATCTTTCAGTTCTGCAATAAGCTTTTCAGCATACAGCTGAACGCCATCTGATCCACCACCAATGGCCATGATTGTAAAGGTTCGCCCAATAAGAACAGCATCGGCACCTAGGGCAATAGCCTTGAAGACATCCGATCCTGTGCGGATTCCTCCGTCCACGAATATCTTTATCCTGTTGCCCACAGCCTCTCTAATTTCTGGTAAAACCTCTGTGGTTGCGGGTGTGTTGTCAAGGACCCTTCCCCCATGGTTCGATACGACTATTCCGTAGGCTCCTGAATCAGCGGCTTTTTTTGCGCCTTCCGCTGACATTATGCCTTTTATAATAAACGGTAACTCAGTGGAATCAACAATTTCCTTCAGATCCTGAACTGTCTTTGTATAGACAGGTTTTCCCGATTTAGCAAGATGCACAAGGCCTGCTGAATCTATATCCATAGCAAAAGCCATTACATTTAACTCTTCGACTGTCTTTATCTTCTCCAATACTTTTCCCATTGCCCATGGCTTCAATGTGGGTATCCCCCATCCCTCAACCTCTTTTAGGGGTACTAAAGGCTCGTTGAAATATATGTCGTTTGCTCCATCCCCAGTAAATGCGGCTATGCCAGCATTCTTTGCTCCAATTAGGGTTCTTCTGTGATATTCACCCTCAGCAATCTTCCCGCCGTAATTGATGTCCATTCCACCAATAGGCGCGACAAAGATCGGTGCTGTGAACTTCCTGCCGAAAAGACTGATGGATGTTTCCTGTCCTTCCGCTTTGTATATCATGTCCATCACAACCTTGACTTCTTGCAGATAACTGTAGTTTCTGATAAAGCTGTTGCCTGTCCCCTTAGCACCAACTCCAGGAACCCAGCCTCTACAGGCGACTCCGTTGCATTCCTTGCAGACAAGGCATAGAGGCGAAAGTGTCTCCTTAGCCTTCTCCCTGATCAAATTGTAATCCATGGCATACCTCCTTGAAGCTTTTTCTTTCTTGTTTTCATACCGATATCACTATTTTTCTTTATTCTATATTAATTAATAAATTATGAAAAGTCCAGCACAATAGACCTTCATTCCAAGATAGGTGTTATTTTTATGATCATGTCGTCTTTTTCTCCCGGAACGCCCCTTCCGTCTCTATTATTTGTAGCTATATAAATAGAACCTTCATAATAGACTATAGCTCTAATTCGCCCATAGTCTCTAAACAGCTCCTCTTGTCTAACAAAACCTCCCACATCATCCAAATCGATTCTCATAACCATATTACCTCTTAACCCTGCTACATACAAAGGTGATTCTACCAGGTTATTCCACGGTAAAAAAGCTATTCCCGAAGGAGCCAATGTGAAATCCGAATAACAAGTAACCGGATCTTCATACTGCGAATCGCCTTCAAGACAGGTCACTATCGGCCATCCGTAATTCTTTCCTGGCAATATCAGGTTTATTTCATCCTGGCTATTGGGTCCATGGTCGCTTGCGAATAATTCTCCACTGACAGGATGCCATGACAAACCTTGTGGGTTACGCAATCCATAGGCAAATACAGGGCTGTCCTCAAATGGATTATCTTCTGGTATAGTGCCATTTGGATTAATCCTTAAGATCTTGCCTGCTAAAGAGTTAATATCTTGAGATAGATTGGAATCCTGAGCATCACCGGTAGTAATGTAAAGCTTTTCATCAGGACCAAATTTCAGTCTTCCTCCGTTATGGAATCTTGCTCCGGGAATTTCATCCAAAATATATATCTCGTCTGTAAGGACGTTTTCCACAAGGGTAAACCGTGAAACCCTATTATATATTTGATTTCCTGATTTGTATGTGTAATAAAGAAAAAGTTGACTGCTTTCCTTGAAATCCAGACTAACTGCCATGCCCAATAGACCACCTTCTCCTATATGCTCTACATCATGAACTGCATATTTTTCTCCGCTATCC
Organism: Eubacteriales bacterium; assembly: GCA_030694905.1. GTDB lineage: Bacteria > Bacillota > Clostridia > Tissierellales > Dethiosulfatibacteraceae > 38-11. The sequence goes on along the minus strand of JAUYTY010000116.1, from coordinate 10,195 downwards.
AGCATAGCAACTCTTCCTGATCTCTCAGTTACAAGCAACCGTCCATCAGGTAAGTGTGCTATTTCCCATGGGATTTCCAATCCTTCGCCAATGATTTCAATTTCATAAACTAAGTCCTGTGTAGAAAATAAAATCTTCTCGCTGTTACCAGAATGATCTGTTGTCTCCTCATTTGAACTCTGTTCCTCTGTGTTAGTCTTACTACTCTCTTCTGTTTTTGCATCATCTGTTGAACTTGGTTTATAATCTGGCGCAAAAATAGTTCGAGCTAAGATCAAATCTAGTCCTCCAAATTGCCAAAAAACAATTAAAACAACCAAAATTACTGGTAGTATCCTCCATTTCTTATTCATCAGTTTAAACCTCCTTGAATAATTATATCATATTTGTCCTCCTGCCAATTAAAGAATCAACAAAACGCCTTTTCAGGTGTATTGTTGACTCCTTGTGTTAACTGGGTTATTTTTTACTGTGATGTTATCTTACACTGCTGTAAAAGTTCCCCTAAGTTCAGCATGAAGTGGGTTATTCTTGACTAGATATGACTGCATCGCATCTATGATCCTATCTGGTCGGTCTTCACGATTGCGGCCAAATTGTTGAGGGACTCCCTGTAAAGTGACAAATGCTGCTGTGTAGTATCGCTCAGGATTAACTTCTTCATTGCCAATAAAAAGCTTCTGGATACGATTCCCCGATGGATTTTCTATCTTAAAATAGACGTTTAGACCAAGACAGCGTTTAACATATCCTCCCATCTGCAAGTATGGATCACATGAAAACGTTCTTTCGAGGTTTTCCTCCAACATAGTCAATAGTTCTTTTCCAGATATTTCTGTAGTTGATATTGGTGGATTCATTGGTATGATGTTGTACAGATCATTCATTGTGATCTCACCGGGAATTATCGGTGCACCATAACGCCAACCATTAGAAAATGCCAATTGTGCCCCTGTATTTTCAAGTAAAACCTGCAGTAGAAAATTGTCCATCGTCGTTTCCAATGTGGTAGCTCGATTGAGAGCCGTTGACGTTCTGCCAACAACTGTTGACAATTCCTTTTTATAGGGCTCCAACACCTGACGTATGATTTCCTCTACTTCAGGATCAGGAGCTATAGTTTCTTCTACCTCTATCAATCGGTGCTTGTAATCAATGATTTTGTTGCCTTCCAATTCCAGCTCCAAGTGACCCAGAAAGGATCCGTGGCAGCCTGATTGAATGACCAGTGTCTCCCCTTGAAGGACCGGTTTATAAAGACGGTTGTGTGTATGTCCACTGAGGCATATATCAATACCTGAAACCTCCTCCACAAGCTTCATGTCTTGCGGAAAACCCAAATGCGAAATAAGAATGATGAGGTCCGCCTTCTCTTGATTACGTAGTGTGTCAATGATCGGGGGGAGTTCTTCAAGACCTAGAGTGAATTCTATTCCTTTACTGAAAGACGGTGGCATAGTCTTGTCTATAATATTTGAAGCGGCACCAATTAGACCAATCCTTAGCCCACCGATTTCTTTCACTATATACGGGGGAAAGATCAGTTTCTTTGTCCTTTGATCAAAAACATTGAGTGCGAGCACTGGATAATTGAGTTCACTGGCTCTCTCTTGGAAGATTTCAGGGCCAAAAGCAAATTCCCAATGGGCAGTCATCGCATCAATCCCAAGTGCGTTCAAAACAGGAATCATCGCTTCGCCTTGACTATGCAGCGCAGGATATGTACCGTGTAAGGTATCCCCGCAATCACAGAACAAAAAACCCTTAGTATTCTCAGACCGGATATTTTTGACAATGGTAGCAATTCGGGCGTATCCTCCAGTAGGACGATATACTGCCTGTCCACCCTGCCAGAACAATTCCTGATGTAATTCAAAATAGGAATGACTGTCGTTTAATTGAATGATGTTTAATGATGTTTTTCTTTTCATTTTTTTCCTCCTTCATTGAAGCATAATCCAAAACACCAGAATTGAACTAAACAGCTTAAATTGGATACAATTCTTGTACTCATTTCAAACGCAATCCTGTCGACTCTTTTTTATAGTTCAGAACATCCTTAATCACTTGGGTTATATTATCCGCTTGCAACACTATCAGGTCTCCAGGATTTGCCATATCTAGAGATATTCTGGTAGCTTCTCTTTCATCAATGACAATGGTGATCATGTCAGGTGAGAAACCGCCCTTCAATAGTCCCTCTTTCACAATTTGGGCCGTTTCACCGACAGATCTTTCCCTTGGATCCGCATCGCAAATGACAATATGATCGTAATACTCTGCGAGAGCACGCCCAAATGCTATAATATCTTCTGTTCTACGATTGCCAACGCCGGAAGCCATTCGAATTTTTCTGCCCGGCATCAAGCTTTTGATGAACTCACCTGTAGCTTTGATGGCACCTATATTATGGCCGTAATCAACCACCACTTTAAAATTTCCCACGTCTATGACATTCATTCTACCTGGCGACTGACCAATGGATGGGCTGAAACTGACCAGGCCTGCACGGATATTGACTTCATTGAGACCCAACACAGCTGTAGCAGCTACCGCCGCCATAACATTCTCAACATTAAACCAAGCCTTACCATCGAATGTGATGGGAATTTCAATCACACTGGCAACGGTTGACCTCCATCCTTTTCTTTGGATGATAATGTTACCATCTTGCACAGTTACGTTTAAATTACCCTTATCATAATTTGTTTTAAGGGCAGGGTGGTCTGGATACCTTGAGAATAAAACCGGAGACCCCGGTGTCTTATCAATACATGAAAGAACCATTGGATCATCAGCATTGAAAACCGCATAACCGGATCGTTTAACTGCTTCAATCACCGTAGATTTTAATCTCGTCAACTCCTCCAGTGTGTCAATCCCACCTTCACCCAAATGATCAGAAGAAATATTGAGGAAAACCCCTACGTCACTTTCATCATATCCAAGACCACTTCGTAGTATACCACCTCTCGCTACTTCTAGAACAGCCATGTCTATGGTGGAATCCATCATGACTTTTCGAGTACCTTCCGGACCACTATAATCCCCTGTGAGGATGGGGATATTATTAATAATCACAGCATCCGTGGATGTCATCCCCACGGTCCTGCCGTTAAGTCCCAAAATATGGGAAATCAACCTTGTGGTTGTTGTTTTGCCATTGGTACCAGTGACTGCAACAATAGGAACGGCATGGGTGGATCCAGGCGGAAACAACATGTTTATAATGTGGGATGCGATGTTTCGACGAGTTCCTTTTGTGGGATTAAGATGCATTCTGAATCCCGGCGCCGCATTAACTTCCACAACACCGGAAGAATCGCTGCTAAGAGGTTTTTCCAGTGAATCAGCAATAATATCAATGCCGATGACATTCAATCCAATGATTTGTGAAATTCGTTCAGCCATCAACTGATTTAGAGGATGTACATTTTCTGTGACATCTAGGGCTGTGCCTCCAGAACTAAGATTCGCGGTGGATTTAACATACCTTTTTATACCCTCAGCCAGAACACTCTCTAGGGTAAGCTTCTTGACAGCCAACAACCGTTCCGTCATGGAATCAGCGGTGATACGGGTCAGGTTTTTTTCATGTCCAATGCCCCGTTCAGGATCTTTATTGATTTCTTCTATCAGCTGGCGGATAGTGTCCTTTCCATTTCCGATGACGTAAGCGGGTTCCCGAAGCGCAGCTGCCACAAATTTCCCATCAATGACGAGTATTCTGAAGTCAAATCCTTCCAGGTATTTTTCAATCAGACAGATTTCACAAATCTCACATGCTATTTCGTAGGCAACGAGTAATTCTTCCTTATTTATCACATTTATGGTTACACCCCTACCGTGATTGCCTATCAATGGTTTGACCACCACAGGGTACCCGATGGATTCTGCCGCTTTCAGTGCTTCATCAGCAGTCCGAACAGATCGCCCCTCTGGTACTGGAATACCCATGGAATATAATAGCTTTTTCGCGTTCTCCTTATCGTCGGCAATTTCCACCCCCAAAGCAGAGGTATTATCCATCATAGTTGCCTGAATTCTTCTTTGGCGAACTCCCTGCCCTAGCTGCACATAGCTATCATCGTTTAGTCGGAAATGAGAGATACCACGACTGGTAGCTTCGTCGACAATTGATTGTGTAGAAGGTCCCAGGAGACTTGATACCGCAATTAATTTCAGTTCTTCAATAAGGGGTTGTACATCGGTAATGATTCCCTCGTATAGCTTTCCAACCAGTTCGACAGCCATTTCACCTGCCCGCAAGCCAGACTTATAATCCAGATACCGGTAGACCAGATTGTAAATGCCTGGTTGATTTGTGCTAAAGGTTTTCCCAAAAGTTACTTCATGACCGGTAAGACATTGCAGCTCCAACGACACATGTTCCACAACATGACCAGCCCAGGTGCCTCTGACAAGTCGCTCAAAAAACCCTCCCACTTCCCCGGGAGAGCATCTGTGTTCCAAAAGGCTAGGCATCATAATTGCCAGATTATCTTTAAATCCAGGAACCATATCCGTTGGTTTTGATTCAAGCTTCTCAATATCCAACTGCATAAAAATAACCGGATGTCTGCTATAGTAATTTGGGCCTCGTATGGCTCTCATTTCAATTATTTTCATAGTTATTCGCCTCACTTTCAACCATATCCAACTTATTAAGATTATCGGGTTTCAAATATTTCTTTTCACACAGATCATATCCGTACCCATTCACAATGGTGTGAATGACCAGATTTTCAATGGCGATGGATTCATCAAAATCAATATCCGCTACGTTTGTATGTTTAATGTGCTGACCATCCAGGATCACCGTGACACCACTCCCAATAGCTCTAAGTATACAACCATCCTCTATTACAATCGCAGCGTCTTCACCGAGACCGATCCCAGTAATACTTGAATTCATGCTTACAACCTCCATTAAACGACTGAATCGTCCCCGCTCCACAAAATGTGTATCAATGATGACGTTGTCGATAAGTCCCATGCCTGCTGACACTTTGACGGTGCCTTTTCGCAAGGCTGTCTTACCCTCACCACCATAAATCATGGTTCTCGACATGGCACTAGCCCCGGCACTGGTTCCGGCGATAATGCAATAATCCTGTTCATACCTACGAAGAATTTCTTTTTCAATTGGGGACCCACCCAAAACACTGGTAATACGCAATTGATACCCTCCAGTGAAAAAAATAACGTCAGCTGCGGTGATTCGTTGCAATAAACTGATATCATTGGCCTGTTCACGTGTGGTTATATGCATGAGCCCGACATTATGATCGCTTTCTTTGGTAAAAGCTTTGTAATAGGCTTTACCGGCATCTTCCGAATAACGACTGGCGGTAGTAATGATTTCGATGTTTTTCCTTTGTTTTTTCACCAGTGACAGTATGGTGGAAAGAATCCTCAGATCATATTCTTTGTCTTCATTTCCGCCGATAGCCACCAATAGACCTTTTGGCAATATGTGTTGTTTTCTAATATAATATGATTTATTGTTCATTTTTTACCTCCAGGATTAAAGTAGTGAAATATAAAGTAAGGGGCAGATGACGGTTTTTCCCGACTCCACCCCTTCATCTCAATCAAACTTATATTGGTTTTTAGACTTTACATGAAATCTAACTAAATTATCTTTAAAAGCCAAAGGACCAAAACAATAACCAATATTGTTCCTATTATACCCAACCCTCTATTCATAGTAACCTCTCCTTCTCTTTATTTCTTTTTATATTAATCCATAGCATCTAAAACAAATAACCGGCTAAAGGCCGGTTACGCTATTAACTCTTGCATGGCCAAAGCGTCCAAATCAGGTCAAGCAGTCATCGAATCCAAAATACTATCTCGCATTTTTATTTTAATTGAACGATGCAAAGTCTAAGGCGTCTTTGACAAAAGAAGATGATCTAATGTTCATTCATCTGTTGTCTCTATTTGCGTAAAACCCAAGTGCAACCTGCAAAGCACTTTCAACGATGTTCACGACTGACTGAGCGGTCCCTGTTGAAGCTACACCAGTCAGCAATCCACTAACAGCGTCAACAGTGGTCTCAGTCTTGTTTGCAACTAACTTGAGGCTCTCGCTGGTCTCATCCCAATGCTCCGCTACCAATAACACCTTCTTCATTGTTTTATCGATATTGTCTGAGTTGTCATCAAGTATCTTTCCAACCCTTTTCAATACCTTATTCAGTCTTGCAACTGCGATAATGAGCAGTGCGCAAATGGTCGCCAATAAACTAATTCCTATAAACACTGCCAAAAAAATCAGCAGGTCGCTAACATATATACTCATAGCCCACTCCTTCTATGATCGATTTGCCGTCGCACAGGCATTTCCGCTAACTGCCTATGCGCTATTGTTTAATAGCTCTTAGCTTCTTCTTTGATATCAGCCACATCTTTTTTTGCTTGTGTCTTGACATCTTCAACTTTATTTTTGAATTCTTTCATGTCAGCATACTCTTCTTTTGCTTTTATTTTTACTTCTTCGACTTTTTCTTTGACATTTTCCGCAGCTTGTTTTGCGCTTTTCGCTATGTCTTCTCTTGTCTCTTTACCAGACTTAGGTGCAAGTAGCGTACCTGCAGCAACACCCACAGCCGCACCAATGCTGGCGCCTATTGCGACATCTTTTGCGGTTTTTTTCGCTGCCTCCACTTTTGCTTTTTTCTTGCTCTGTTCTATCAAATCTTTGATTATCATAATTAAATACCTCCTATATTTTTTATCCGAAAAACTTCTCTTGTCATTCTTTTTAGAAGTTTTCATACCTTCAACAACTTCTCAATTATTCGGCTTACTTACATTATGCTACAATTAAAACTATTTGTCAACTTATGTTATTAGTATTTATGCTATATATATTTCATATAATATGTATAATTATAGTTTACTATTAAGTGACTGCGTTTAAAACATCGCAATAGCAAACATGAGTATATTACAATTGCGTGAGTCAACTATCCTTAATTTGATATTTAACTACTATATAAAATAGTGTATAATTAAGTTAAAGTGAAAGGAGTTGTTAATATGAATAAAACAATGAAAGGCCTAATCCTAGGTATAATAATTGGCGCAGTCTTAATGCTTCCCGTTTCTTCATTTGCCAGTTCATTAACACAGTATATCCTGGTCAAGGCACAGTATCCCATTATGGTTGATGATAATTTGTACGAAGGTGATTTGCCTATACTCAATTATGAAGGTTCCACCTATGTACCCTTAAGAACTATGAGTGAGCTTCTCAATGTCAACATATTCTGGAATGAAACCCTAAAACAGGTTGAAATCACTCATGGAGATCCTACAGAAAATCAAGCGTTTCGAAATATTTCAGTAACTGGTTCTCAAGGTAACTATGTTGTCACAGGTGAAGCACGTATTTTTGAGGCTGTTCTTCAATATGAGGTAGAGGATGGACATTTCGTTTATCTTGAAGGCTTTGAAATGGCCAGTGCAGGCGCTCCCGATTGGGGAACATTCACCATCAACCTCAATATCCCCGAAGCGGACTTGCCTGGCAACGCAACGCTTATGCTGATTCTGTTTGAAGAAAGCGCCATGGACGGTTCACGCGTTAATGAACTCTTTGTAGTGCTTGAAGTGTTTCCTTGATCAAGCGAAAATAATCATTGACTATAACAAATGTCGCCCTCATTTAAACTGAGGGCGACATCATTTATTATGTAGTTATCCGAACCCGATTAATTTAAAACATTATTTTAGTCCATGCTTTCCTGAAATGTTAACTATATCCATTGAATAATATTATCTCTGACCTGAATCTTCAAATTTTTGTTTATTATAGTTTATTGTCATATTCCACACAAGGAGAATATTCATTTCAATGGCTCAAATAGAAGACATCCATATTTTACCCCTATCCCAAATTACAAAATAAAACCAGCGGCCAAAACAGCTACAACGATCAGGGGAGCTGGTATTTTTTTTGTTAACAAAAGCGCAACCGTAATAATCATAACAATAATGTTATCATACACAAAACCACTCTTTTGCATAAGGATGATCGCCGCAACTGCAATTAATCCTCCAGCAACAGCTGTAATGCCTTTTAAAGAAACCTTAATCCCTTTTATTCTCTTTAAGTTTTCCCAAACCGGAAATACAAAATAAATCAATAGAAGTCCAGGCAAAAATATAGCAATCCCGCCTACAACAGCACCTAGCACTTGAGTTAACGTGCTCCCTCCGCGAGCGGCCATTCCTCCAGCATACGCGCTGAAGCTAAACATAGGGCCAGGTAGTCCCTGAACCAGACCAAAACCAGTAAGAAACTCCTGATTTGTCATATACTGGTTCACTTCCACCAACTCACTGTACATCATGGGTACTACGACTTGTCCGCCTCCAATAACCAAGTAGCCATACCGATAAAAACTTTCAAACAGATTAATGATTTGGTTATCCCATAAGAGCTTTAATAAAAGGCTTCCAAGTGCAAAGAAACCAAAAGCGATAAGGTATTTCCAAGGTGGGTTTAATTTGACGTGATTCCAAAGATTCTTCTCTCCTGAGGTAATAATACTCACCACTCCACCGATTATCAATACCAATGGAAAGATCCAGGGTGCCCGAATAAAGTACGTGGTTACGCCTCCCATTATCAACAACAACAAAGTGATCTTGTCTTTTACCACCTTGCGTCCTATGCGATATGCGGCTACGACGATAAATCCCACTGCCATGGGACCGATGTAACGTAGACCATCCTGAGATAAATTCATATTGCCTAAAAATTGGCTTAAAAACGATAGCAATGTCATCAGTGTTAGAACTGGTAAAGCCCACACCAGCATCGTCAAAAAAGCCAGCAAAGGTCCCCCCGTTTTATGACCAATGGCAACAATAGTCTGCGTGCTGCTTGGCCCTGGCAGAATACCTGTTAACGCAATCAGTTCAACCAATTCCTCCTCAGATAAATACTTCTTTTTGACGACCAGTTGATCCGTAAAAACACCGTAATGGGCTTCAGGTCCGCCATATGCCCCCAATGAACAAATGAATACATCTTTAAGAAAAGTACGCCATTTTATATTTTCCAAACTATTTCCTCCTTTTTTCTTCATCTGAATTATTTCATATCCTCTCTTAATCCTTCATTTCCTTGAACAGCTCATAGGCTTTTACCCTTGCTTCCTTTAGAATCAAGTCTCCATGAGATGTTGTCCTGTAGTATTTTCTAATTTTACCCTGAACATTTTCTTCTGAAGATACAAGAAGACCATCCTTCTCCATTCCATTCAATATCGGATAAAGTGTACCCGCACTAATGGAGTATCCATGATGCTCGAGTTCCTCAATCATCCAAAGTCCATAAATTGGCTCTTTTTTGGCATGGTGCAGAATATGGATACTGATAAACCCTAAGAACAATTTTCTTAACACTTTGTCAGACATAATTTTCTCCTATCTATATTGGTTTTTGTTATCGTCTTACGATATCGTTTATCGATATTAATATATCATACGTATTAGTCTTCTGTCAATGCTTTAGTTGTTTTGATGTTGTTGTTTTGAATACTATGTTTTCCGCGGTTCGAATCCCAACCAATACTAAACCTAAAAAAAGACCTTGAGGTCTTTTTATTTGAACATCTGTATTAAGTCAGCTTCATTAACTAAGTATAAGAAACAGTCATTCTATTGGTATATACAAATTACTATAGAAATGCTCCTCACCATTTTGATGAAAAGAAATTTCATTAACATAAAACAATTCACTATTTATTGTAATATTATTACTAATTATAAACTTCACCATTTTCTCTGCATAATTGCCAATTATTTTACCATTCAGGCTATGTCTAATTGGACAAATAACGCTTAATTTGGAAGGGCGCTTATAGACAGGTTTAGAAATATCTAAATTGAAAATATCTAAATATTTTTCCTCAACTGCCAGTCCTATATCAATAGAATTACTGCCATGATGTAAACTATCTATTGAGCAACGAGAATAATTCAGCACAAACAACATATATTCTGTCCATTGAGTAAAATGTTTTATATAGCTGTCTTCTAATGTAATTTCATTATCTGCCATATAATCGAAACAATAAAAGGTAGGGCTTTTATCTATTCTAAATTGGATATCTTCTTCCATCAATTTTCTAGTAAAGGATAATTGACTTTCCATCCTTTCGATTAGGTTTTCGAT
>JAUYTY010000114.1 GCA_030694905.1 Eubacteriales bacterium | reverse complement strand
CAGAGACGAGCTTAGGCATTCGGCTAAAGAGCTTATGATTTGGTAAAAACGGAGGTTAAGCATGAAAGTATTGGGAATAACAGGAAGTCCAAGAGATAAGAGCAATACAGAATATTTTGTTCAGTATACTTTGAATGAATTAGAGAAGCATGGTATGGAAACAGAGCTGATCAGGCTAAGGGACAAGAACATCCATCATTGCACAGGCTGCTATGGCTGTGTGGAAGCTAAGGTATGCACTTTGCCAAAAGACGACTTTGATGAGGTATTTGAAAAGATGATGGAGGCTGATGGTATTCTGATTGGATCACCGGTCTACAATTCTTCATCAACAGCTATTACAAAGGCTTTACTGGATAGGGCAGGATTTCTGGGCAGATGGATCAGCAATGATATGAAAGGAAAATCAGAGAACTACGAATGGAAAGGAACAGCTTTCTCAGGAAAAGTTGCCGCGCCAATAACGGTGGCTAGAAGAGCGGGACAAAACTTTACCTTTGCAGAGCTGATGCTATGGATGACGGTGAACGATCTGATTGTCATCGGATCTCATTATTGGAATGTTGGTGTAGCGGGCAAGGGTGGAGCTGTTGACGCTGACGAGGATATGGAAGCGGCAAGCATACTCAGTCACTTGGCGGAAAACATGGCGCATGTTATCAAACAGCTCAAGAAGTAAGCATAAATTGTTATTTATCGACAACTGGAGGTATTTTATGGCGACTTTTAATTTTAATGGCAAACGAATCTATTATGAAACACATGGAGAAGGAAAGCCCATTGTATTGCTGAATGGTATAATGATGTCGACCAAAAGTTGGGGAATATTTGTTGACTCTCTAAGCAAGGATAATAGACTGATTTTGTTGGATTTTCTTGATCAAGGCCAGTCGGATAGATTAGAGTCCAATTATAGCCATGATATCCAGGTTGAAGTGTTGAGAGAACTCATCATTGAATTAGGTTATGACAAAGTTAATATAGCAGGCATTTCTTACGGCGCTGAGATAGCGCTAAATTTTGCAGTCAAATATGGTCAAATGCTTGAAAGGCTGGTGATTTTCAATGCCTCATGTAAAACATCCCCATGGCTTAAAGACATAGGCGAGGCATGGAATCTCAGCGCGGATCAACCACTGAACTATTATCTGACGGCTATCCCAACCATATATTCTCCTGCTTTTTACAACAACAATTATGATTTCATGAAAAAAAGGCAAGTATTATTGACCACAACAGTTTTTTCAGACAAGGGCTTTATGGAAGCGATGATCAGACTGACAAAAAGTTCAGAAAGCTACAATTTGGAAGAACAGCTCAATCAGGTTAAAACCCGTACGCTGATCGTAAGCGGTGAGCATGATATGATAACACCAAAAGAGGAACAGTACAAATTGCATCAACTATTGGCAAATTCAGAGCATATTTTGATCCCTGGAGCAGGACACGCCTCCATGTATGAAAAACCAGCTTTGTTTGTCACGTTGATACTGGGTTTTGTTAACACCAAATCTCTGGATATGTCAATCCTTTGATTATGATGGAGATATTGAATATTTTTGTTTTATATATCTTTATTATATGATAACATTAATTTTAGACAAATTTTTATGAATGAAATTATCATATAATAGAAGTAAAGGAGCAAAAGGAGACAAATTGGATAAAATAGTAAATTTACCCAAAACAAAAAGAGGGCAGAAAACCCTTAATAAGATTCTAAAAGCGGCAGAGGAATTGTTTTATAAAAAAGGGTATCACGGCACTTCGATAATTGATATCACCAATGAGTCAAATATTGCGCTTGGCACTTTCTATATTTATTTCAAGGATAAATATAGTCTTTATAAATATCTGCTATTGATATACAGCCATGAAATCAGAAAAGCCGTGGCGGAAAAAATTAAAGAAAATGATTCCAGATATGACAAGGAAAGAATTGGATTGTATGCCTTTCTAAATTATATGCGGGTGAATAAACACGTCTACAATATTTTATGGGAATCTTTGTATATCGATAAGAACATTTTTGTGGATTACTACGAGTCATTTTCAATTCGTTATGTTGAAGCCTTAAGAAAATCCCGGGATGCTGGAGAGGTATCAGATGTGGATCTGACAGTCCTTAGCTATGTGCTAATGGGTATATCCAACTTCATTGGATTGAAATACGTTATGTTTGAGGATGACGAGAGCGTTGATTTCGAGGCTGTTGTTGATTCGGTCATGGACATATTGGAAAATGGCATGTTCAAAAAATGATAATGAAAGATCTAAACAATCCCAAGCTTGCTAGATCATGCTTAGGGATTTTTTTGTCGGTTTTAAACTATTTTGAAAGACATAGATAATAAAATATGTTAGAATAGCTTTAAACATTTGGGAAGAGCGGGAATCAATATTTAAGGCTGAACAGATTGACAAAAAATTAACGATATGTTATAATTTTAACAACACATTGTTAATGGAGGAAATCAATGAAAGTATCAGAGATTAAAGATTTGTTGAGCGCTGAAATTCATTCAGGTGATCATCTGATGTCAAAAGAGATAATAGGTGCTTATGCCTCAGATCTTATGAGTGATGTTTTGGCATCAATCTATTTGGACGATAAGGCGGTTCTGGTTTCAGGCTTAAATAACACACAGCTGATAAGAACAGCTGAGATGCTTGATCTGTCTGTAATTGTAATGGTAAGAGGGAAAAAACCACATCCTGAAGTCATTGAAATGGCAAGAGAAAACGGCATGGCTCTGTTGACCACCAATCTGAATATGTATAACTCATGTGGATTGCTGTACTCAAAAGGCGTAAAAGGATTCAGCAATGGAAGAATTGATTAAAAGATATGAATATGAAATTATAGCAAATGATTTCGATATTGCAGGCAGCACTTCAAGTTCAATCAAAAGAAACTTGAAGAGTATTGGCGTGGATCCGAGTATTGTTAGGAAAGTTGCCATTGTGTCCTATGAAGCTGAAATCAACATTATCATCCATTCCAAAGGTGGCAAGATGTGCTTGGAAATATACAAGGACAAATTGACAATAAGAGCACATGACAATGGCCCTGGAATCAGTAACATTGATTTGGCAATGTCTGAGGGTTTTTCAACCGCAACCAATGAGGCAAGGGAATTTGGATTTGGAGCAGGGATGGGACTTCCTAATATGAAAAAATATTCTGACAATTTCAATATAACATCCAGCAGTGAAGGAACCAACATAGACATAGATATCTATATGGATTAGAGGGTGAGACAATTGGAAAGAGCTTTTTATCTGGATAAGAATAAATGCGAAGGTTGTACGAACTGTATGCGCAAATGCCCGACGGAGGCTATCCGTATTGTAAATGAAAAAGCTGTAATAAACAATGACAAGTGCATACACTGTGGTGAATGCATCAGAGTGTGTCCTTACAACGCCTACAATTCGGTAACTGATAAGATTGACGATATCAATAAGAATAAGTTTTCGATAGCTATCCCATCTACTGCTGTTTATGGGCAATTTCATATTGGCACAGAAATATGCAATATTCACAAAGCTTTATTATCGATGGGATTTGATTATGTTTATGACGAAAGCTGGGGTGCTGACTTGGTATCACAGGCGGTAAGAAATAGAGTCAAAGAAATAAAGGATAACAGACCAGTGATCAACTCCAACTGCCCGGCTGTTTTGCGACTAATCAAGGTAAAATACCCGTCGCTGATGGAGAATATCATCCAGTTGCAGTCTCCAATGGAGATTTCAGCGATTTTAGCGAGAAAAAAAGCAAAGGAGATCTTCGGGAAAAATGACGAGGATGTTGAAGTTTTTTATATATCACCATGCCCTGCAAAGTCGATTAGAGTTTATTCGCCAATTGTACTGGGACCTTCCAAAATCGATAAGGTCATATCACTTAAAGAAATATATGGTGACTTGATCCGTGAAATGAAGATGCATCATGAAATCTGCTACTCGAATCCATCCATAAAAGGACTTAAATGGTCTTTGTCAGGCGGTCAATGTGAGGCTGCAGAGCTTGAACACAGCATTGCTGTCTCGGGAATAGAAAACGTGTTGAATATACTTGAAGAGATAGAAATGGGAAAACTAAACCATATAGATTTTGTGGAGCTCATGTCATGCAATGAGAGTTGCGTTGGTGGACCATTTAACTTCGAGAACCCCTTTGTCGCGAAAAACAACATCAACTATATAATCAAGAATACTGACAATTCAAATATACTAATCGATGATATAGATAGATTCGAAGAGTTTGACAAGTTGGGATACTTTGAACAGAAAATCAATCTTGGTTTTAAAAATGCTCAAGCGTTGAACATTAAAGCAGGAATTGAGAGACTTGAAAAAGTTAACCAGATGGTTAAAATTTTACCAAAGATTGACTGTGGCTCTTGTGGGTCTCCGACCTGCCGTGCATTAGCCGAAGATATTGTAGATGGTATCAACACAATCGAGAGTTGTGTTATTCTAAAACTTAAAAAATAGGAGAAAACAATGAAGGTAATTGATTTGATCAAAGAACTTGACTTGGTTAAGATTACAGATTCATTTGACGAGAATATTGAATTCACAGGCGTTTATATTGGAGATTTGCTTAGTTTGGTTATGTCGAGAGCCAAGCAAGGTGATCTTTGGATCACCATACAGACCCATATAAATGTGGTGGCTGTAGCTGATCTTCTTGACTTGTCAGCAATTCTTGTTGCAGAGGGGATGGAAATCGATGAAGACACCGCCATCAAAGCAAATGATCTTGGATTGCCCATATTGCAGTCGAAAATGTCTGCCTATGAGCTAGCCTGTGGAATCAATCGATTAGGCATATAATGAAGATTTTTTACGATTTGCATATTCATTCTGACTTATCACCCTGTGGTGAGAAAGAAATGACGCCGAACAACATTGTCAATATGGCTAGGCTGAAAGGATTGGATGTAATTGCCGTAACTGATCATAACTCAGCTGCAAATCTCTCTGCACTAGAAGCTGTGGCAAGCCATTCAGACATCAAATTCATACCGGGAATAGAAATAACATCTAAAGAAGACGTTCATCTGCTTGCATATTTCAAAGAATGCAAGGATGCGGAAAAAATCGGGAATGACATTTATGCAAGTTTACCCGATATAAAGAACAATGCCAGAATATTTGGCGAGCAAAATATCTATGATGAAGAGGACCATGTCATTGGGAGCCTGGATAAACTTCTGATCAATGCCTCATCCTTTTCAATCACCGAAATTATAAAGATGGTTAGTTTAAGAAACGGTATTGTTATTCCGGCTCATGTTGAAAAAAAGGCTTACGGTATCATTGGCGTTTTAGGATTCATACCACCGGATTATGGATTTAGATATGTTGAAGTCTACGATAGGCTTTACTCAAATAGATTCATTGATTCTTACATTAAAATATTCAACTCGGACGCCCATAGGCTATCGGATATCAGTGAACCAATTAATTACATGGAATGCGATGGATATGAGGATTTTTTACAGCAATTCAAACTTTGAACATGATCAAAAAACAAATGGGACGGTTCCTTTTGTTTTTTGAATTCGTGTTCTATTTATTTATGGGATACAGGAGGCATAATGAAAGAATTATCATTGCATATATTGGATATTGTTCAGAACTCAATAAAAGCAGATGCTTCTCTCATCGAAATCGAGGTGAATGAGCATATCGCGAGCGATATGCTGTCCATATCAATTAAGGATAATGGAAATGGCATGGATGAGGAAACGCTTCAAAAGGTCATAGATCCCTTTTTTACCACCAGGACAGTAAGAAATGTGGGATTGGGCATTCCATTGTTAAAAATAGCAGCGGAGAGATGCAACGGTTCTTTTATGATAAATTCGAAAATTCATGAAGGAACAGAGGTAAAAGCTATTTTCGGCTACAGCCACATTGACAGGGCACCACTTGGCAGAATGGGCGACACTATGATGGTATTATTGAATAATTCTGAAAAATTTGAAATTTTTTACAAACATATTTATAATGGTAGTGAATTTGTTTTTGACACAAAAGAAATCAAGAACATATTGGATGATGTCGATATTTCAAGTCCGGATATCTTGCTATGGATTAAGGATTATATCAGAGAGAATATTGATGACTTAAAAAAACATGCACATTTGCAATAAAAAATTAACAACAATCAAAAATCTTATGTTATAATATGTTGTCCATTTTATCCGATAACATATAGTGCTTATCTCCCACTTATAGAAGTGGGAGATAAGCACTGTAGAGTCCCTGGATAACGGTTTCTAAGATTCAGATGACGTTTGAAACGCCATCTGAACCCAAGAAACCTGTTGATGTATACAATGAACACGCACACTAGACTATAATCAAGAGGTGATTATTTAATGAACAAAGTAGGATTGACATTTAAGGGAGGAATACATCCGCCGCATCATAAAGAGCATACTGAGAATAAGGCGATTGAGGTTGCTCCCATACCAAAGGAAGTGGTGATTCCTTTAACACAGCACATAGGGGCTCCTTGTGATCCAGTTGTCAAGGTGGGAGATTATGTGAAGGTTGGACAATTAATTGGCGAAACCAAAGCTTTCGTTTCATCACCAATCCATGCGAGTGTTTCCGGTACTGTCAAGAAAATAGAAAAAAGACCTTCACCCAGCGGAGCAAGAGTCAACAGCATAATCATAGTGGCTGACGGGGAACAGGCAATTCATGAATCCGTTGTTCCAAAAGGCAAGCTAGAGGATTTATCAGCCGATGAAGTCAAGACCATTATCAAGAATTCAGGTATTACCGGCATGGGCGGTGCAGGCTTCCCGACTCATGTCAAGATAAGCCCTCCACAAGACAAGAAAATTGATCTGCTTGTCATCAATGGTGCTGAGTGTGAGCCTTTTTTGACATCGGACCATAGAGTAATGCTTGAAATGCCTGACAAAATTATTACTGGAACCAGGGCTATCATGAAGGCTCTCAATGTGGACAAGGCGATTATCGGCATAGAAAACAATAAACCGGATGCCATCAAAGTGATCAAGGACGCCGTAAAAGCATTCTCAGACATTAACGTAGCGGAGCTTCATACCAAATACCCCCAGGGCGGAGAGAAAAGCTTGATTTATGCGGTATCAAAAAAAGAGGTGCCTTCGGGTGGATTGCCAATGGATGTTGGCGTTGTTGTTCAAAATATTGGAACCGTAGTAGCCATCAGCAATGCCATAGAAACAGGTATGCCATTAGTGGAGAGAGTGGTGACTGTGACAGGCAGTGCAGTTAAGGAACCAAAAAATCTATTGGTTAAAATTGGCACATCCTTTAAAGATGTGATTGACTTTTGCGGCGGTTATTCAGAAGAATTAGGCAAGCTTATAAATGGTGGACCTATGATGGGAATCGCTCAATACACGGATTTGGTTCCAATAATCAAAGGAACATCAGGAATACTGGTATTAAACAAGATGGATTCGATCCCGCCTGAACCCACTAATTGCATAAGATGTGCCAAATGTATCCATGGTTGTCCAAGTTATCTCCAGCCTTTGATGATAAGCAAGAACGCCCTGATGGGAAGATTTGACGAAGCAGCAGGTTATAATGCCTTGGATTGTATTGAGTGTGGAATATGTTCTTTTGTATGTCCGGCGAAAATACCTTTGGTGGATTCTATCCGCATGGCTAAGAAAGAAATAATTGAAAAAAGAAAGAAGAGTGAGGGGGTTAAAGGTTAATGGAAAACAGATTAATAGCAACATCATCTCCACACATCAGATCTCATGACACAACGACAACTGTTATGCTGGATGTTGTGATAGCTTTAGTACCGGCTTTGATAGCCAGTATTTACTTCTTTGGAATCACTGCCGCCGTGACTGTTGCACTGTCAATTGGTTCAGCTGTGGGAACAGAAGCGCTTATACAAAAAATAACAAAACAAAGAGTCACGATCAACGATTTGAGCGCTGTTATCACAGGATTGTTGGTAGGATTTAATCTGCCTCCCGCGACACCTTGGTGGATTCCTGTCATAGGATCTATTGTGGCAATAGCTATAGGGAAGCAAGTGTTTGGAGGAATAGGCAATAATTTTATTAATCCCGCTTTAGCAGGAAGAGCATTCTTAGTGGCCTCATGGCCGGTACAAATGACAGCATGGGTTAATCCCGGTTCAGTCGATACAGTAACTGCAGCTACACCATTAGCGCTTCTCAAAGCTTCATCGGAAACTATACAGCCTTTGACAGACGTGATTCTGGGTAGAATTCCAGGGTCTTTAGGCGAAACATCCGCCATATTATTGCTAATAGGTGGTGCATATCTGTTATACAGAAAAGTGATATCCTGGAGAATACCGGTTGCTTACATCGGAACTGTGGCTTTGATAGCATATGTCACCTCAAGCTTTAATCTGACCCATACCGCTTATCACATATTTGGCGGTGGACTTATGTTGGGAGCAATATTTATGGCCACCGATTATTCATCAAGCCCTGTTACCAATAAGGGAAAGATTTTGTTTGGTATCGGAGCAGGTCTTCTGACAATGATCATTAGATTATACAGCAGCTCAGCAGAAGGTGTAACCTATTCTATTCTGTTTATGAATGTGGCTACTCCACTGATTGAAAAATATACAGCTCCGCGAGTATTCGGTACTGGAGGTGTCAGAAAATGAAAAACGAAGCACTAAGACTTGGCGTGACACTATTCCTCATTACATCGATAGCTGCAGGAATATTGGCATTTTCAAACAATCTTACAGCGGACAAGATAAAAGAAGTGGAAGAGGCTGCCAGCAAAGGATCCGATGTTGCCGGAGAATTGATACCTGGTGGCGCAAAATTTGAAGATGTAGAGAGCGATTTATTAGCAACAATACAATCGGAAAACGAAAAATTCACAGACGCTGTGAAAATACTTGATAGCAATGGTACTCTCCTAGGTTATGGCATAAGAACTTTTGCCACAACCAAAGGCTATGGCGGAGACATGGAATTGTTTGTCGGCATCACAACAGATCATGCGATAGCCGGTCTGAAAATACTACTATTGCAAGAAACACCTGGATTGGGATCTAATGTTGAGAATGACTCGTTTAAAGGGCAATTCATCGGAAAAAACGCTGACGTGATTTTTTCTGTCATAAAGACAGCCCCTGCAGCGGATAGTGAGATATCAGCGGTAGCCGGTGCCACTATTTCATCCCTGTCCTTTACAAGTGCAATCAACAATGCCGTCCTTGTTTACGACACCTATTTCAATGAAGAGTCATCTGGTGAGCTGATTGAAGAACCTGAGGAAGTAGATGTTGAAACGGCATTAATCCCAGGAGCAGCAAAGCTTGAGGCTGCTGAAGAAGAATTGATCAGTCTTATTGCTTCAGAAAACAGCCAGTTTGTAGACTTGAAGAAGGCGTATAATGCCAATGATGAGTTGATAGGGTATGCTATAAGGACATGGAGCACTATAAAAGGCTTCTACGACCATATAGAGGTGTATGTAGGATTAAGCCTTAATGGTGAAGTGACCGGCATGTCGGTGATGTCAATCAGCGAAACGCCGGGGTTGGGAACAAGTGTCGAAAACGCTGACTTCCAGGATCAATTCATCGGCAAGGATTATAGCATGGAAATCAAACCGGTGGGAGCTGCAGCTGCAGAAGATGAAATCAGTACCATCACCG
>JAUYTY010000111.1 GCA_030694905.1 Eubacteriales bacterium | reverse complement strand
GCTAAAAAAACTGTTTCGAATCCCTTATTGTTAGCTATGGAGACCCCAACGCCACCACCAATGACTGTTATAGCATTTTTTTTATTTTCATATTTAGATAAAATATTTTCGATCTCATCCGTTTCGCTAAATTTCTCAATTGTAACTTCTTGTCCAATGAATGCTCTCCATTCCTCATAATTAGAATCGACACCATCCCATTGTAAGAAAAGTATAGGTCTTTGAAATAAGCTGGCTTTCTTGATAGCATTAAGGATATCAAATGTATTCACCTTTAGCTGAACAACAGGAATTTTAAGGATTTTATCGAGATCTCTAAAAACGCCACTGCGAGTAACAATTGCCTTAACCCCTTTTTCCTGAAGGAGCAGGCCCTGTTGTTTCCAGTTAAAGTGTTGCAAAACTTCTATGATAATCTCACCTTTTTCAACTTCATTTTCAAAAAGACTTGTCACATCGTCTTTCATTTCTTCAGTTAGAGCTAAAACAGCAATCAAAGTCTTCATTTTTTCTCCTCATTGGTTTGCCTTTTGACGAATCACTTTTACTATCTCATTAAACCTAGGGTATGAATATTCAAAAAATTTGCGATAACTCTGGCAATATTTGAACAAATTCGTGCCATTTTGTACACCTGCCATTTCTCTGTATCTTCTGCATCCACCTCTGCAAAGAACTCGCCATTTGCACGAAACACAGACCTGTGCCTGATTGTAAGACTCTTTAACAAACAACATTCCCTTTACCGCCTTAGACAAGTCTTCAAAGCTATCTTGATTGATATTGCCAATTCTATACTCATCAAGACAGTAAAAGTCACACGGATATACATTGCCATTAGACTCAATAACATATTGGATACTGCAATGACCTTTCATATCACAAGACTCTGGTTCATATCCCATCATCATCATCAAAACATTTTCAAACAACCTAATACTAACAGTTTTCTCATCCATTATGTCCTTATACCAGGCATCAAAGAGGTTTTTAAGAAAACCTTCATACTCTTTTGGAGAAATAGAGAATCTTCTAAGTCCTTTGCCTTGATGAGATTGTCTAAACGAGTCAATTACAGGAATAAATTGCATGAAAGTTAAATTATGACATTTCAGAAAGTCATATGTTTGTCGTGCCCTTGAGACGTTTTGGTTAGTGATAACTGCCAAAGCATTGACTGGTATGTCATTTTTCATCATCAGATCAATTGTTTTCATTACGTCTACAAAGCTGCCTTCACCATTAATATACTTTCTAAAGTAGTCGTGTTGACTTAGTTCCCCGTCCAAGGAAACACCCACCAGAAATTGGTTTTCTTTAAAGAAATTTATCCAGTCCTCATTTAAAATGGTTCCATTGGTCTGAATCGAGTAGTCAATTATCTGATTTTTCTCTACACCTGCTCTAACAAGTGCGACGAATTTTTTATAATACTCAACACCTGCAAGCATAGGTTCTCCCCCTTGAAAACAAAAGGAAATCTTTCCGCCTTTTGAATGGTGAAAAGCTTTTTGCACAATAGCCTTCATCGTTTCGTCATTCATCATTGCATAATTGCCCTCTGAACGGTTTCTTATCTCATCTTGATAAAAACAGTAGTCACAGTTTAAGTTGCACATACCCGACATCGGTTTAATTAGAACAGATAGATTCCTCATTACAACAGACTCCTCATTATCAATATGTCACTATTTTATTAATACGTCATGTCATTATATAATAAATACGCCAAATTTTCGATAAAAATTACGCTAAAAAGATGAACTGAATTCTGAAAAGGACTGGGCACTTATTCCCAGTCCTTATTCACTTTTTTGCTTAAAATTCAACTTAAGCTTCCAGTTTACTTGTATTGATCAGGATATAAATCTCTTAGTAGATAATTGGCGCCTTTTTTACAACGCCAAACTTCTGGAAATTCGAAGTGTGTTGTATCAGCCCATTTTTTTAGTATCTTAAAGTTTTCAAACGCTTCATTGCAGTATAGATAAGCCTTTTCAGGGTCCCAAACTCTGTAGAGTTCATCCTTCAACTGAGTGGCTACAGTTGCATAATTCTGATCAGAACCAAGATCATTGATTTCAAGCGGGTCTTCTTCAAGGTTAAAGAGAGACGGATAATCATATCCATAAAAGTCAACCAGCTTCCACTTACCCTTCTTTATCATAGCTGACGGTTTATCCCCTGCAGGAGGATAACTCCCAATCTCTGAAATGACACTTCTATCTGACTCGATCGCTTCTTCTTTTTTCAATGCTTTTATCAGACTCATTCCAACTGTGGAAGGAAGCTTCGGACCACCTGACCATTCTAAAAAAGTTTCTGTCAAATCAGCAAGACATGTCGTTTCTTTAATGACTTCACCTACTCCGTACTCCTTAGGATAAGAAATGATCACAGGCACCTTGACTGAGCTTTCAAAGAATGTCGTCTTCCAGTAAAAATCATTAATCCCCATTGATTCCCCATGATCTGATGCATATACAATAATGGTATTTTCGAGACCTAATGAATCCTCAATTCCCTTAATGATAGCTCCTAGGTTAGAATCGAGGTATTCTACCAAGGCATAGTAAGCCGCCCTCATTCTTTTTTTGTCTATAGGACTGATATCGTCTATATTTCTAGATTTGAGCCATATCTGCATCGCAGGATGCAGCTTTTCCTTGAATTCTTTTGGTGTTGATATTTCAGGCAAAAGATCGAAATAGTAATTAAAAACCTCTTCATCTGCAATGAATGGCGGATGGGATGCATATAGACCCACCGTCATAAATAAAGGCCTTTCATCCGTCCTGTTTTTCATGTAGTCGATCGCTTTTGCGGTCGCTTCACGGTCAAAATCGTAAAGAGCTGAACTTCCCGCACCCGCTTTTTCAAGTGTAATCCGCTTCTGTTTCATTGTTTCACCATAGTTCTCATAGATCCACTTAAATGTCTCATCACGGTGATAATTAGGTGTGACATCGCCAACAAAACGTTTTTCATAGCCATGGTTTTGATCAGGACCGCAAAAGTGCATTCTCCCCGCCAATACTGTTTCATATCCTGCTAGATTAATTGAATGAGCGAGGGTCGCGGTGTCGCTGTATAGTGATTGAAAATTATTCATCGCTCCCGTCTCAAGTGGCAGTTTGCCAGTCAAGATTGACATACGACTAGGAACGCATAATGGTGAATTGCAGTAACAGTTATCTAACTTTACACCGTTGGATGCCAGCCAATCCATGTTGGGTGTCTTAACATATGGATCTGCTGCATTTCCCATCACAGAAGCGTTATGTTGATCAGAAAAAATAAAAATAATATTTGGCTTCATGCTATTCCTCCTATGCCTTTTTGACTGAAATGTAATTCTCTTCAGGATTCATTCTGAAATTATCAGTTATTGTACCTGTAAGACCATTAAAGAATTTTTCCATCAATGGAAACTTTGTTTTATTAGCCCATTCTTTCATGATAAAGAAATTGTTCATCGATTCGACACAATAATCAAGTGCTTTCTGACCGTCCCATGACTGATTCAATTCATCCAGCATTTCTGTTTTTATGGCCTCATAATCTGGATTATCCGTTAAATCATTGCCACATAAAGGATCCTGGGTCACATCATACAGAGAAGCTTTGTCGTAGCCATGATAACTTATCAGCTTATAGGCTCCTTTTCTAATCATGGCCGAAGGCCAATCCATGTCATTTAAATCTTTTCCGTAAGTTCCTATTTGTGAAATGATGGATCGTTCAGGGTCAATGGTTTCTTTTCCTTCCCATACTTTTTTTAGACTTTGCCCATATGCTTTTGGTAATTCTGGTCCTTCTCCATACTCTATGAATGTTCTTGTTAAATCATTAAGGCAAACCAGTTCAGATACCACTCTGCTTTTTTCAATTCCCGGTCCTGCAACAATCATCGGTATCTTAACTGAGCACTCAAAGAATGTCGTTTTCCAAACCAATCCATTAATCCCCATCGGTTCGCCATGATCAGATGTATAAATAAAAATGGTGTTTTCGCCTAATTTTTCCCTTGCGGCCTCAATTATTTTACCGATACTTTCATCTAAAAATTCTGTATTGGCATAATAAGCCGCTCTTAGTCTCCTCCAGTCCTCAGTCGTTATATCTTCTAGATGACGTCTTTTTTTCCAGTCAACAATTGCTGGATGAATATTCGCTTCGAACTGAGGATGTATCGGGGCATCGTCTATCAGTTCATAATAATACTTGAATTTTTCTGCATCCGAAATAAAAGGCGGATGTGGTGAAAACAAACCAACAGTCAGCATCAAAGGCCTCTCATCTTGGCGTGTCTGCAGATATTCTACTACATCTCTGGTAACTGCATTGTCATAGTTTTGAACTATGCAGTTACCTCCTCCTGATTTTTCAATTCCCTCTCTTTTTTGAAGAATGGTAAACTTATATTCATTCCCTATATTTGAAGTAAGATTATCATAACCCACATAGATAGGTGTATTATCTCCCGTCAGTCTCTTTTCATTTCCTCTGTACTGATCGGTTCCATATAAATGCATTCTGCCAGCAAGAACGGTTTCGTAACCTCCAATATTCATTGAATGCGCGTAAGTAGGAATGTTTGGATCTAGTGTCGCTTCATTAAGCAGTACTCGGTGATCGATAGGTAATTGACCGCTTAGAAGTGACATTCTTGCTGGTACGCAAACCGGACAGTTGGAATAGGCGTTATCAAACTTAGTGCCTTGAGCGGCTAGCGCGTCCATATTCGGAGTCTTGATATAAGGATCCCCAGCATTACCCATCACACCGTGATGATGCTGGTCTGTAATAATAAATACAATATTCGGTCTATTCATTTATTAACCTTCTTTCATTTCTTTTGTTAGTTTAATTAAATATCAGGTTCGCTAAAGGCCAACCTACAACCATCAGAATGCTCAGTGCGACAACTACAAACAAGAATCCATAAGGAAGAATTTTCTTTGCATCTACCCATTCGTTACCATAAGCCATTCCCGTACCGACAAATGATGATGGCAACATGACTGCTATTCTTGTGGCAAATGCAACTGGTAGTGCAACAAGCATCAGAACTTGCGGGTCATTAATTAAAAGTGCGACCAATTGAAATCCTATAATTCCGGCAATTGAGTTTGAACCTATGTTTGTTAAAATCATAGTAAAAAGCGCACCAAAGAAAAACAACATGACTGGAGAAGCTCCTTGTGTAAGCGGTTCTAAGGTTTGTGTGAAGAAAGCAGTAAAACCCGTCGCTTCATTTGTCAAGGCATCAGCAAGAAACATATTTCCTACAATCAGGAAAACAATATGCCATGGAACACCTTCTTTTGCTGCTTTTGTGATGTCCATTAGAGGTTCTCCTTTGACACGAACAATTGACAGAAGAATCATTCCAACAAATGCAGGCCAAACTAAACTATATGATCCAATTGTTTTTATTATTTCACTATTCCAACCAATCATTTTGGCAAATCCTGGTAAAAACCATCCCAAAACAACAATTAAATATATAATACCAGTATATTTCTCTTGTTTGCTCATCGGTGGTAACTCTCCAAGCATCTTAGTAGCGTCAAAACTCTTAAAATTTGACAAATCCGGCCTCATGATAAATTTTATGATCAACATAAAAGAAACAAAAAGTAACAAAAGCGGAATAAATGACCAGGCTGAATACTCAAACAATCCAATAGTGCTACCCGTAATTGTATTATACAGCCCCAATACAATGGCAACATGAGGTTGGAATCCAGTAGAAGCGCCAATCGTAACAATCAAGAACGTTACTCCCAATATCATTGCATTTGCAAACTTTGATTTTTTTTCATAGCCCAACTCTGTACAAATCATGGCTACCGATGAAAAATAGAAGGCCTGAAGAGCAAATACATCAATGAAAAAACCTAAGACAAATATCGAACCAAAGAACAAGGACAAAAATATCCAAGGGCTTTTCTTAGCAATCTCTCTCGTCATAAACCAGATGGTTATTCTCTTTACGAGGCCTGATTTAACTAATGCATGGCTTAAAAACAGAATCGACATAACAAAAATCGGCACCCAGCTGCCAAAGGATGACGCGAATGCAGTTTTAAAATTATAGAGCGGTGTAGTGATTAAAATAGTTATTGCAAGAAATGCCGGGAAAGCAGGATGTATAGTTGCAATCATATAAATGGTACCAATAAACAAACCTATAATTTGAACGCCTACAGGTGTTAATGGTTCTGGTGCGGGAAGATACCTGAATAGAAAAACAAATGCCAACCCTATTATTAAATTAATCCAATACTTTTTATCTTTCATTTTTTTCTCCTCTAATTGATTTTTTCTATAAATTTATAAATATTAAACATATTCAGCACTATGATCACCATCACAGTGGTGTTAAAAACCTTTCCGAATCCCTTTAAAGACAAGTTCTTAGAAATAATGCTCCCCAATAAACCACCTATTACGCCTCCGATAATCATAACCCATAACATTTCCAGATTAAAGGTTTTAAATCCAGTAGTTAGTCCAACATTTACCATGGCTGCAGTTTGGGAAAAAAAGATAACAATAATTGAATGCAAGGCTGCAACCCTGGTATCCATTGAGAATAGTATAGTTAATATGGGAACATTTAGAGGTCCTCCTCCAATCCCTAAGAATGAAGATATCATGCCCAGAATCAGTCCTAATCCAATAATCTGAATCTGATCGAAGCTTCTATGGACAATGTATCGTTCTTTATGATTATAGAGCTCTATGACTGCTATTAACATACCGATTAAAAGAAACGATTGCATTATACATAAATACCATTCACAAGATAGAGTTATTAGAAAATAATCAAACAATACTTTACCTAATATTCCTCCAATAATTGAGCCTATAGATAAAAAAATTGCTATTTTGCCTTGAAGTTTTGTTCTTTCCATCAAAGATTTGGATATTGAAACAAAAGCCATGGCCAATACTGTAGATGAAGAGAGGATTGATATGGTAGCAACATCATACCCTCCTATAGCATCCAATGCTGGTTTCAGTATAACACCTCCTCCCATCCCAACAATGGATCCTACAACCGATGAAAAAATTCCAACTGAAAAATAAACAAAATTTTGTAACATGAATCTACTCCTTCCATAAGGTACTGCGATATTTGACTGTAGCGCCACCATTCCAATATTGTGTTTGATACTTCTTATGTAACTTAGCAAATATCATGCCAAAAATATTTTGTTGAAATTTAAAGGTTTTTACTGTAGCTAAACACATGAGTGTCTATTCTTTTAGTAAAATGTCAAATTTATTATACTTGATTAGATTTAATAAAAATGACTCGATTGAATTTTGAATCTATCGAGTCATTTTGAACTTATTCAACATATTCGTTAGCTGATTCGACACCAGTAAGTACCCTTAGTGTTCCCATTGAAAGGGATTCCATTTCGTTTTCTCCTGGTATTATTTCAATAGGTGCTAAAAACGCAACTCTGTCTTTTATAGATTCTGTAATCCTTTTTGAATAGGCTATACCACCAGTTAAAACAATTAGATCGACTTTTCCCTTTACAACAGTCGATAGTTCTCCTATACCTTTGGATATTTGATAAGCCATAGCCTCGTAAACAAGTCTTGCTTCTTCATTCCCGCTGTCAATCATTCTTTCAACTTCTCTTGCATCAACGGTGCCAAGGTAGCCTTTTAATCCGCCATTGCCACTAAACATCTTTGTAATCGTTTTTTTATCATA
>JAUYTY010000110.1 GCA_030694905.1 Eubacteriales bacterium | reverse complement strand
TTCGAAACAGTTTTTTTAGCACCAACCAAAGAATCTATTTGGGATACCATTACTAAAACTAAAGAAATGATTGATAGGGTACATGAGCAAAAATACAAGAACTATTTGTTGGAAAAAGTAATCGATCATGTTCATGACTCTGTGATTGTAATTGATGAGGACGAAAGAATCAGATATTATAATCAAAAATCAGAGTCCACCCTTGATAAGACCGCAAAAAGTGTTATGGATCATAAACTACTAGATATTTTTCCTGAAATGGGATTTATCTCTGAATGCTTAAGAATGGATCAGGTTGTTTACGATCAAGTCAAAAGTATCAATCAAAAAAACATAAATACCAGCGTTTTTCCGATTAACATAGAAGGGTATTTAAAAGGAGCTTTGTGTATTTTTGAAGATGTCACCAAGCTTCAAAATTTAGAGAAAAAGATTAGATTTGAAATCAATAAGAAAGGATTGAAGGTGAAGTATAGTTTTGATGATATTATTTATGCCTCGTCTGTCATGGAGAAAATTGTCAATAAATCTAAGCTCATCAGCCAAAATGAATCAACTGTAATCATCTACGGCGAGAGTGGTACAGGTAAAGAATTAATCGCTCAAAGCATTCATGGGCATAGCAAAAGAAAATCCGAGCCTTTTGTAGCGATTAATTGTGCTGCTATATCCAGCACATTGCTAGAAAGTGAGCTTTTCGGCTATGAAGAGGGCGCTTTCACAGGAGCAAGAAAAGGTGGGAAACCAGGTCTATTTGAAATAGCTCATGGTGGCACTATTTTCTTAGATGAGATCAACAGTATTTCTTCTGAAATACAGTCTAAACTGTTACGCGTCATAGAAGAAAAGGAAGTTATGAGAATTGGTTCTGATTATATCATACCATTGGATGTCAGAATCATTGCAGCTTCAAATGAAAGATTATTGCACAAGGTTGAAGAAGGTGCTTTCAGGAGCGATTTATACTATCGACTTAACACTTTGGAGATTAATATACCGCCATTAAGAGATAGAAAAGAAGATATTATGCCAATGTTTAAATATTTCTATCGGTTGATGAAGGGAGACCCTAATAAATATAAGATTGGGAAGGTAGAAGAAGAGATTCTTATGAGCCAGAATTGGTTGGGAAATGCTAGAGAGTTAAAAAATGTTGCACAGCGGTATATTATGTTTGAAACGCTTGATCTAGCAAAACCACAATATTCATCTATAGAATCCATACGCGATCTGAAGGATGTCTTGGATTTAAAAAAAGTCAATCGCATAATAGAAAAAAATATAATCATGATGCTTTTGGATCAAGGCATATCTAAGGCTGAAGTAGCTAGAATGCTCGGTATGAGTAGAGCTACGTTATGGAATAAACTGCATTCCGATGAAGACGAGAGTTAAAAAATATGAAGATTAAAAGATTTTCAACGCAATAATGCATACTATATGCTTTTTAAGTATAATCAATCTGGAGGACTAATGAAAATAACTAGAAGAATTCTTGTTTATTGTCTTGGATTGCTACTCCTTGCTATAGGCGTAACTTTTTCAATAAAATCTAATTTGGGGGTATCCCCAGTAAACTCGTTACCTTATGTTTTAAGTCTAATTGTTGGAATTGAAATCGGTAAAATGTCAATCATTGTCAATATATTTCTAATTTTAGTGCAAGTGATATTATTAAGAAAAAAATTTAAACTTAGGAATTTGACCCAGATATTGTTTTCATTTGCATTTGGTTTTTTCCTTACTTTTTCAAACTGGGTCTTTAGATTCATTACTGTTCAAAACTATTTTATGAGATTAGGACTTCTTTCCATTAGCATAGGAATTATTGCTATGGGAGTCATGTTATACCTTAAGGCGGAACTGGTTCCTATGCCTGCTGAAGGTTGTATGATAGCGATTAGAGTTCTTTTAGATAAAGAATTCTATAAAATCAAAATGGCTGTTGACAGCTCATTTGTATTATTAGCTTCTATATTATCTTTGATTGCATTTCATGAACTTATTGGTGTGAGGGAAGGCACGATACTAGCTGCTATATTTATTGGAAAGATAATTGGGATATTTGAGAAAAGGTTTGGTAAACAGTTAAAAGCAGTCGAAGATTTTATCCGATGACTAACAGTGCTAAGACTCCCATCTAAACCCAAGAACTCTATTGATAAATGTTTCATAAGTCTTATAATCTTAAGATGTATTGACAGAGAAAAACGAAGAATCAACAAAAATATTTTTGATAGTTACGATTTACAATAAAGACTAACCATGATAAAATAAATACAAATTTAATAGATCTCCGAGCATTCTAACCTCTGTGGTTTCCACGTGGTTTCTGTGCCGATAGGGTTTGATTGGAAACGATCAGGCCTCCCGATGGAAAGGAGAATATTGCAGTTTACAGCATTCCATTGGACATGCTGTTTATTTTTTTGCAACTTCTCATATGCTTGTAGATTTATACATCTTAAAAAAGGAG
Organism: Eubacteriales bacterium; assembly: GCA_030694905.1. GTDB lineage: Bacteria > Bacillota > Clostridia > Tissierellales > Dethiosulfatibacteraceae > 38-11. The sequence goes on along the minus strand of JAUYTY010000110.1, from coordinate 16,381 downwards.
AATGAAATTATGTTGGCAAAAAGAACAAAAGGGTTTGCATTATTATTGGTATTGGTGTTGGTTTTATCTCAACTTTCAGCATTTGCTACTGTGGAGGAAGCCTATGCAGTTAAGATTACAGGAGTAGGTGTTGCAACGGAATTGCATCTTACAATCGCAGACATGAAGGCTATGCCAGCTGAGGCTCAGATTGATGAAGCCTATATTTACAACAGCAAAGCTGGTGAAAAATCAGTTCACGTAAAAGGCGTAAGTCTTGCCTATGTATTGACTGAATTAGCTGGTGTGACTGCTGACAATGCTGAAGTTTCTTTCACAGCTTCTGATGCATATCCGATTGACCCTCAGATGCTTCAAGACGTTTTAGATCCAGAACTCAAGTATGTGTTGGCTTACGAAATTGATGGGGAATTAATAGATAATGACGGTATTGCAGAAAATGAAGAAATAGTTGTCTATAGAAAATTAAAAGAAGCCGGTGAGTTTGGGACAGTCTATAAAATGGTGGTGACCATATCAGTTGGGGAAGCGACTGAGATACCGGTTGAGCCTGAACCTGAGGAAGAGGGAGAAGCAATTGAATTCACAGATATTACTGAAGAATTCACATATGCTGAAATGGCTATTCAGGAACTGGCTAAAAAAGGCATCATCAACGGTATGGGAAATGGACTTTATGCTCCTGCAGGAAGTCTGACAAGAGCCCAAATCTCTAAAATCATGGTTGAATCTCTAGGCTATCAGCAAGTTGAATATAAAGGCGGTTTCAGCGATGTGGACACATCAGATTGGTTTGCAGGCTATGTCCAAGCGGCTGTTGATGCCGGCATATTTGTCGGATACCCAGATGGCACTTTCAAACCGGATCAGGTCATCAGCAGACAGGAAATGGCAGTGGTAGCAGCTAGAGGAGCAATCGATATGGAACTGGTCACTCCTGAAAGAGTCGCTAAGTTTGTCATGGAGAAATCAGCATATCTAGACAAGGATGCAGTACCTGAATGGGCGGCTAATGAAGTAGCATGGCTGGAGGCACAAGGTGTTTTTGCCGAGATAGCAGTTGAGAGCTTTGAGCCGGTTAAAGTTATCAATAGAGCAGAGGCGGCTGTTATAGTCTTCAATACATTATTCAAATAAAAATCTATATTATTGATAAAAAGCAGTAATATAAGTGAGTGACGGCAATAGCTTTCACTCATTTTATCAATAGGGGAGGGTATTATGAATATCAGTAGACAAAGATTGGTTATCTTTATACTAATTGCAGCGATGTTTTTTTCAAACGGATTTCATTTCGCTGTTGATGCAAATGCGACAACAGTCGAACTGCTGATAACAGGGACAGGTGTTTATCAGGAAGTCAGTATTTCGACCTTGGACTGGGTGAATTACACCTTAAGAGAAAGGACCTATTCAACAAATAACAGTTTAAATTTTCACAAGATCATCAAAGCTAAAGGATATGATCTGTTTGAACTGATTGGGGCTAACAATCTGAAGACAGATAAGGATTATGTGGTCAGATTCACTTGTGCAGATGGGTTCGAGTTTACCAAAACAATTAGTGAATTAAAAAACGCATACTATTACAATAATTTTACTGAAACCAGCAAAACTAAAATCAACCCTATGATGGCAAGATACTCAGCAGTATTGGCTGATTTTCCATCAAACAGTTTTTCACCTCCGGTCCAGTGGACCGATAGGAGCTTGACTGAGAGTGACCTTGACAAGGATTTTCCAAAGCTTGTATTTGGACAAACAGGCATAGATGACATGAATATGTCAAAATGGGGGAAAGAGGTCGTTAAAATTACAATCGGCGATAGCCTGCCTGTTGATTCAGATGGATTGGATTCCCCGTTCAAACATATCAGCTATGAGGGCGCTCCGTACAATGTAGACGCGATAACCAGTGCTACACTGACAATAGAGGGACCTGCAGTTGAGGGTTACAGGGCGATCTCCTTAAGACAGATTGAAGAAGATTTGACTGGACAGGAACAGGTTGTCGTCTATGAAAATCTCAATGGACAAATATTACTGAATACTTATGAAGGAATAAACGTCAATTATCTAATTGACAATTACGTCAAAGTTAGAGAGAATGCGGGCAATATGGTGTTTAAGAATAATTCCCGTCAGACCATATTGACAGTGCCTGTGGCAGATGCTTCAAAGTATACCATTGCTTATGGCGTGAATGATGTTCCTCTGGTTTATTTGGATTCTGATGTAGGTTACAATGCATCTAAACATAATGACAATGGTTGCTTTAAACTAGTTTATGAGCAAAGCAGATCAACGGCGAAAACATTTTCAAATGTTGCCTATATCTACATAGAAGAAAAGGATGCCAAAAATATTTTTGAGCATACCTATGCGCCCTATAATGATCCCAAATACGTGGATTATGAAATCATCATCCATGGCAACAAGATGTCTGAGGCAGTCAGATACAAGGTATCTGACATTGAGTCGATGACCAATATCCATTATGAGAATGAATATAGCTTGTCAAATAGTGAGTATTTCTGGTACTACAATCGATACAAAGGTGTGAAATTATGGGATTTGCTTATTAGAGCAGGCTTGGATCCAAAGATTGACGATTCAACAAGCATCCAGTTCATTGCAGCTGACAACTACAACTTCGCGCCTATGACAGTTAAGGAGATTAAGGACAACAGTCTTTACGGCTATTATGAAAAGGATGCCACAGATTTGGGGGATGGCAAGTTCAATGGAAACTTGGTCAATCCGCTTCACACAGGCATGCCAATCCTTGTTGCATATGGCTTCAATGGATACCCATATGTCATCAGACCTACAGATGCGGGTTTCAATCCTGGATTGGGCAATGATGGTGGTCCCCTTAGAGTCATTTTTGGCAAAACAAGCTACAACGATACCAACGGATCCAATCAAGTGCAGTTTTTGAAAGAAATTATTATCGGTGGCGGCGATCCTGTATCAACAGGCACAAGTGGAACAGGCGAGGGAGAAACCACACATCAGGATATAGACAAGAGCACATCATGGAACCATAATCGTGGTGTTTACAAAGACTACCTGGATACGCCAGTGCTTAGAGTTACCGGATCTCAGGTCAAGGAACCGATGACCTTCACCCTACGACAGATAGAGTCTATGATCGATTTTGGTGTCAGAGACATCTATACCGGGGACGGTATTCATGAGTTTGAAGGGATTGTTTTATGGGATTTGATTTCCGAGTTTGTTGGACTTGAAGAAGGGGTAGAAACGCCTAGCATTCGCGTTTTTGCCGGTCAGAATTACAATCAGATACTAAGAAGTACCGACCAGGTCATTAATGGTGTCTTGAACTCCCAAGGGAATCTGAAAAAGATTATCCTAGCATATGCCATTAATGGACATCCGCTTGTTCCCAATGAAGGTAGCATTGGTTACACCAACAACAATGCCTATGGTCCTCTAAGATTGATTGTGGAGGAGAGCAAATCCATGTGGGTCAAATGGGTGGATTGTATCGTAGTGGGTACAGGTGATTATGAAGCGCCTGAGATGAAAGATGTGAAAGAATTGGATCTACCAGATTTAGAGGGTCCTGAAGCAACAGCAGAATCAGAAACAGACAAAATCTGGCTAACCTATCAGAACAATACCGGAAAGGAAATGACGGAAGCCAGTGTCAGAAGCATGGCATTTGATCAGGAGGGAAATCTTTGGATCGGTACCAATAACGGCGGTTTGTCAATCAGAACAACCGATGGAAAATGGTCTAATATCAAGGAGATAGAAACTGACAATGCAGGATTAGTTAAGGTGGATACCACTTATGCCATTGTTCAGAGAGAAAATGGCGAGCTTTGGATGACCCTCGGTAATCCAGTCAATCCACAGGGAATACTTGTCAGAGCCAATGGCATTTGGAAACTCTTGAATACTGAAAACTCGTTGCTGCCTGGCTTATTTGTTCAGGAGTTGGAGTTAGATGGCAATGGAGGCTTATGGATTGGAACACAAAGCGGAGCAGTCCATGTTGATAAGGATGACAACTGGACAGTTTATACATCCAGCCAAGGTTTGCTGCCCTATTCAGTCGATGCAATAGAACCAGATGGTGAAGGTGGCGCATGGATCGGTTACTATCCTGGGACAGAGGGTGACGATGAACAACCAATCTATAAAGGTGGCTACCAGCATCTAGCTGCCGATGGGAAAATAACAAGTTATGAAGGATTCGACGCTTCCAATTTCAATCTCAATTGGGTTAGAAGCATATCCTTGGATTCAAAAGGTGGTGTCTGGGTTGTCAGATCAGGTAATGCACCAGGTCTAGGGCAAGGCGAGATGGATTACATACTCGATGGCGAAAGAACTGTCTATCAGGCAAAGGATTTGTATCCGTCTATTTCTGATGGAGATGATATACGGCTTGTCATGATTGACAGAGAAGACAAAGATGCGATGTATATAGCCACATTAGCTAGTGGATTACTTAGAACTCAGGGAGTTGGAAATATAACAGATAGTTTTGATGCCACAACACCATTCCCAACCAGACAGTGGAACAATGTTTTCTTTATGGGCATTAGTGAAGAAGGATTATTGCTAGGAACAAACGGTGGTGCGGCTGTATATACGCAGACAAAGACGTTCAAAGATATTTCCTCCCATTGGGCAAAAAATGATATTGAAATGATGGCGACTATGGGTTACATTAAGGGAAGCGATGGTCTATATCATCCGGACAATAACATAACCCGTGCGGAGTTTGTTGTGATGATGGTCAGAATTCTTGGCCTGTCATCGAGCGATAGTACCAATCTCGCATTCACAGATGTTAGACAAACGGATTGGTTTGCAGGAGAGCTGTCTGTGGCTTATAGAAATGGATTGATTCAAGGTTATTCGGACAAAACTTTTAGGCCCAATGCATATATCAACAGGCATGAAATAGGGAACATCGTCGGAAATCTGCTGGATAGCAATCTAACCCCATTACAAGTCACAGAAGCCCTAATTGGGTTTGCAGACATTATTCCTCAGTGGGCAAGAGACAAGGTGGCAGCCACTGTCAATGCAGGAATCGTCAAAGGATTTCCGGACAAGACATTTGGTGGCGACCACAATGCAACAAGAGGTCAAGCAGCCACTATATTGCTGAGGTTCTTAAAATACTGATAGACAGCTTAGTGAACACCAACATAATCCTGATGGAGGAAACGACAAAAATGATAAAAAAATATATTAATATAATTATTGTACCGGTAATTTTAATCTTTATACTTACATCATGTGGCACAAAAACAACAGGTATCACTACCACAACTAAAGCAACCCAAGAGGTTGCGAGCAGTTCTGATGAGACATCAGTCAGCAACACAAACCAAGAGGTCTCTACCAAAGAGACCTCTGGTGTAACTGAAACCATTATGATTGAAACCACAGAACCGACTCAAACCGAGTCAATCGGGACAACCATAACAGTTCCACAGACATCAGCTTCACAAACCACAACCCCACAGACAACAATTCCGGAGACAGAAGCATCGGCTTTGAATGCTTTAAAAATAACCGGAAATGTTGCTTTTGAGATGACGATTACCCTAGATGAACTTAAATCTTTGGATGACATCATTGTTGAGGAGGATTACTATTCGGTGAATAGTTTCGGGACAAAAGGCCACACGCGATTCAAGGGTGTTAACTTGTGGTTTTTATTAGATCAATATGCTGGGATTGGTTCTGATGCCAGCAGCATAACAATTCTCGCTACAGATGGCTATAAGATGACATTTACAGTAGAACAGGTGAAGAGGCAGGATTATCTGGATGAAACGGACCTTAATAAGAAATTGCCGATGATTATAGTTTGGGAAGAGAATGGAACCGAGTATAATCCTGAAGATGGCGCGCCTTATAAACTAGCAGTTGGTCAGATTGCTACCGGTGATGTGAACAAGCCTCAATGGGTATCAAAGATTGATAGCATAATAGTTGAATAAGGTAAGTGATGAGATGAAAAATAGAAAAGCATATTTATTGATACTGGCAATAATAGTTATGGTGGTTGTTGTAGCGTTCATGTTAAACAACACCGCATCTGAAGAAATAAAAAAAGTGCGAACTTTTTATCCAGAGGCAAAAAAGGTGACTTTAGTCAAGGATGTCGTCGATGATCCGTTTATCTCCATCAACATGCCTGCTGTTAGACGTGCATATGAGATTGATGGTGCGGTTAAGGCTTATGTGGTCAGCTGTATGGGCTATATAGGCCCTGTTGAGCTGCTTGCGGCCATAGATGATGCAAATGGGAATCTGATAGGCATAGAGATTCTAAATCACATTGAAACCCCCAGCTACGCAGACCATATCGAAGACGAATGGTTCATTGAGAGATTCAAGACTATAATGATTGATAAATACCTCAATCTGGTTGTATTGGACAAGGAAAATCCTGAGGATATCATTCAGGTCACAGGTGCCACCATAAGTTCTCAGGCGGTAGTCAACGCAGTCAATGCTGCAATAGGGGCTTATCAATATCAACAGAATGGCGTAAAGATGGGAAGGGTTTCCGATGTGGTTCCCCGAGAAATGTGGCAGCAGGATATCAATAGCTTTGCCATAAACTGGGAAGGTGGCAGCATCAGAATCAACACTGATTCGATAAAGGAATACGACCAGCTGGAGGCAGATGTAACGTTAATCAACACAACAGGAACAGAAAACGCCATGAAGGTCAAGGGCCCCACATTGCGTCATGTCCTTGAAAAAGAGGGAATAGATTTAGAAAAATACGAAGGCATTGGCATAACGGGTCGAGATGGTTACTATACAATGGTCGACAAAGAGAAGCTTATAAACAATGACGTCATTCTGGTATGGGAAGTAGATGGCAAACCAATCAGAGACGAAGATAAACCGATGAGAATCGCTATGCCAAATGAATTGGGTCCTTATTGGGTGAAAATGGTTTCCAACATTGACCTGTACGAGACCATATCTCCAAAAAACATAGATAAGGTCCATATGTTTGATGCTTTGACGCAGGACATCGAACCCTATTACTACGAATATTACGGCAGCAAGGATAAGTCAATCGAAATCGGAAAAATACTGATGAAATTCGAAGAAATTGATGACAAAGGATTCTTTACTATGGGAGCTTCGGATGGGTTGGTCAAAAATGAGACTATTTCCATGGTTAGACAAAGATATTTTATCAAGATTGAAGGGGAGAATGCGCCAATGAATATCGCACCTACCTTCAAACTCGGCATGAACGTAAAGTTTATGACCCATTTTTCGACCACTAAAGACGCGGTGATTTTTCCAGAACATATGCAAAAGGTGGTTGGAACGCATGAGATAGATGGGAAAACTGGTCTGATTGTCGAAGATGTACTGCTGACTGTCGGCATTAATTGGACTGACGATATAGACTTTAATGTAATCAGTGCTGATGGTGTGCATCAACATCAGATGAATTCTAGGAATTTGATGAAGTATCACTTAATCTTCGAGAATAGCAAAGTAGACTTGTACCTTGACCAAAGGATTGTTTTACAAGATGTCTTAAGGATAGAGAAGCCATGAGACGAGGCATTAGAGGTCTAATACAAATCATTGCGACTGTTATAGTCATACTGAGCAGTGTACTTTATTTCTTGTACATCAGTGATAAGGTTTCTTTTAGGATTTTGTCAATAGGAGACATCAACCCTTATGGTGGCTGGAGCGCTTTGAAGTCGACATTTACAGATGTTTCCTACCGATGGGGTGGTATAACCCGTTCTATAGCTCTAACAGTTTCTATAGCAATTACGACTCTATTCTTTGGAAGATTTTTCTGCGGGTGGATATGTCCTGTTGGCGCTTTACAGGATGGTATAAGATTTTTGGCGGGAAAATCCGGAATAACCAATAAGAAACTACCTTCAAAAGCATTGGCACGACCGGAATTGTTAAAGTATGTTGTTTTGATCATAATAATTGTATTAAGCGCAAATGGGGCAGGCAGTCGAATCTCAGCGTTTTCTCCCTGGTTGGCTTACTTGAATATTTTTACCGGATTTAGAATTCACACAGGACTCATTGTATTGGCCCTGATTTCTTTGACATCGCTATTTTTCAGTAGAATATTCTGCAGATGCTTTTGTCCTTTGGGAGCATTTCAAGCCCTGCTTAACGCCATAAGTCCACTTAAGATCAGTAAAGGCAAAAACTGCAACGGTTGCTATTTGTGCTTGAAAGATTGCCCGGTTGACATAATACCAGATGGAGAGAAAACCATTTCTCCTGAATGTATCAACTGCTTGAAATGTACAGAGGTATCCTGCATCAAAGGCTCGCCTGGTTATCAGGTTACTTTTGGAGGAAGAGCCATTAGAAATAAAACATATTTGAGAACAAGTCTGTTAATATTTTTAGTGTTATTTTTGATGCTGCCACTGTCTCGGAACTATAAATCAGCTCAAGGAACCATGGATCTGGGTCAATTGAATGATGGTATTTATCAAGGTCTTGGAGTAGGATTTGGTGGTAATATGGTGATCATCACCACTATAGAAGAAAACAAAATCATCGGAATTGAAGTCATTAATCACAGAGAAACGCAGGGGTATTACGAGGAAGTATTTAAGACTATGAGTAAAGAAATCATTGAAACACAAAATCTCAACATTGATGCTATCAGCGGCGCCACTATCACAAGCAGAGGATTCTTAAGCGGTGTCAAGAGCGGCGTGGGCATGGCTATGGATAACGACTCAGACGTATAATATGAATGGATAATGACTTTGCGAAATCTATAGATCTAGTGCTACCCACTTTTCATATTTGAATTGTGGGTTTTTCTTTGGGATAAAAAAATAAGAAAAAAGTATTGACAAATATATCGGCAGCCGATATTATATAACCGTAATCGATATATCGAATAACGATATAACATAAAACGATATAACGGAGGAAGATACAATGGGAGACAATAGAGACAACATGGTTCTAACCGAAGCGGTGTACTACATTCTGCTATCACTCTGGCAACCACTGCATGGGTACGGAATCATGCAAAATGTAATGGCATTGAGTGAGGGGAGAGTCAATCTTGCAGCCGGTACACTTTATGGTGCTATCAATACGATGCTGGAAAAGGGACTTATAAGGTCTGTTGAAAGTGATGAAAGCTCTAGAAAAAAGGAATATCTAATAACACAATATGGAAAAGATGCAATCAGAAATGAACTGGAAAGACTGAAAGAACTGATTAAGAACGGTGAAAATATTATTGGAGGATTGGAAGAATGAAACATACTGCATACAAATTGTTTTGGGCTTGGGAGTTTGAGAAGGAAGAGAAGTGGTTGAATGAGATGTCAGCAAAAGGGTTTCAACTGGTTGCTGTCGGACCTTTCAGATATGTGTTTGATGATACAATAAAAGGAGAATACGAGTACAGACTGGAGCTTTTGGATAATTTCCCCTCAAGCTCAAAGAGCGTTGACTACATTCGTTTTCTGGAAGAAACAGGCGTTGAGCATGTTGGATCCATGTTGAGATGGGCATATTTTAGGAAAAAAGCAAGTGAAGGAAAATTTGAGCTCTATTCGGATATCGATTCCAAAATCAAATATTATAAACGTTTTATCTTGTTGTTTTTAGGTATTAGTCCACTGATGATTGTCAATGTAATTAATAGCTTTATCGCTTATAGCAATTATAAGCTTTCAATCAATTTGATATTTGGTCTACTTTCATTGGCTATAGCTGGTCTAATAGCCAGAGGAATATTTGAAATCAATCAAAAAATCCAACAATTAAAGAAAGAAAAACTGATAAGAGAATAACAGATGATTTAAAAGCTCTCCTGATATCAATTTGATGATATCAGGAGAGCTTTTCTGTGTTATAGCTATTTATATTTGTTTTTGACAAAATAGCCTAAAACCCCCATTATTACGATTGCAACTGCTGCGACAGTGAAAAGCGGAAATTCGCTGCTGTTGCCAGCAGTTGATATGGTTGACAACGTCATTATCAATTGTATGTGTGTCATGTGATCAATCCTCCAAAACTCATTTCATTAATTATACAGTATAGACAAATATATGTCATCACTTGATTTAGTATACTGAGAGCTATAATGATTTAGTGTACTGAGAGCTATAATAAATGCCATGACATAAGAATTTAAGCTATGATATAATAAGAACAACGTTTTTAAATGAATTGGGGGTATAGGCTATGCCATTGGAAATCATCAGGAATGACATCACAAAAATGAGAGTTGACGCCATTGTCAATGCGGCCAACAACAAGCTGAAAATGGGGGGAGGAGTTTGCGGGGCCATATTTGCAGCAGCAGGACCTGAAAATCTTCAGGCAGAATGCGACCAGATCGGTGGATGTCCTGTAGGGGAAGCTGTTATCACAAAAGGGTACAAACTGTTTGCAAAATATGTGATCCATGCTGTTGGACCAATCTGGCAAGGTGGAAATAATGGAGAGGCCCATAACCTCAGAAACGCCTATCTAAATTCTCTACATCTTGCATTAGAGCATAAATGTAAGTCAATAGCTTTTCCCTTGATATCCTCAGGAATCTATGGCTACCCCAAAGAGCAGGCACTGCAGATTGCTGTTGCGACCATCAGTGAATTTTTGCTTCAGCATGAGATTAAAGTCTATCTGGTGGTATATGATAAAAAAGCTTTCATGCTTAGCGAGAAGCTTTTTAACTCTATCGAAAAATACATAGACGATAATTATGTAGATGATAGACGTATAATGAGCAGTCAAAGAAATATAGAGGATTACGAGTTTCAAAAGTTGAGTGAAGTCAGGGAGGTATCATATTCTCCATCACCTGACATCAAAGGAAAGAAAAAACGGAGCCTGAAGGATATTATAGGACAGCTAGACGAGACATTTTCACAGATGTTGCTGAGATTGATTGATGAAAAAGGCATAACTGACGTAGAGACCTACAAACGGGCAAATGTTGACCGAAGGCTTTTTTCCAAGATACGCAGCAAAGAGGATTATAATCCGAGCAAGACAACAGCATTGGCCTTTGCAATTGCTCTGGAACTAAATCTTGATGAGACACGTGACCTCTTGAACAAGGCTGGATATTCTTTATCCAACAGTCATAAATTCGATCTGATTATTGCCTATTTTATAGAAAACAACAACTATAATATCCATGAAATCAATGAGGCCTTGTTTGTATATGACCAGGTTTTATTGGGGGCGTAATTGTCGCTTTAGAAACGACCAACTGACAAGCTATAAATGTTATCCTCTAGATATCAAATGAATGGAGGTAACAAAGATGAACAGAAATCTAACAGAAATAGTTTTCATACTGGACAGAAGCGGTTCCATGTCAGGATTGGAAAGCGACACTATTGGTGGCTACAATGCCATGCTAAGCAAACAACAGGAAGAAAATGGAGAGGCAATCGTCACAACAGTACTTTTCGATGATGAGTACCAACTGCTACATGACAGATTCAACATCAATTGGATCAAACCTATCACAGAAAAAGAGTACTATGTGGGTGGATCGACAGCTTTATTGGATGCAATGGGTAAATCGATACAAAAAATCATCAATGTTCAGAAAAATACGTCAGATGCTCAAAAGGCGGATAAAGTCCTGTTTGTCATCACAACAGACGGAATGGAAAACGCAAGTCGCGAGTATTCTTACGGCAGAATCAAAAAGATGGTTGAGCATCAAAAAGAAAAGTACGGTTGGGAGTTTATTTTTCTGGGAGCGAACATCGATGCGGTACTCACAGCTGAAAGATTTGGGATCGCACATGACAGAGCGGCGAATTATCATTCGGATGGAGAAGGTACCAGGTTGAACTTTGATGCAGTGAGCAACGTTGTAAGTGATTTGAGGGCAAGCAAGGCTATATCCAAGAATTGGAAGGAAAGCATAGACAAGGATTTCGAGAGAAGACAAAAGAAATAAAAGAAAATTTCTATAAAATATTAATCTAAGTTAAGCAGTCAACTGACCTTAGGCTTGAGAGACAAGAGCCAAGGTTAGGTGGCTGTTTTTAGTTTAATAAGTATGTCAATAAGTATTGACTTTGAATTCAACATTGTGTTAAATAGATTAGTATATTGATACTGGAGACAAAATGATAATAAAAGAGATTTTTCAGGCATTCATATTAATCTTTATAGCAGAAATGGGAGATAAAACGCAAATACTCGCTTTGGCTTTTGCAACCAGATATCCTGTTAAGAAAGTCCTTCTTGGAATTTTCTTAGGGTCGCTGCTGAACCATGGGTTAGCGGTAGCTTTGGGAAGCTATATATCTATTTTTCTGCCGATGGAAACCATCCAAATCATAGCCGGATTCGCATTTGTAGTCTTTTCATTATGGACGTTGAAATCAGACAATGATGATGGTGATGAAAATGTTGAACAAAAAACTAAGTTTGGACCTATCATAACAGTGGCTCTTGCCTTCTTTATTGGCGAGCTGGGAGACAAAACACAAATGACAGCTATAACGCTGGCAACCAATGCATTTTTTCCATTTGCGGTTGTTATAGGAACAGTGTCGGGTATGATTGCGACTGGCGGTTTGGGAATATATATCGGCAAAAAGTTAGGCGACAGAATTCCTGAGTTTGCCATCAAGATAATAGCAGCCTCTATTTTTATGCTGTTTGGAGTTTTGAAACTATATCAATCATTGCCAAGTGAATATATAACGATACAGAATACAGCTCTGTTCGCTGGGATACTTTCGGTAATGATAATTATTTTGTTAAGGATAATGGTTATAAAAAGAAAGCAAGGCATTCAATCAGCTTATATGAGAAAAGCAAAAGAATTACATGAATATTTTAAGCATATGAAAAAGGATATGGATAGAATCTGTTTAGGGTTAGATACATGTAAAAATTGTCAAGGTGAACATTGCTATGTTGGCTTTGCAAAAGAGATTGTTCGGAATCAACTGTCTAACCGCGATTCAATGACAAAAACCTTTGTCCCAAGTGATGTGACCTTAGATAAGATCTTTGATAGAGGTTATGTGATAGATAGTTTAGTGGACACAATCAGAATTCTGGAAAAAGAACCCACTGAGGATGAACTTAAAGCCATTAATGATATCAGAAAACAACTTGAATTATTATTGTTCAAGAAAAGCATAGGCATCATGGAAGACTTGGAGACATATATTAGGGATTTGGAAAACCTGGACTTAAATACAGCGAAGCAAATATTTGAAACATTGAATCCAAAGAATGACAATAGTAAAAGATAATTCCATATGAATTCCAGATATGCTATAATTTGGGTAGTATTTAATAGTAGACATTTCCTATAAGGGAATATTCGGGGGATAATATGAATTTCACCAACAGGAAAGAGAACAAGAATAAAAAATTAAGCAGTCAACTGACTAAACGGCTTGAGAGACAGAAGCCGAGGTTAGGTGGCTGTTTTTTTGTGGGTGAATGAATGTATTCATGAGGTAACTTGACATGGTAGATAAATTTTCTGCTGAAAAAAGAAGTGAAATCATGTCCAAAATCAAAGGTAAGAATACAAAAATAGAGATAAATGTTAGGAAGTACCTTTTCTCTAAAGGATTTCGATACAGGAAAAACGACAAGAGATACCCTGGGACACCTGATCTCGTCTTGCCTAAATACAAAACTGCTGTCTTTATCAATGGATGCTTTTGGCATGGCCATGAAAACTGCAAATTGTATAGATTGCCAAAATCGAATGTTGAATTCTGGCAAAAGAAAATTGAACGGAATCAAAACAATTATTTGAGAAATAAAAGCAAACTTGAGGAAATGGGATTTAAGGTTATTGTCGTGTGGGAATGCGAGTTGAGGAAATCTTTTGATAATGCCATGAATGAAGTTGTTTATGCAATCAAATCTGATAAAATATAACCATCACCTTATGTTTTCAGGAAATGCCAGATACGTGTCTCATAAAGGCAGTAAGCCTATTCAAATTGTCTGGAATATGGGACCATCCAATACCGGAAAGAATCATAAGGGAATCGAGTTTGAGAGCAATTGAGTAAAAAATACTGGAATAAACCATAGGAGGCCAAAATGTTTACAATTAATTCAGTGAGTATTAAAATCATCAGAGATGGAGCGGAGCAAGTCGTTAATCCAACAATCATCTATGACGATGATGAGATGATTCTTGTCGATTGTGGTTATCCTGATACCATTGATCAATTTGAATCTGAAGCCAAAAGATTGAACGTTGATTTGAAACGATTGAATAAGATTGTGATCACACATCATGATTGGGATCACGTAGGTAGTCTTGCGGCGTTTAAAGAACGATATCCAAACGTTCAAATTATCTCATCTGAAATCCAATCCAAATATATTGCTGGTGAGAAGCTATCTCTAAGGCTGGAATCATTAATCGCGAAAATTGATACTTTGGAAGGAAAAGAGAAAGAGTTTGCTGTTCAGAGGATTGAGATTATTCAATCAGTTGAACATTGCTGGGTTGACCGTTATGTGGAAGACAACGAGGCAATATCCAATGATGGCGATGTCATATGCATTGAAACACCGGGACATATGCCAGGTCATATTTCAGTATATGTCAAATCATCAAAGACATTGATTGCAGGAGATGCCATGAATGTCACTGGACATGAGTTAAGTGGGGCAAATCCTTTATTTACATTCGATATGGAAGAGGCTGCTCGTTCAATCAAAAAAATGTCTGATTTGGATATTGAGAGGATTATCTGTTATCATGGTGGGGAATACAAAAACGATAGTCAATCAGCAATGAAGCGATTGGCGAGCAGATTATAGAAGAATTGGAAGGAGCATCTATGGACAAGAGATTTAATTTGTGTTTAATAGGATTTGGGAATGCAAGTCGGGCATTCTGTAAAATATTATTGGATCACCATGAATCAGTGAAAAAAATAACGGGGCATGATGTAAGAGTAACTGCCATAGCCGCAAGATCTAAGGGATCTTTGATTGATAAAGATGGAATAAACCTTGAAAATGTGTTATCGCGCATCGAAAAGCATCAAAAGATTCATGAAACTGAATCAACTGATTTGGATACGCTCTCATTGATCGAACAATCGGGAGCGGATGTAATGATTGAAATGAGCTCCTTGTCCATAAAAGATGGACAACCAGCTATCAGCCATATTGAAAAGGCTTTCGACCTGGGCATGCATGTGGTCACAGCGAACAAGGGGCCGATTGCATGGAAGTATAAGGCGCTTAAAAAGATTGCGGATGATAAAAATCTCCAGTTTCTTTACGAGACAACGGTAATGGACGGAACACCTGTATTCAATCTAGTAAGATTTACGCTGCCAGGATGCAGGGTGAAATCATTTAAAGGGATACTCAATTCGACCACCAATTTTGTCATCGAAGAGATGGAAAAAGGGAATGATTACGAGAGTGCAATCAAACAGGCACAGCTTGAAGGTTTTGCTGAAGCTGATCCGACATTGGATATCGATGGTTGGGATGCAGCCGCAAAGACAACCGCTCTAGCCAATGTTTTATTGGGCGGTGATCTAACACCGCTGGATATAGATCGAACAGGGATTGGTCACATTACAGCGACAGATGTCAATAATGCTCTTAAAGATAATAAAAAGATTAAATTGATATGCGAAGGTGGCTTTAAAAATGGTCAAGTGGTAGGAAAAGTTTCTCCACAACTGGTTGAGCAAAGCACTCTATTTGCAACCATCGATGCAACCTCATCCTTGGTTTCAATAACTACCGATTTGATGGGAGAAGTGATAATTATTGAGAAGAACCCAGAAATTCAGCAGACAGGATATGGGATATACAGCGACTTGTTGACGCTATTAAATGGTCTTCACAATTAAGCATAGCGATGGTGAACATGAAAAAAACATTAATCCTAATCATATGCCTGGTCATTGTTCTAACCGGCTGTAACAGCAATATAGGATCAATTAAAACAACCAATGACAATACCACTACTGTAAATAACGAAACAGCTTCTGAGGTCAGCCTGTTAAACAAAGAGGGCATGACGGTAGCTGAAAGATATCTGACGCCCCTAGGCTATACCAGGACTGATGAAGCATCCGACAGTTTCGGTGCGTTTTTAAGGCACCAGCGTCTTAAACCCTTCGGCGAGAAGGCCATGTATTACAACGGAAGACAAAAGCCATCTGAGGGCATTTATGACAGTGTGTTCGACGTTGACATTGGTGATAGGGATCTTCATCAGTGTGCTGATGCGATTATGCTTCTTCGAGCTGAGTATTTATATTCACAAAATAGATATGATGAGATAGCCTTCAATTTTGTATCCGGATTCACAGCAGAATATAGCAAGTGGATGGATGGCTAT
>JAUYTY010000109.1 GCA_030694905.1 Eubacteriales bacterium | reverse complement strand
ATAAGTATTGTGCTTGCAAGAGTATTAGGACTTATCATTCCGATAGCCGGTCTTCCGGCTCTTAAAATAAATTTTTCAAGCGTTCCACTAATCATGGTTGGGATTTTCTTCGGTCCTGCCGCAGGTTTTATGGCGGGTGCCATATCAGATGTTGTTGGTTATATGATCAATCCAATGGGGGGTGCCTACTTCCCGGGTTTTACACTTAGCACAGCTCTGACAGGCATGATTCCCGGTCTCATCTACAAGCTTCTTAACTCCAGGAAGAATCTGACCAGGCAAAATTTCAATTATTATAATGCAATATTCATCTTGTTTATAACAGCTCTTTTGCTATATTCATTTTACCTGAAAGAGGTTTTGGCTTATAACAATGGCATTTTATATAATGGCCATCCCCTCGGTTTTATTTACATCGCTTTGTTTATATCAGCTGTTGCCTTCTATATAGCATTGCCGTTTTACTTCAGCAAAACCGCTCAATCTGAGAATAGCGCTTTTTCCTTTGATAAAATTTACTTCACAGTCAGCACCACGCTACTGATAACGTCATTGATTCTTAACACGTATTTTTTATCAATTATGTTTGGAAAAGGATTCTTAGTATTTCTTCCCACAAGAATCATGACAAATTATTTTATGATACCTATGTTTACCTTGATTTTAATTACCCTTATAAGGGTATTGCGTCTGGACAAATGAAATCGGAGCCCTTGGACTCCTATAATGCTTTATCAATAGGGTTCTTGGGTTCAGGTGGCGTTTCAAACGCCCTTTTAAGCTTAGTAACCGTTATCCAGGGACTCGAAAGTCATCGGATAAACACTGTAGACACCATCAAATCTGATATGGTTTTTATGGCAGAGCTCTTCGATATCAGCTTTTTTCGCGCAGTCAAATTTTCCACAGATACCACAGCTTGAACTGATGCTTCTTGGCACAGGTATGATTTTTATGTTCATATCCATCTCTTTCATCTTTTTTTCAAATTTCATCGCATTTGTTAAATTGGGAAAAGTTATCACACAATCTCTTTCAGCCATATCCTTATCCTTTCAAGACTAGTCGCAATGCTATTTTAATATACGAGAATAGAAAAAGCAATTCCGATTTAATTTTTAATTATGCAGAAAATCAAGAACTTAAAACAATTCCAAGAACGTATAAATTCGTTCCATTACGAACTATATCGTTTTGTTTCGATTCATTATTGACTATCCGTTTTTTTAAATGTAAAATATAAAAGAATTTATTATATTTAAAAATTAATTGAGGAGAGAACTATGGAAAAGTTTTTTAAACTGAAGGAACACAACACCACAGTAAAAACAGAAATCCTTGCTGGTATCACGACTTTCATGACAATGGCTTACATTCTTATTGTAAACCCGCTAATGCTCATGGATGCTGGAATGCCATTCGGTGCTGTATTCACTGCCACCGCTTTATCATCTCTAATTGCGACGCTAGTAATGGCATTGCACGCCAATCTGCCCTTTGCACTGGCTCCTGGAATGGGTCTAAATGCATTCTTTACCTACGCCGTCGTTTTGGGCATGGGAAAAACCTGGCAATTTGCTTTAACCGCTGTATTTTTGGAAGGTATTATTTTCATTATTCTAACGTTTTTGAATGTCAGAGAAGCAATCATTGACAGTATCCCAATGAATGTAAAAAGAGCGATCTCGGTTGGTATCGGTCTGTTCATAGCCTTTATCGGATTGGTCAACTCTCAGATTATCATTCACCAGGACTACTCCACAATCATTCAGTTGGGTGATATTACTGCAGGCGTTCCACTTCTTGCTCTGATCGGATTGGTTATTACAGGTGTATTGCTGGCAAAAAACGTAAAGGGTGCTTTACTGATTGGAATTCTCGTAACAACTGCAATTGGGTTCCCTATGGGCATCACCACAATTTCCGAGGGCTTCAAAGTAGTTTCAGCTCCGCCGTCAATGGCCGAGACATTTATGAAGTTTGAGTTCACAGAGCTTTTTACTTTTGATATGTTTGTAGTTCTATTCACTTTCCTTATGGTTGACATGTTCGACACCGTCGGTACCCTAATTGGTGTATCCACAAAAGCTGGAATGCTGACAGAAGATGGCAAAGTGCCCAATGCAAAGCAAGCGCTATTGGCGGATGCCATTGGCACGACAATCGGTGCGATGTTCGGAACAAGTACAGTAACTACTTACGTTGAGAGCTCTGCGGGCGTGGCTGAAGGCGGTAGGACCGGCCTGACATCACTAGCGACCGCGGCAATGTTCGCTATAGCGCTTTTCTTCTCAAATGTATTTTTAATCATACCGTCCGCTGCAACAGCACCTGCTCTGATTTTGGTCGGTCTGTTCATGATGTCTCCGATAAAAGAAATCGATTTCGAGGATTTCACAGAATCAATCCCCGCTTTCATAACAATCATTTTCATGCCTTTGACTTACAGCATTTCTGAAGGTATTGTTTTCGGTATGCTGTCATACATCATATTGAAGGTATTGACGGGCAAAGGTAAGGATTTGAGCATATTCACCTATATAGTCGGTTTGATTTTCATAGCAAAACTCTTGTTGGAATAAGCAACGAACTCGAATACAGCCTCAAAAGGGCTGTATTTTTTTTGTAGGTTTTGTTGTAAAACTTAAAACTTGTGCTATAATATAAATGATTTGTCTTGTATCTAAATCAAAGAACGAGAACAAGGAGGAAAATTAAATGAATAAAACGTTCAGTTCAACACGCAAACTCACTTTTTTAGGAGTTATGCTGGCATTAACCATAGCCTTTGTGGCTATAACAGCTATCCCGACTGCATCAGCAAGTATGGCCCTCTTGATTTTTATACCTACTATTGTCACAGGTATATTGTTTGGTCCTAAAGAAGGCGCGTTGATGGGATTTGCAGCAGGCGTCGTCACCCTTCTAAGAGGTCTTCTGGCTCCATTGTCCCCTTTTGACTTGCTGTTTATAAACCCTTTGGTATCAGTTTTGCCAAGAGTTTTTATCGGTGTGGTAGCTTCTTTTGTTTACAGGGGACTTAAGTTTGCATTAAAATCAGTGGCGCAGGGAGATAAGATCGCCATTCTATTGGCAGGTGCCTCCGGTGCCATAACCAATACAGCTTTGGTCTTGACTATGCTGTATCTCGTATACGCGGCAAGAGTTGTTGAGATGGTGGGTGCTAATTTCAGGGTATTCCTGGTAGCGGTCATTACCAGCAATGCAATCCTTGAAGCGGTAGTCGCAGCTATTCTGACTTTACCGGTAGTGGTTGCCTTCAAGAAAATCAATAAGAATTAAGGAGCACAATATGTTTTTAGCAATCGATGTGGGCAATACCAACATCACTTTAGGTGTTTGGAACCAAAAAACCTTGTATGGACCATGGAGAATGACCACAAAACAACCCCGGACCTCTGATGAATATGGCTTGTTTATAAAAAACTTGCTGCTAATTAATGGAATCGATACAGACAAATTGGAAGACATTATTATTTCATCAGTAGTGCCAAACATTATGCATTCATTCATGAATGCCATAGAAAAATATCTCCAAAAAACACCGATAATCATAGGGCCAGGCACTAAAACCGGACTTGACATCAAGGCGGAAAATCCAAAAGAGGTCGGTGCGGATAGGATTGTTGATGCGGTGGCCGCTTACGAGATTTATGGTGGACCAATCATTGTTATAGACTTTGGTACCGCAACCACTTATGATGTGGTATCAGCGAACTTTGAGTTTGTTGCCGCCATTACCTCTCCAGGCATACAAATCAGTGCGGATGCCTTGTGGACCAGATCAGCACAACTGCCGAATATAGCGATAGTAAAACCTAAAACAATATTAGCAAGAAATACTGTAACCAGCATGCAGGCTGGGTTGGTTTACGGCTATATCGGGCAAGTGGAGTACATTGTCAATAAAATCAAGGAAGAAATGGGCTTGCCTGACATGAAGGTAGTCGCTACCGGTGGACTAGGCGGTATCATTTTCCCTGAGACAAAGGTGATTGATGAGTTCGATGTGCTTTTGACATTAAAGGGATTAAAAATAATTTACGAAAAGAATTGCAAGGGCCATTAAGCCCTTGCAATTTTAATGACAAAGGAGGTTGCCTTGAATCTTATCGTTAAATTCGCCAAATACTACCGCCCTCATCTTAAACTTTTTATTTTGGATATCTCCTGCGCTTTTTGCATTGCTGGCTTGGATTTATTGTTTCCCTTATTGTCACGAAATATACTGAATCAATACATTCCTGAAAAAAACATGCGGGCTCTGATGATTACAGCGGTCGTCATGCTTTCTTTGTATCTCATTAGAAGTGTCTTGAATTTTATTGTGTATTATTGGGGACACATTGTAGGTGTCAGAATAGAGTATGACATGAGAAAAAAGCTATTCAGCCACCTGCAAACTCTTGATATTAGTTTTTTTGACGGCAGCAGAGTAGGAAAGCTTATGTCAAGATTGATCAATGATTTGAATACCATTTCAGAGCTGGCGCACCACGGACCTGAAGACGTCTTCATTTCAGTAGTTATGCTGTCCGGTTCTTTTTTGATTCTTCTCAGGATTGAATGGCGCTTAACACTGGTATTATTTGCCTTTATCCCAATCATGCTGGTCTTTGCTTTAAGAAAAGGTTCAATTATGAGGGCTAAGTTCAGAGATGTCCGTGAAAAAATCGCCGTCGTAAATGCACAAATAGAAAACAGCCTGTCAGGCATAAGGGTTGCAAAAGCATTTACCAATGAAAGCTTTGAACAGGACAAATTCGATGACGGAAACTTCACTTTCAGGATGTCAAAAACTCGTGCCTATAAGACAATGGCCGAGTTTTATACGGGGATCAACCTTTTCATGAATTTCCTGACACTGATCACAATAATCTTAGGCGGTTACTTCGTCTATACAGATGCTATGTCCTACGGAGATTTGTTGGCTTTTATACTATACACCAATTTTTTTCTTGATCCCATCAAGCGTCTCACTAACTTCACAGAACAGTTTCAAGATGGAATGTCGGGATTTGAAAGGTTCACGGATCTTTTATCCGTTGAGCCCAAAATAAAAGACACGGAAACCGCAAAAAATATCAACCACGTTGAGGGAAACATTTCAATAGATAACGTATCATTCTCCTATGAGGATGATGAGAAAAACAAGGTTTTAAGCAATGTCAATATTCATATCCAGGCAGGTAAGACAGTCGCGCTGGTTGGCCCTTCTGGCGGAGGTAAAACCACCCTTTGTCATCTCATTCCAAGATTTTATGATGTCTCAGAGGGTGAAATAAAAATTGACGGTGAGAACATCAAGAATATTACCATCAAGTCTCTTAGAAGCCATATAGGCCTTGTGCAGCAAAGTGTTTTTCTGTTTACAGGAACCATAAAAGATAATATCCTTTACGGCAATATTGATGCAACTGAGGCGGAGGTCATTGAAGCCGCAAAAAATGCCAGTATCCATGACTTCATCATATCGCTGCCGAATGGTTATGATACATATATTGGAGAACGTGGCATCAAGCTATCCGGTGGACAGCAGCAAAGATTGTCGATTGCCAGAGTTTTCCTGAAAAATCCACCCATACTAATCTTAGATGAAGCAACATCCGCACTTGACAATGTAACAGAATTGATGATTCAGAAGTCTCTGGAAAAGCTTTCTAAAGGCAGAACCACTTTGGTTATAGCCCATAGACTATCAACCATTAAAAACGCTGATGAGATTATTGTCATCGATGACAAGGGTATCAGGGAAAGAGGTACTCATGAAGAATTGATTAAGTCGAATGGCATTTATGCAAATCTATACCAATTCCAGTTCAAAGATCTCACAAAAAAAGAGGAGAATGCTATATAGCATTCTCCTCTTTTTTTGTGATTTTTAGTTGGCCATTCTCAACCCTGACAATCAGATTGTCTGACTTTGCTATATTGCCTTTCAAAATCTCTTCAGACAATGTGTCCTCTATCATTTTCCTGATGGTACGTTGTAATGGCCTTGCCCCAAATACAGGATCAAAGCCTGCCTCTGCCAGCAATTCCCGTGCGTCGTCATCCACCTCTATCGTGATTCCCAGATCTGTCAATCTTTTTTGAAGATCAGCAGTCATCAATCCGACGATTTCTTTTATGTTTTCTTTGTTCAAAGAATGGAATACGATAATGTCATCCAAGCGGTTCAGAAATTCAGGCCTAAAAGTTTTTTTCAATTCGCCCATGACATTATCTTTCATTTTTTCATACTCGCTTTTCTCAATATCCTTCTCTTCTCCGGAAGCAAACCCGAGTGTCTTTTGTTTCTTGATTGTGCTGGCGCCTACATTGGATGTCATGATAATAATTGTATTCTTGAAATCCACTGTTCTACCTTTAGAATCTGTCATTCTCCCATCATCCAGTAGTTGGAGTAAAATATTGAACACGTCTGGGTGAGCCTTTTCAATCTCATCGAACAGTATGACAGAGTATGGTTTTCTTCTAACTTTCTCGGTCAGTTGACCACCCTCTTCGTAACCAACATATCCTGGAGGGGATCCCACCAGTTTAGAGACCGAGTGTTTTTCCATGTATTCTGACATATCTACCCTTATGATGGCATTCTCATCACCAAACAGCGCTTCGGCCAAGGCTTTAGACAGTTCAGTTTTGCCCACACCGGTAGGTCCAAGGAATATGAATGATCCAATCGGTTTTTTTGGATCTTTTAACCCAACTCTGGCTCTCCTGATGGCTTTTGCTGTAGCTTCGACAGCTTGTTCCTGTCCGATTAATCGCTTATGCAATATTTGCTCAAGATTCAATAATCTGTCCGTTTCATCCGAGGCCATTTTCCTGACTGGTATCCCCGTCCAAGACGATACAATTTGTGCGATGTCATCGTAATCAATAAAGGTGTCATTGGTTGATGATTCCTGTTTCCAGGATTTTTTCCGATTTTCAAGCTCTTCAGTCAGTTCCTTTTCTTGATCTCTCAACTCAGCTGCCTGTTCAAATTTCTGTTTATTTATTGCCTCCTGTTTTTCTTTCGAAATCTTTTTCAGCGATTCTTCCAAGTCTTTTAAATCAGGTGGTGCAGTAACAGTTTTTATCCTTTGTTTTGATGATGCCTCATCGATAAGGTCTATTGCTTTGTCTGGCAAAAAACGATCGGCGATGTACCTATGTGACAGCTTTGCTGCCGCATCTATGGCTTCATCTGTTATTTTGACTTTGTGGTGAGCCTCATATTTATCCCTGAGGCCTTTTAGAATATCTATCGTCTCTTCTATTGTAGGTTCTTTGACATAAACGGTTTGAAATCTTCTCTCTAAAGCTGTATCCTTCTCAATATGCTTTTTATACTCATCAAGAGTGGTAGCGCCTATGGCCTGTATTTCTCCATTGGCCAAGGACGGTTTCAGAATGCTTGAGGCATCTATTGCACCCTCCGCGCCGCCTGCTCCAATAAGTGTGTGCAGTTCATCCAGAAAGAGTATTATATTGCCATCACTGATTATCTCATCCATCACCTTTTTCAGTCTTTCCTCAAACTCACCCCTGTATTTTGCTCCAGCAACCATCCCAGCTAAATCTAAAGAAACTACTGTCTTGTTTTTCAATATCTCCGGCACATTGCCATCCACTATTGCCTGTGCAAAACCCTCAGCTATTGCCGTCTTGCCGACCCCTGGCTCGCCTATCAAAACCGGATTGTTTTTCTTTCTTCTACTGAGGACTTGAATCACTCTCTTTATTTCTTCTTGGCGCCCTATAACAGGGTCGATCTTGCCGTTTTTTGCTGATTCGTTCAAATTTTTTCCGTATTTTTCAAGGTTCTCCAAACTTTTTTCTCTTCTTGATGTTTGGTTGGTCGGTTGGTTTTCTGATTTTCCTGTTAAAACATGATTCCCCAAATCATTTTGCAGCATTTCAGAACTCAACCCAAACTCCCGCAGCAAAATCGCCGCCACGCCTTCCCCTTCAGCCACTATAGCCATCAACAAATGCTCCGTTTCAATAAAATCGTAGCCATATTGTTGGGCAAACTGGCCAGCAAGTTCTATGATATTTTTTGTCCTTGGACTTATGGTTATATTTTTTACATTCTCGCTTCCTTTTCCGACTATCTCAAAAATACCCTCTATAATCGAATTCTCATCCAAATCTCTTCCACGGAGTATTTTTCCAGCCAGTCCTTCATCTTCTATTACCAGTCCAAGAAGCAAGTGCTCTGAACCCAAAACTGAATGCTTAAATTCCAATGCCTTCTTTTGAGCTATTTCTAAAACTTTTTTACTTGATGTGCTAAATTCCTTTCCAAACATTTCGTCACCTCTCAGTTAATTTTATTCCTTATAATTTCAGCTCTTTTTATATCTCTTTCCATGTCATTCATTTCCTTTCTGCTAATATACTGTAGGCTTGCAGGCTGAATTTCTATGAACAGCTTATCCATATCGTTGATATTGTTATCTGTTATCAGTCCAGATGCAATACCCAGTTTGAGAAAGGATATTAATCTGACCGCCTCATCGGTGGATATTATTCTTGTGTTTTTTAAAATACCATATGCCCTGAATATTTTATCTTCAAAGCTAACGGCGCTTTTCTCAAAAATATTTTTTCTTGTGATTCTTTCCTTTTCAGCAATCTGTCGGGTCAGATGATCAATTTTTTTAATGATAGTTTCTTCGCTATCTCCTAATGTAGATTGATTGGATATCTGATAAAGTGATCCCAGTGCTTTGGTTCCCTCTCCATACACACCCCTGACCGCCAGTCCGAATTGGGTGATAGTTGTCAGCACCTTATTTATTTCTTTAGTCATTTCCATGGCGGGCAAATGAAGCATCACTGAAACTCTCAATCCCGTGCCCAGATTTGTGGGGCAGGATGTCAGGTATCCAATCTTTTCGTCATAAGCGTATCTTAGTGAATTTCCTAGCTGATTATCAATCTCGTCAGCTTTTTTCCAGGCTTTTTTTAGTGCCAATCCCGAGTCGAGCACCTGTATCCTTATGTGGTCCTCTTCATTGATCATAATCGTTTCATCTTCTTGCTCGTTCATCGCAAAACCACTAATATTGGGGGTATGTAACAATGCCGGGCTTATAATATGCTTCTCAACCAGCATGTTTCTCTCTATGACGGGTATGTCTTTCATCTTGAAACTCAAGTATTTGTTCTTATCCAATGATCTTATGACATCATCGTATACCTGCCTAGCTTCATCGGTTCCAATCCTTATGGGGAATCGATAATTATCCAGGTTTCTGGCCAAGCGAATCCTGCTGCTGACCACCACATCTCTGAATTCTCCCATGTCTTTCAGCCAAAATATCATGCCAAATCACCCCTTCAAAGATTTTCCATCTCTTTAATTTTATCCCTTATTTCTGCCGCTTTCTCATATTCTTCCAACTCAACAGCCTCTCTAAGCTTATTCTTTAGCTTTTCTAATTCTGTGCCGGTCTTCATAACCCCATCGCCTTTATCTGGTGTCTTCCCTACATGACTCTCATGTCCATGAATATTTCTTATCAAAGGTGTCAGTCTGCCCTTAAAGGCATTATAACAGTGACTGCACCC
>JAUYTY010000108.1 GCA_030694905.1 Eubacteriales bacterium | reverse complement strand
AATCTTTCAATTTAGGATCTAGTGCATCTCTTAAGCCGTCTCCCACCAGATTGAAAGACAATGCTGTTATAAGTATGGAAACTCCAGGAAAATACAAGAGATAAGGAGCTCGTGAAATGTATTGGCGCGCTTCTGACAATAATGAACCCCACTCGGGAGCAGGAGGCTGAACTCCCATTCCTATGAAAGATAGACCTGCCGCAGAAAGTATCATTGATGCGATATTCATTGTTGTATTAACTATAATAGGACCCATGGAGTTGGCCAGAACATATTTTATAATAATTCTTAGATCGCTGCTGTTATAAGATCGGGCAACTTCAATATAATCATTGTCGGCGACTGTCAAAACGACGGATCTGACAAGCCGGACGATACTGGGAACACATGAGATGGTCATGGCTATGAGTAAATTTCTGAGATTTGCTCCCAAAGCAGCAACTACTGCCAATGCCAATAACACAGGAGGGACTGACATAAGTATATCCATGAATCTCATGACAATATTGTCAAAACGTCCCCCATAATAGCCACAAAGAGCACCAATCATTCCACCGATTACTAGTGAAAAAATGCTAGTAAAGAATCCGATGAAAAGTGAGTAACGGGAACCATGCACAACACGTGCAAATATATCCCGACCCAGATGATCGGTACCGAACCAATGGATTGAATTTGGGTGTTGAAGTCTGACCTGTCCGGATTGCTCAATGGCTTTATTGTATGGAACAATCAGATCAGCAAGCAGAGAACTGGATAGGATAAGTATAATCAATATGAGACCAACGAGTGCCGTTCGATTTTTCTTGAACCTACGCCATACTTCCTTGCCTTGTCGATTTTTTTTAGCAGGAATATTGTAGGTGGTCATAATTAGATTTTTTTCCATTTTGAAGACCTCCTATTTCATGAATTTAGATTTGATTCGTGGATCGATAAAGGCGTAAAGAATATCAACTATCAGCATAATCAAACAAAAGAATGAAGCTAGCAATAATGTACTGGCTAAAACAACGGGTACGTCTTTCTGGCGGATAGCCGTTACAATGTGGGTGCCTAGTCCAGGCATACCGAAGACAGTCTCTATGATAATAGCTCCCCCTAGAGAAGCACCAAAAATCATACCTAGCGAAGTGATGACAGGCAATAGTGCATTCTTAAGCGCATGCTTCCAAATGACTGTTCTTTCGGAGGCACCTTTAGATCGAGCAGTTCTGATGTAATCTTGACGGATTGTTTCAAGCATAGTGGAACGCGTTAACCTTAGAAGGCCTGCTGCTCCTCCCATTGACAAGGTTATAGCAGGCATTATGAAGTGTCGCCAAGTGTCCACACCATAAGAAGGCAGCCAGCCAAGTCTCAAAGCGAAGAAGAGCATCAGCATTAAGCCTAACCAAAATCCAGGAATAGCGGCGAAAAACATTGCTAAAACGGTAAAAAAACTGTCAATAAATGAATACTGTTTGACAGCGGATAATATTCCAAGTGAAACACCTAACACAGAGCTGATTGATATCGCTGCCATCGACAGTTTAAGCGTATGGGGGAATCGAGCCAGAATCTCTGTAAAAACTGGTGTTCGCGTCCGATATGAATTTCCAAAATCAAAATGTAGAACAATATTTTTTACATAGTTGGCAAATCGAAACAGAAAAGGCTGGTCATAACCGAACTCGGCATTGAGTTTGGCGATATCTGCTTTATCAGCCGTTAGTCCCAATATAAGCGTTCCCGGGTCACCTGGTGTTAGTGACATAATTGTAAAAACTAGAAAAATAACACCTAGGAGTACAGGGATGGTTAGAAGTAAACGCTTGAGTACGAATTTGTACATAACAATGGTTCTCCTTTCAAAATTAGCTTTGAAGTGCCTTGCATAAGTATACTATGCTAGACAAAGAAGATATCATCAGATAATCAAAACATTGAAAAATGATTTATCCACTCTAGATTGAGAATATCATAACTTAAACAATATTACAAGATAATTTGCAAAATATATGTTGCAAAATACAAAATTATTTGGTAGTATTTATATACATTTAAATGCAATCTATTTCTAATTTAATGAGAGAGAGGACTGAAAATGCAAAGAGGGTTAAATTGGCCTTATAAGTCAGAAATAAATGAGATGGAAGAAATGGATGCCGATGTTCTTGTGCTCGGTGGCGGTATTGCGGGTTGTATGGCTGCAATTGAAGCGGCAAAAAAAGGAAAGAAAGTGATTGTAGTTGAAAAAGCGGCTGTTAAACGAAGTGGCGCAGGCGGTTCGGGATCGGATCATTGGGAGATGGCAGCGACGAATCCCTGCTCCAATTTATCCCCCGAAGAACTTGTTGAAGCGATGATGGATGACAACGATGGTTTCAACAATGCAATTTCACATTACATAGAGTGTAGAGAAGGTTGGGACAGACTGGTTGATATTGAAAAAATGGGTGGTAAAATTCGAGATATAGATGAAGAATTTGTCGGTGCAGAATTCAGGGACGAAAAGACTAAACTTATGTTTGCTTACGATTATAAGAATAGAGTCACCTTGAGAATCTGGGGGACCACATTCAAGCCTGCAATGGAAAAAGAGATGAAACGGCTGGGTGTTGTTGTCGTTAATCATGTTGCCGTGACATCCTTGCTGACAGAAGAAGGCAGAAATGGTTCCAGATGTATTGGTGCGACTGGCATAAATGGAAGAACCGGAAAATTCCATGTTTTTTCCGGTAAAGCAGTAGTTATGGCAATGTCAAGGCCAGCACGAATATGGTTATTTTCTGCAGGGTATCCGGGGTTATGTGAATTTAGACCTATGTCTTGTATTGGAAATGGCCATGCAATGGGGTGGAGGATTGGTGCGGAATTCAATATGATGGAAAAATCAGTGAAAGCTCAATTTTCAGCCTCGGGAAAGTCTTATCCACCATATAGTGCAGGCAATAATCATAACACATGGTATGCCGCCTCGATTATAGATGCGGAAGGTAAAGAAATTCCGTATGCCGATCGTGATGGTAAGAAGCTTGAAAATATTATGGATCGATACTATCCATCTGAGGGACAGAAGTTTTTTATGATGGGGGGAAATATAGAGAAGGCAAAATACACTTATGAAGGTCCAGAAACCATAGCCTATGGTGAGTTAAAGAACAAAGGCTATAAACTTCCTTTCTATGCCGATCTTACAACGTTGCCAGATCATGAGCGCAATGTGATTTGGGGTATGATGGTAGCTGAAGAAGGAAAAACCAAAATCCCAGTACACCAATACTACGCTAAACAGGGATTTGACTCTGCAAAACATGTTATACAATGTTATGGAAATGGTTGGACAAGCGCAAGCTTTTTACCTCAGGAAAGGCAACTCTTCGGTTTGCCAGGAGGCTTTATGAATGATTGGAAACTAGAATCCAACATACCTGGATTATTTGTAGCCGGCGATGCGCTATTTGCTTCCAATTGCTTTGGTCATGCTGCTGCGACAGGTGGTTACGCTGGGCGTCATGCAGCGGAATATGCAGACAAAAATAATCTGGAAAAACCATGCGAAGACCAGATAAAGATTGAGAAAGAACGGGTATTTGCACCTGTTTATTCTGATTTGGATTCAGGTATAACCTGGAAGGAACTTAATCAGGCGATAGCGAAAGTGATGCAAAATTATTGTGGAGAAGTGAAAGAAGAAACACTTCTGAAAACGGGGTTATCCATACTTAAGGAATATGAAACCAAGATTGTTTCCAAGACAGTGGCAGCCAATCCCCATGAATTGGTCCGTTTGTTGGAAGTCATTGATATCCTCACTGTATCCCAGATTATCATAGAAGCAAGTATACACCGTAAGAACAATTGCGAGAAGTTGGAATTTATAAGAAGTGACAGTCTTCCGGGAGAATATGAACCTTTTATAGTCATAAAGAAAGACGGAGATAATGTAATCACGCGAAAAGTTGATTTGAACTATGCAGGCGATGTTAAGGAGAATTACGAAGCCCATAATGGCGCGTATATAAAGGAGATGAGACATTGAGCAGATCATTTACACTGAGACACGTAGAACCCTCTAAACCTATAACATTTGATCCAAAAAAATGTATTGGTTGCAACCGTTGCGTTAATGTTTGTCCTATAGACATTTTATTGCCGTCAGCTTCAAATGGTGAGACGCCAGTGGTTGCTTATCCGGATGAATGCTGGTACTGTGGCTGTTGTGTAATGGAGTGTCCGGCGGAAGCCATAATTCTTGGGCATCCTCTGATGAATCAAGTTAGATGGGTTGAAAAAAAATCATTAATGAAGGAAGGTGATTTGAAATGAAATTATTGGAGGAACTTACACAAATCTGGGGAGTTTCAGGCAGGGAGAAAAAAGTATTGGAAGTTATTCACAGAGAAGTCGCTCCTTATGCAGATGGTATCGATGTGGATGCTCTTGGAAATCTTATTGTTTTTAAAAAAGGCGATGGATTTGGAAAGCGTATCATGCTTGCAGCACACATGGATGAAATTGGATTTCAAGTTACCAAGATTGAAAACGACGGGAGAATTCGGGTATGTAAAGTGGGTTGGATATGGACAAGTTCAATCTATAACAGCAGAGTTGTCTTTAGGGACGGAACGATTGGCG
>JAUYTY010000105.1 GCA_030694905.1 Eubacteriales bacterium | reverse complement strand
GGCCAATGAAATTTAAAACAAAATATATAGCACCAATTGGAGCCGATGGCATACATACAATCAACACAGGGGACTGGAGAACAAAAAGACCCGTGTTGGATCAGGAGAAATGTATCAAGTGCGGCTTTTGCTTTCTTCACTGCCCGGTCAATGCCATTAAGAGGATTGACGGTCAGTTTATCATTAGTTATGGATATTGCAAAGGCTGTGGGATTTGTGCCAATGGTTGCAAACCTAAAGCCATTGATATGATTCAGGAGGTGGAAAAGTAATGCAGAAATTTGATGTAATGAATGGTAATATGGCGGCGGCGACAGGCGCATCACTTGCTTGTCCGGATGTTATTGCCGCTTATCCTATAACGCCACAGACACCGGTTGTTGAGTATTTGACACAATTCGTCGCGGATGGTGTTTTAAAAAGTGCTATGAGTGAGGTTGAGTCCGAACTGACAGCCATGAGTATGGTAACAGGCGCATCCTTAGCTGGTGCGAGAACCTTTACAGCCACATCTTCTCAGGGTTTGTCTCTTATGTTTGAGCCTTATTTCAGAGCGTCCACCCTTAGACTCCCCATTGTAATGGCCATAGTGAATCGTGAAATGATTTCACCCCAAACGGTATGGGGAGGGCCTCAAGACTCTATAACCGTTAGGGATGCAGGTTGGTTGCAGATATATGTGGAAGACAATCAGGAAATAATGGATATGATCATTCAGGCTTACAAGATAGCTGAAAACAAAAGTGTATTATTGCCTATAAACATTTGTTATGATGGATTCTACCTATCTCACATGACAGAGAAGGTTTTTATACCTGATCAGAATATGGTCAGTGAGTATTTGGGCACCTATAAACCAGATCATATCATATTAGACCCTGAAAGACCTATGGCGGTTGATCCATTGACTAATGGCGAACTGCTGATGAATTACAGATATCTACATCTGGAAGCCCAACAAGAAGCGCTCAGGGTAATAGAAGAGACAGATAAAGAGTTTGAGGCGTTGTTTGGCAGAAGCTACGGAGGACTGATAGAAGAATATAGAATGGATGATGCCGAATCAGCAATCATTACCATGGGTTCCATGACAGGGGCTGCTAAGGAAGCTGTCGATATCGCCAGAAAAAATGGTGCCAAGATTGGATTGATCAAAATTCGAGTGTTGAGGCCATTTCCCAAAGACAGACTGATTGAAGCGCTAGAAAAAGTCAATTCCTTTGGCGTGATAGATAGAAATGTGTCATTCGGGTGGAATACAGGGGTGGTTTATCAGGAAACCAAAGCAGCGCTATATGAAAGTGGCCGGATTATACCTTCTGTTCCGTTTATTGGCGGATTGGGCGGAGAGGATCTGACAGTTGATATGATGGTTGGTGCTATAGGGTTGATTGGTCAAATTTCCGAGAATCATGAAACCGTATGGCTTGAAAGAGAATAGTGGGAGGTAAGACTGATGAATTTGATAGATAAATTGAGCATGAAAGAAGATATGATATCTCCTGGCATATCAGCCTGTGTCGGTTGCAATGTGGAACTTACATTGAGGAGATGTCTTCAGATACTGGGACCGAATACAATACTGGCAATACCGCCAGGATGCATGGGCGGCGTTGGTGTTGTCGGATGGGATATGAAATCCGGTGCAAAATGCCCGGTATTTTTCCCTTTGCTGGATAACCCCGCATCAATGCTGGCAGGGATAAAATTGCACTATGAGAGAATTGGCAGAAAAGTCAATGTAGTGGCTTTTGCAGGTGACGGCGCGACAACCGACGCAGGTATGCAATGCTTGTCGGGAGCTGCAGAAAGAGGCGATAAAATCATCTATATTTGTTATGACAATGAAGGATATATGAATACAGGCTATCAGAGAAGCTCGTCAACAACAAGATATTCATGGACGTCAACGACCCCGGTGACTCAAGAGGGACGAGGTGGAAAAAGGCAAAACAAGAAAGATTTCCCGATGATTATGGCTATGCACGATATACCCTATATGGCAACCTGCAGTCCGGCGTTTATACCGGATATGGTCAAAAAACTGGAAACAGCGATGGAAAAACAAGAGCTGGGTCTGGCTTATCTACATGTATTCAATCCATGTTTGACAGGATGGGGCATCAAGACTGAAGAGAGCATTGATGTATCAAGATTATCTGTAGAAACGAATTTCTTTCCATTATATGAAGTGATTGACGGCAAGTTCATTATCAGCAGAGAATACAAGAATCCAAAACCCGTGGCGGAATATTTGCGCAAAATCAAGAAGTTTTCTCATCTGAATGATTCTGAAATTGAGAATATTCAATTGCTGGTGGATCAAAAATGGAACCGGTTGAAACAACTGGCATCTTTGTAGGAGGGTTACGACCAATATGGACAAGCGATTAAACACATTATTCAATCCGGAAAATATAGCCATTGTAGGCGCATCCAATAATCCACAGAAAGCTGGATCCGTCATTATGAAGAACCTGATCAAAATCGGATACCCAGGAAAAATATTTCCAATCAATATCAATGAGGAAAGTGTAGCGGGGATCAAGTGCTATAAGCAATTATCCGACGTTGAGGATACTGTCGAAATGGTTGTGTTGATTACACCGGCGGACATGATTTTTGATGTCATGCAAGATCTTGAAAAAAGAATGGATTCGAAGAACGACGTCAAGATTATTATCTGCGCGGCAGCGGACTACGGTGAGACAAAAACCGAAGAAGGCATTAGACGACAGGATTGCCTGATGAACACCGCTGTTAAATATGGCATCAGAGTTGTTGGGCCTAATTGCATTGGGGTAATTGATAATGTCAATAAAGTAGACACAACATTCGTTGAAACACTATTGCCGCAAGATGCGAAAGAAATCAAAGGCGGAGTTAGCGTCATCTCTCAAAGCGGTGCTATAGCAGCCTCCCTATTGATGATGGGCGCTTCGAGACCTGCACCCATAGCATTCAGCAAATTCATTTCAATCGGCAATATGGCTGATGTGGATTTTGTTGATTTGCTTGAATACTTTGAGCAGGATGAAAATACCCGTGTCATAGGGCTCTATTTGGAAGGCTACTCGGACGGGCGGAAATTGATTGACACGATGGCTAGAATTACACCTAAAAAACCGATTGTTGTATTAAAAGTCGGGCGAAGTGAAAAAGGTGCTTCGGCTGCAAATTCGCATACCGGTTCCCTTGCTGGGTCTGATTTGGTCTATGACAGCGCATTTAGGCAATATGGTGTCATCAGGGTTGACACAATAGACGAGCTGATGGACACGCTTCAAGCCTTTGATAAATTAATGCTACCGGACAACAACAAGGTATTTGTGTTATCACAAGCCGGAGGGCCAGGCATTTATTGCACAGATGAAGTCAGTGCCCATGATAATTTGGAAATGCCGGTTATATCTGATGAAGCTAAAGATAAGTTGAAAAAGATCACACCGCCGATGTCATCTATCTGTTCACCTGAAGGCTATGCTGATATAACAGCATCCGCCAATGTGGAACAGCATGTAGAGGCTCTAAGAGTTGTTATGGATGAACCAAACGTGGGCAGTGTCATGTTCATCACTGTCACACCTACTTTTCTTTCAAGAGAAAAACTGGCTGCCGGTCTGATTGGTTTGCTGGACGGAGAAGGCTATCGAAACAAGAAACCGGTGTTTATTACAATCATGGCAGGAAACTATGTCTGGGAATGCAGAAAAACGATAGAGGAAAAGGGAATATATACTTTCCCGCTACCGGATTATGGCGTTAAAGCATTATCGAATCTGGTGCAATATTCTACCTATGTCAAAAGGGTTACGGAGGAAACTA
>JAUYTY010000102.1 GCA_030694905.1 Eubacteriales bacterium | reverse complement strand
CTTCTTCGGGATTCAAAAAAACCTTTGTAAATCCTTTCAACTCCCTGTCTGGTCTGAATGGCGTTGATACAATATCTCTCACATATAATTGAACAATCTCCGCGCCGGATCGACTCCCTGTGTTCCTTATGGTAACATTCACGTCAATTGTCTCATCTTCCGCGAATCTTTTACGGGACATGTTTAAATTTTTGTACTGGAATTCAGTGTAGCTGAGTCCAAATCCAAAGGGAAAGAGGACATTTTTCTCCGCTGTTATATAGTATCTGTAACCGACATAGATGCTCTCCCTATATTCTGCTTTTTGGTTACTTAAGGTAAAATACCCATTGGAAGGATTATCCTCCAATCTGAAAGGATAGGATTCAGTCAACTTTCCAGAAGGATTCACATTGCCATACAGAACATCCAATAAAGCGCTTGCACCGGACTGACCTCCTAGGTAAGCATGAATCAAGCCTCGAACTTCTTCAATCCATGGCATTTCCGTAGGTGATCCGCCGCTGAGAATGACCACAACATTACTGTTGACATCTGTGATTCTTTTAATTAGATAATTATGTGAATCGGGCAGCTTCATATGTGGTCTGTCAAAGCCTTCAGATTCGTATTGTTCTGGCAAGCCGGCCATTATCATTACAATATCGGTTGTGGTGGCAATATAACAAGCCTCGTCAACCAAATCCATATTAATTGTTTCATTTTTTATGTCATAGCCTTTGGCAAAAGTAAAATCTATCTTTCTGTTTTTCAGCTCTTCATATACATTCTCCAGCCGTATCGGATTGATCAGTGAACTGCCTGCGCCTTGATAACGTGGCGTTTTTGCGAACTCGCCTATAACAGCTAATTTACTATTACTGTTTAATGGTAAAATGTCGTTTGTGTTTTTAAGCAAAACAATTGATTGTGAAGCCGCTTTTCTGGCAATTTTATCGTGCTTATCGACATCATACCTATATTGGTAAAGCTTGTTTTCTTTAGCTCTCATCGTTAGATCCACGAGTCTTTCAACAGTACTGTCTAAAGTTTCGATATTAAGCTTTCCTTTTTTGATTGCTGAAATGATTTTTTTATCGTTGGCACCTCGTGAAGAAGGCATTTCCAAGTCAAGGCCTGCGTTTATCCCCAACACCCTGTCATTGCAAGCTCCCCAGTCTGTTATGACAACGCCGGAGAAACCCCACTCATCTCTAAGAATGTCTGTTAGCATTGTCTTGTTCTCACAACAAAAGATCCCATTCAGTTTGTTGTAGGCCCCCATGACTGTCCATGGGCGGGATTTTTTCACAGCGATTTCCATACCTGTCAGATATATTTCCCTAAGAGCCCTGTCATCAATTATGGCATCAATGGTCATTCTCGATTGTTCCTGGTTGTTGGCGGCAAAATGTTTAAGCGATGTGCCAATCCCCTTGGATTGCACTCCCTCGATAAAATCAGCAGCAAGCTCCCCAGTCAGATATGGATCCTCGGAAAAATATTCAAAATTCCTGCCGCATAGCGGTGATCTCTTAATGTTTGCACCGGGACCAAGTAAAACAGAAACACCTTCCTGCAGACACTCCTCTCCCAATGCTTGACCTATTTCAAACATCAATTTCCTATCCCAAGAACAAGCTGTTGTCGCTGTGGTTGGAAAACAAGTCGCAGGAATGCTTTCGTTCAATCCAGCATTATCAGATTTTCCTTTCTGCTTGCGTAGTCCATGTGGTCCATCAGCTAAAAAAATTGATGGAATCATCAAACGTGCGATTCTCTTTGTAGTCCAGAAATCTTTACCTGAGCATAACGAAGCTTTTTCAGCCAGCTTCATCGATTCAACTAAAATCTTGCTGTCCAATTTTTACCTCCTGATTACAGGAAACACTGAAACTCTATTTTATTGCCTTCCATATCTCTTGCAAAAAACTGATAGATTCCAAACTCTTCTTTTTCAGCTGGATTGGTCAACATCTCTGCGCCACAATCACTGATCTTTTTAAAGTATTCATCAACTGTCTCCTTGTCTTTGAGAACAAAGCATATGATGGAAGAAGAACTTGTCCTCTCAAGATGAGTGCAAAATCCAACTGCACCGCTTAGTGTCTGGTAGATTCTACATATCCCCTGATCCTTCAAAAGTTTGAGTCCTAAGCAGTCATGATAGAAACTGTGGACTGTTTCAAGAGATGAACACTGAAAAAATGTAATCATAGATTCAATCATGTTAAAACCTCCCGGGCTATGCCCTACTCCTTAGTAACATCGAAACCTTTGTGATAAAAGCCAACAATACAACCAAGGACAGCACAACAAGTGTATCCTTCAATAGTTTTTTTAGTCTTTCCTTTTTAGAGAGTCCAAACATTGCTAGCAATCGGATTCCTAATCCCAAAGGTAAGGTTGATACTGCGGTATATAAATAGACATTGTAGGGTTCAGGAAAAGAAAATGGGAGCAAAACAGGACCTACCAATGCGTAAAGCCCTAGCCACATAAAGTAAAAACCTATAACTGTTAATAAAACGCTTAATGTCTTCTTCATAAAATCCTCCATTTTGTCTGTATATTCTGTTTAGAGCAATCCCATCTCGAGGATTGTATTGAAAGGGTAGAATTCAACAAGGGCAACCCTTTCAACTATGACCTCCATCGTCTCAAAATCCCTGCTTAGTATTTCCATTCCTTTGATATGCATATCAATTTCATTATTAAGAATCATTGTACAATGAGGTACCCAGATCTTGGGCTTGTAATGGCCCCAGTAATACTTCCGGATACCTTGTCTTCTGATTTCGTTATAAAGTGCGCTCTGAATGCTTAGCAACCTAACCGATGGTTTGGGACAAAGAAAAGTTACTCTTTCTTCGCCTGGAAAAACGCCAATGCTATTAAAAATCAGTTCGAATTTTTTGACCTCACTAAAGATAGATTGAACGACCTCCCTCAGTTTCTTTATGTCTTCCATTTCAGAATAATAGACCGCTAAAGAGATGTGGGGTCTTCCACCCTTCAAATGCATGAAATCTCCACCGCCTTGTTCATAAAGCAGTTTCCAATAACTTCTGATCTTTTCCTCGCTGACTTTGTCAAAAAGAAGCTCTACAGAATAACCCATTACAAAAATCCTTTCCATTGATCAACAGGGCTCTTGGATTCAGATGGCGTTTGAAACGACACCTGAACCTTAGAGACCGTTATCCAGGGACTCTACAGTGCTTATCTCTCACTTATAGAAGTGGGAGTCTTAGCACTGTTAGTCATCGGATACATTCATTATATCATCAATAGAAAGGATTTTCATTTGATTTATCGTAAACATTACATCAGCAATCTTCTGCCTCTGTAGCCACATAATTATTTTTCTTCAAAATATCAATTGCACGAGCCAGGTTTTTTTCACTGACCAATACGATAGGTCCGGTACAGCCCATGCCGCTTTCCGCATAGACCGCTTCCTGCCACAACACTTGAACAGCGGACTCCAGATCCATAATGTCAATCCCGGATATTTGTCCGACAACCACTTCCTTATCCGGCATTGTTATCTTTTTCTCTGATTTTGCAGGTGCTTTGGTAAGTTCATTGAGAATGTTCTCCAAGCCTGCATCTCTGGCCTTTTGAAATTCCTCTTTAGCCTTGTTTGTTAGCCTGCCTTTGACTAATTTTCCCGCATATCCGATAGCATTTGCAACTACCGGCACCCCTGAAGCCCTTGATAGGATCAGGATGATTCTGCCATAGTTTTCACCGATTCCAGGTCCGTAGCCGTCTCCTGACGATTCATAATTGCCACCGGTAGTAAATGACGATAGAATTTTCATCATGAGATTGCCGGTCAGCGTATCGGTCACCATGACATCAGATGAGCCTGATAACAAGTCATTTCCTCTCATGACACAGCCACCATCGGCTCTGGCTGACTCGCCAAAATTGATATTATAGCCATTTGCGTTTAATTTTCTAAGTGCTGTCTCCACTTGCCTGCTGCCGTCAAGATTAAGGATCCCCACCGATGGATTATCGATTCCCATAGCTTTGGCGGTTATGATGCCGTAGAGCGTATTCTTGATCATCGATTCCACTCGATTGGCGGAGGCTGTTCCGGTAGTGGTTGCCAGATAAAGATCTCTTCCTAAGCCGGGAGTTATGGCTTTCCCTACTGTTGCGACTCCTATGGGGAAATTGTAGTGCATAGTGACACAGGCGTCAATTTCGCCTTTATCCAACAGCTCTTCCATTTTTGTGTACATCTCATTTTCTGTATTGGCTTCAGCGATTTCAAGACTAGTCTCGATTTTTGGACCGATGAGAACCACTTTTAAGTCTATGTTTTCCTTTTGTGCTTTTTCAGCACCCTTGATGATATTCTCAATACCATGTTCGCTTCCCAATGTCGTTATTCCAATCCTTGATTGGATGCCAAATTGTCCCGAATCCAGCGCTTCGCCGATTTCAAGAAATATCTCCCCAATCATGTTTTTGGTTTCTTTCAATTTATCCATCATCTGCCTCCTATTCCTTTACCAGGTTGGAACCAAATTCTCTCATAGCTTCTGCTATCAATTTCTTTATTTCCTGCTTGGATACTGTTGCTGTTTCATCCGTTTTGCTATTCTGCTCCAAAATGACAGAGACACCATCGAAGAGATTTGTCATTCTTGCCAAAAACAAGCTGCCTTTTCCGACAATCATGGCTCGCTTGATATTGCCTGCCATAAGCTCTTCCCTAGCGAATCCGACATAGGGAACACCTGATGGTATGTGCCCTTGGGTAGGTGCCCAGCCTTGCATGCCATGTTTCTTAACAAAACTCATTAGATCATTCTTGTCCATCTCACCTCTTTTGACCGCAAGTGCTCCAATCATTTTATAATTTGACAAAGGAACATCTCCTGCTCCTGCAGGCTTTGTAACATCGGGGTTTTGCATCTCGACTGAGTATTTGTCAACGTCTGTGATCTTCATATTTCCCTTGTCCAGAGGCATGGTAATCAGCGCTGTAATGACAGCCTGTGGAGAAGATCCCGTCCCAACATTGTGTTTTCCCACCAGGTCATTTCTGATGATCGGACTGATACCGTCATTCTCGCTGACCAGTATTCCGAAACCTCCTATGACATCCTCCAAAACCGGCATGCCTTTTTTGACATGATCCTTGCCATTCATACCGAGTTTGGCAGTCGCTCCACCTGCCACAATTGCGACATTCTTGTACACACCTGCCTGCACCAGCGCCGAGGCTTGTATCAAGGCATGGGTAGGAGCAGCGCAAAATCCTCTGATATCAGAGCCTGTAGAATTGACAGCACCAGCAATCTCAGCTATAGCTTTGGCGAAATTCCCGCCGCCTCTTTGGTTCATGTCGCCACAGGCCTCTTCCGAACACTCGATAACATAATCTATTTCTTCAATTCCAATTTCAACATTATGGATCAGGTGTTTAAATGCCAGCACTCCTGAGGCTTTTGACACGATATTCTCGAACATGATATGCGCGGTCAAATTGACATCGGAATCATGAGCCTTCTTGACACATCCTACCAACTTGCCATCGTTGTAGATCCCTTCTCCATGGTGTTCTTCGACTTCCTTTTGAATTGCCACGATGTCAAAGCCTTCTTTCATCTTCGATGCATACTCGACACCAAATAAAGGATGATTGGCAATTTTATCTTTAACAGACTCCGAAAAATGCATTTCCAACATGACCAGATCAAATGAATCAGAGAGTTTCATCAAACCGATAAATTCATCCTGAGGCATTATTTCTCCGAATTTTCCAAATCTTTCCCTAATACTGACATCTTTATCATACCAAGGCATCTCCAGTGTTTCCAGCTCCTCAGGCTTCATATTACCGATGTAAACCTGACTGGGTGCGTAATTCAAGACCTGTTCATAGGTCCTTATGTGAGACCCTATTGCCTTGATATACTCTGAATTAGGATTAGCCATTTTTTCCATAGTTTGTGTGGTTCCGTTGTGGATAATCATATCCGGTGTATTCACCAGAATATAGCTTGTTCCTTTAACGACCGAATAATTCATTTTATCCTCCGATTATTGAAAATCAGGGTATTAGTTTTTTAAAATAATACCCTGTCTTAATTGTTCATTATTAATCAGTATTTGCTAAACTGATCTCTGATAGACTTCATCTCACTAATTATGTCGTCTACATCCAGGACCATTTCCATCATGCCAATCTGATCCTCATATACCTCTTCACTTACTGCCTCTTTAAACTGCGGTTCACAACAATGATACACTCCGAGCCCTAACTGGACTCCTGTCAACGGACCTGCATAAGTCGGATCTCCTGCTGTTACGGTCTCTGCGGCCAGTCCTGCCGCTTCTCCTTCTGCCGCACCCAGTATTACTACCAGATTTTCTGCGCCATATTTCTCAGCTAAATCCTTAACTCTCTTTTGGTTCTCCAGATCCATTGCGCCTGCAGCCGTTCAGACGAAGCATTCTGTTGATGAGAATACTACCTCTGCGCTAGAAGTCTTTACGCATTCTTCGATGGCCTGACCGGGAACGCCGTCTCTGTCGCCTATTATGACAACTTTCTTATTGTCCAATATGCTCATTCTAACACTTCCTTTCGTTTTAATTGTATTATATAAAGCTTAAAGCCTTATAGGTATTTTTGGATGACCATTTCTATATGGTCTTTGTTGGCTTGATCTTTGGTGATTTCCTCCACAATGCTGCCATCCTTGTATATCAATAGGGTTGGAAGTCCCAGCACCCTTTGGCTGATCGCTACTCTTCTGGCCTTGGTTGTGTTCAGCTTAGCGAATTTTATCTTGTCACCATACATATCAGCAAGAACCTCAACATCAGGCATAAGCGCTTTGCATGGCTCGCAGCTGTCACCCCAAAAATCCACCAATGTGACTCCCTCTGACTTCAAAACTTCCTCTTCAAAATTGTCCTTGTTCAATTCTAACATATCATCCTCCAAAATCAATTATTCAAATACAGTCTGTTCTGTTATTTCAGTTTCCAATGCTTTTAAAGCTTTTTCAACTAGTCCTCTTCTCAAAGATTTCTCTTCCTGAGCTGTCAGGGAAGGATTCCCCAGAGGATGTGGTATGGCTACTGTTGGCACAATTCTATTCGCGCCTACAGTTTTGGATATCGGAACAATGGTACACATATGAACAACAGGAATACCTGCCCTTTCTATTTCTTTTACCATGGTTGCACCGCAACGCGTACAAGTACCTCAGGTGGATGTGAGGATAACAGCCTGCACCCCATTGGATAGAAGGTCTTTTGCAATTTCAGCCGCAAATCCTTTGGCATTGGCTACAGATGTTCCATTGCCTGTTGTCGTGTAAAAGAAATTGAACAGTTCTCCTACTCTACCTTCCTTTTCCATGTCTCGCAGAACATCAACCGGTATGACCCTGTCAGAGTCAAGATTGGCAAAGGTGGGGTCATAGCCGCCATGGGCTGTCTCATGATCCTT
>JAUYTY010000096.1 GCA_030694905.1 Eubacteriales bacterium | reverse complement strand
TTACTTTAAGAACCGCACCGGATGCATCAGGCCAATCAAACCCAACTTCAGCCGCTTTGCTCTGGATCTTATAGCCTCTGGATAAAGGCGACATGGATTTTGGTATGCTTGAGATTCTTTCAGTATAGGAAGATACTTTTTTTTCTTTCTGTTTTATCTCATCCCAGTTCAGTTTAGCTTCTGTCTCATTATTTGCATGTTCCTCAAGAAATACATGAGGATGCCTGGAGTAAAGCTTCTTACAGATACCTGCAATCACATCCTCGAAGTTGAAATAACCTTCCTCTGCCGCTATCTGCGAATGGAACACGACTTGCAGCAGCAAATCGCCTAATTCTTCAGACAGATTGTCGACATCATCTTTCTCGATGGCATCCACAACCTCGTACGCTTCTTCAACAACACACTCTCTCAAAGTCATATGGGTTTGCTTTCTATCCCATGGACATCCGTCCGGACCCCTTAATAAAACCATTAGGTTTTTCAAATCATTTATATTATACACGTCTAACATTGTAATATCAATACTTTCAACAAAAATATATGTGGAATAGTCATAATTTTCTTGTCTATCCAACTCGAATAATGAAATATATTCTCTTTTATTTTTTAATACGTCCATAAAAATGACGCTGGCATCATCTGGATATATTTCCGTTAGTTCAATTTTAATCTTAGAAGCAAGCGCTTGGCTTTCCACTCCGCAAATAATATTGTTGGAATGTATGTCAAATTCGTGTTTATCTGCCATGTGTCCGTCAACTATATTAAATCTTGCGTTTTGAGAACCTGTCATTTTGATTGCCTTGTCGATGAAACTGCAACCGTCTATAATTTCTATGGCTATGTCATGCACTCCCGATAAATAGCTTTCTGTAATCCTATCTCCAATATATGGCGATCCCGGGACGATGTAAATGATCTCGCCATGTTCTTCCAATGCAAGGTCAATCCTTTCCTTGATTGTCTGATAAACTTGCTCAAGATTGTCTTCCCGCTCAAATATTTCATCAAAAGACTTTAAGTTCTTGAGATTGTGTTCCGTCAAAACAGGATGCCTGACAGTCCGAGCATATTTAGGCTTTTCACTTTTAATTAAATTATAAGCTTTGTAGGTCAAATCTTCCAAGTTTCCTGTTCCCAATCCTACGATATGCAATTTATACATCATATCACCTATTTCATCAGTTTTAGTTTATTCATCAGCTTATACAGTTTCTCGCCTTTAGGCAGCAAATCCATATCTTCTTTCTTGATTGTTCCCGTTATCGGCAACGCTATAAAATATACCGCAACACCGCATAAGATTGCCGCCAAGGCTGATAGCTTGACACCTATGATGCTGGCACCGCCATGATAAACGACGTAGACCACCGCTCCCATAACCACTGAAGCAATGAAAGGTCTGAAAGCGATTCTGAACAACCTTACCTTCACTTCCGTATATTTGTTTATATCCCAATAATTGAGAGCGGCAGCTGTCAAATAAGCCGCTATTGTGCTCAAAGCGGCACCCTTGACATTCAACGAAGGAATACCAACCAATACATATGTTAAAACAATTTTCACCAACGCCCCTATTGCCAGATTTTTGACTGGGATTCTTTGCTTATCCACTGCTTGCAAAATAGCCGTGAGGGATTGCACTACTGTTAGAAAAACAACACTGATTGCCAATATTGCCAATAATTGTCCTACGCTCTTATGTTTATCCGGTCCCAGAGCAGGGTAGAAAAGTTTAATTATAGGCTCGGCTAGAATATATAGGCCAAAAGCTGATGGCAGACCAATAATCAGAGAGGTCCGCATTCCCAGATCGGTAGTCTGGTTCAACGCCTCTTTGTCTCTTCTGGTATAGGCATTGGAGATGCTGGGAACAAGACTCATGGCTATCGCTATGGAAAAAACCTGTGGGAAATTTATAAATGTCTGAGCCGTTCCGCTAAGCTGACCATATAAGTCTGTAGCTTCAATCACCGAGTAGCCTATCTGTGCCAATCTCATTGATACCAATTTAGCATCTATCAATCCCATCAAAGGAACGATAGAAGCACCCATTGTTATTGGAATTGCTATAGTGAGTAGCTTACTGATGACTTTTCCAGATTCCTCTTCAATATTGTTTGTGGCGTTGTCAATCTTTTCATGGATATTTTTTCTATGTCTGGCATATATGAATAGAATAAATATAAACCCTGCCAGACCTCCTGCAGATGCACCGAAGGATGCCCCCCCAGCAGCTTTCTGAAGGCTTGAGCTTGACAACATATAGGCCAGAGACAGCCCTACGGCAAACCTGATCAATTGTTCCAATACTTGTGACAGTGCAGTCGGCATCATATTCTGCATACCCTGAAAATAGCCTCTATAAACACTCATGACAGGTACGATCAAGAGGGCTGGAACAAGCCCCAGCAAAGAATAGTAGGTCCCGGGATATCCGATTGCCTGGGCTATGCTTTTCGCAAAAATAAGGACTGTTACCGACGAAACCACGCTTACAACTAAAATAACTCTCATTGAGAGTTTGAATATCTGATGCGCGCCTTGCGGATTTTCAAGTGCCATTTTTTCAGACACAAGCCTAGCCACCGCTGTAGGAAATCCAGCCAATGAGATGACAAGCAGCAGGTTGTAGACCTGATAAGCAGGCTGAAAATAACCAATGCCCTCTGTACCTATAAGATTTGTTAGTGGTATTCTGTATATAGCACCTATTATTTTAACAATAAATCCTGCAGTTCCCAAAACGGCAGCACCTTTTAA
The DNA here is from genome assembly GCA_030694905.1 of Eubacteriales bacterium. GTDB lineage: Bacteria > Bacillota > Clostridia > Tissierellales > Dethiosulfatibacteraceae > 38-11. Next base: position 7,376 of record JAUYTY010000096.1, on the reverse strand, counting down.
AAAGTTGTTTCCGGACATGATGTCTCCTCCGTTGTCAAAATTGCTATCTGAATAGATTTCTGGAATATCTTACACTCGATCCTTTTCTAATGCTTTTATCGGTCATGGCATACTGTATGAAAACCACAGTGGCAAAAAACAAAATAATGTCTCCTATAGTCAAAACGATTGGGTAGATAAATATACCTTCAAAGGATAGAAACGCTCCCATATAGAACTTGGATTCGGGAATGACGGTGAAATATCTCACATTGCCTGTTTTGATCAATTCGACGATTTCTGGGCTGAATGCCTTTTCCGCTGTTGCCGAGGTAATTCCCACCTTTACACCATTGAGAATAAGGGTAACGAAATTGTATAATGTACCAGCCAAAAACAGATACATAAATTTGACTGATTTATTCGACAATATGCCTGCCATAATTAGTATATAGGAAACAATCAATATGCCATCATTGATATTATTGCCCAAATCAGACAGTCCTATGTTCAGTATAAAGACAAAAAATTGAAACAGTACACCTGTCACTATAAGCAAAGGATACTGAATCGTCAAATAACCGATTTTTTCCAACTTACCTTTTCTTAGTATTCCAATTATCAAACCAATGATTACCGCATATAAAAACAACCTGATTCCTCCTGATTGGTATAATGCTAATTTATTTATTATATATCAATTCAAATCCAACTTCAAGATTCCATCTTCTTTTATTCATTAGAAAAGCCTGGCAAATCCTGCCAGGCTTTTTATTGCACTATTTGGATCAATACTCCGGTTCAATTAATCCTACATTGTTGTCTTTCCTTTTGTATACGACATTGACTTCTTCCGTATCCGCGTTTAGGAAGACATAGAAATTGTGATTAACCAAATCCATTTGCAGTGCCGCTTCCTCAACGCTCATTGGTTTCACTGCGAATCTTTTGGTCTTTACTATTTTCAGATCTTCCTCTTCAGTGTCAAGCGGTTCGATATTCTCAAATCTAATGGTATCCTGACCGTGCTTCTTGCTCTGCAGCCTGGTCTTATGCTTCCTGATTTGTCTTTCCATAGCATCCACAGCGCTATCTATTGAGCTATACATATCATCTGTAACTTCTTCTGCTCTTATGACTGTTCCTGCAAAAGGCACTGTGATCTCAATAATCTGTCTCAACTTTTCAACGCTTAAAACCACATTGACTTCCACATCCTTATAGAAGAATTTGTCGAGCTTTGAGATTTTCTTTTCTACTGTGTCCCTTAAATTATCGGTGACACTGATGTTTTTACCAAATATTTTCGTATTCATACGTCAGTCCCCTTTCTTTTGTTAGTATTTATTTTATACCCAGATACAAGGGTTTAAAAACTTTATAATATTGTATGATGATTGTCTATTTATGTATAAAACTTTTTTAAGCATCTGTTGATAAACCTGTTAACAAGTCGAGTTTTAATGCTTTTTTGTGTGGATAACTTATGGTTTATTTATTGCTGTTCGGATAAATATTCAATAAGCCCTACCTGGCAATAGCCAGGCAGATTATTTCATCCGCTCCCCATTTTTTCAAGACTTTGGAGCACTCATTGACAGTTGAGCCTGTTGTGTATATGTCATCCACCAACAAAATCTTATCGGGTATCGGCACCCCTTTGTCAATTTCAAAAGCACCTGCCATATTGTTCCATCTTGCATATCCTTCCAATCGGCTTTGAGGTGTTGTATCTTTGTTTCTCTTAACTAATTTTAACATAGGTAGCCCCAAATTAAAAGAAATATAACTGGCAAGCAGTTCAGATTGATTATACCCTCTTTTCAACTCCTTCGCTTTATGAACGGGTACAGGTACAACGGCCTTTATATCAGTCAAATCAATATCTTTAAGGAATTTTACCATCTGAAAGCCAAACACTTTATATAAGTAAGATTTGTTGTGATACTTGAAGTCATTGATAAGCGCTTTGGCTTCGTCCCTGTATTGAAACAGCGCTAGGCTTTTATCAAAAACCTTCTCCATTTTGACACAATCGCCACATAAATCACCATCATTCGCCATGGACTTAGAACATTTGATGCAAAGGATTCCTTCCAATCTTGCAAGCAGGCTTTCACAATGCAGACAGATATAGGATGTATTTATGTATGGATCTTTATATCCGCAGACAAGGCAGGTGTTTTTTTCAGGTAAAAGAATTTCAGAAATTTCACGCAACAAGCCATCTATCAAAGCTTCACATCCTTATAGCAATATTGTTTGATCTGTGATAATCTGTGTTTTAATCCCGAATACCTCTCGGAGGTCTTATTGTTTTGTATCATCATTTTAAGATACTTTTCATTGCCTACGAGCACAACCAATTTTTGTGCCCTGGTAACTGCTGTATAAAACAAATTCCTGTTCAGCAACATCGGAGGAGCCCAGGTGACGGGTATTATGACTGCCGGAAACTCACTGCCCTGGCTTTTGTGGACGGTCACAGCATAGGCGAGTATGATTTCATCCAATTGTGTGAAATCGTACCTAACCTCCCTCTTTTCATCAAATTCAATCCATAGGCACTCATCTTTGTTGTCTATAAACCTTATGTGACCTATGTCACCATTGAAGATGCCTTCTCCTTTTTCTGCCTCATTGCCAGCTGTGGCAATCTCCCATTTTACCTGATAGTTATTCTTTGTTTGCATGACTTTGTCCCCTACCCGAAAGACTACATCGCCTATTTTTTTTTCTGACTTGAGGTCAGATGGAGGATTTAATGCCGCTTGCAGCCTTCTATTTAGCTCAATGGTTCCAGATATTCCTTTTTTCATAGGTGTGAGGACCTGAATCTCTTCCATGCCATTGAATCCATAGTGAGATGTCAAGCGATCCGAACAAAGCGTCACGATTGTATCAGCTATATTCCCCTCTTCCTCTTTTATGAAGTAGAAGTCCCCTTCCTTGATATTATATGTTGGCATTTCACCATTATTGATATTGTGTGCATTGACTTTGATCAAACTTTTCTCTGATTGTCGGAACACCTTGTCAAGCTTTGTTGTCGGAATAACTTCCGAGTCTATAATATCCCGAAGCACATTTCCTGCCCCCACCGATGGCAATTGGTCAACATCCCCCACCAAAACAATTCTACTCCCATTCTCAATAGCTTTCAGCAATGAATTCATCAGTAAAATATCCACCATAGACACTTCATCCACAATAATTACTTCGTACTCAAGTGGCGAGTGTTCATTTTTGTTGAAATACAAAGTGCTGGTATCCTCGCTGAAATTGTACTCCAGCAGTCTATGGATGGTTTTTGCCTCTTTGTTGGAGGTTTCAGTAATTCTTTTGGCCGCTCTTCCTGTCGGTGCGCAAAGGGCGGTTTCCTTACCCATTATTTCAAACATTTTAATCAATGTGTTAATGACGGTCGTTTTTCCGGTTCCGGGACCGCCTGTGATGACAGAAACGCCATTCTTGACTGCCTTAATCACACTTTCCTTTTGTTTTTCAGTCAGCTGTTTAATGCTTTCTCTTTCAATCCCTTCAATGATCTCTTCCAGATTACCCTCAAATCTATTCTTAAAATTCAGGTGCAGGCTGGTTATTTTATTGGCTGTTCCTGTCTCGGCATAATAATAAGGAATATAGTAAATGGCGTCATATCCATCTATGCTTTCGACAAATATCTGCCCCCTGAATGCCATGTTGGATATGACAGCATCTATATAGGATATTTTTACATTCAATACTTTTTCCGACTTCTCTTTCAGGTGGTGTTTGTTCAGATATGTATGCCCTTCACCGGCGGATTCCATGAGCACATGTCTGATTCCTGCCTCAATCCTAAATTCAGAATTATTGCTGATTCCCATTGATGCGGCTATCTTGTCAGCCAGCTTGAAACCGATTCCCTGGATGTCTTCAGCCAGTTTATAGGGATTGTCCTTTACGTTCTTTATGGTTTCTGAGCCATATCGCCTGTATATTTTTACGCTATAAGCTGGTGATATTCCGTATTTCTGAAGATAAATCATGATCTCTTTCAGTTCAATCTGCTCACGGTAGCTCTCTATAATAATATCGGCTTTCTTTTCTCCAATGCCTTCCACCTCTGTAATTCTCTGAGGTTGATATTGCATTATTTCTAGGGTCTTATCCCCAAACAGCTCGACAATCTTGTTTGCTGTTGATTTTCCAATACCTTTAATCAGACCGGATGACAAATATTTCCTTATCCCATCAAGGGTGTCCGGACGAATCAGTTCAAAGCTTTCCACTTCAAATTGCTTTCCATATCGTCTGTGAAAAGCCCAATTCCCAGTAATCTTGAGATTTTCTCCCTGTGTTGGGTTAGAAAATGTGCCTGTGAAAGTGATTATATCGTCTTCCGTTTCAAGAATTCCAACTGTATAACCATTTTCTTCGCTGTAATATATAATTTCATCTATTATACCTGTATAATTTTCCATTGCTCCCCGTCCTTTGAGTTATATTATATGGATATTATCAAAGTGGGTAAAGAGAAATTTTTGGAGATGTGGTATAATATTAGCAATAATGTATGTAAGGAGCCAAAATATGCCATTGATGAAAACGACCAAACCTTATGAAATATTATGTTTTTATACAGATTACAAAGATAAGCTTTCTCCCCAATCATTGATAGGACTTTTTCAGGATGCGGCAACAAACCAATCCTCATTTCTCGGTGTAGGACACGATTATATGGTATCCAACAACCTTATATGGGTTCTTTTGAAATACAATATCCACATCAACAGGATGCCGGGATTCAGAGAGGTAGTCAAAATCGTCACTTTTCCAATGTATTATGAAAGATTTTATGTGTATCGAAAGTTTGAGATGTATGATGAAAAGGAAAATCTAATAGCCTTCGCATATTCAACCTGGACAATAGTCGATATTGAATCAAAGAAATTATGCCGTATAACAAAAGATCTGACAAAGGCTTATGGTTTTACGACCAAGGACAGGTTTTCTGAGAAAATCACCTTCAACAACATACCAAAATTATCGGAGGGGGATTTTGAAAAAAGTTTTAGTATAAGATATATGGATATCGACAATAACCTGCATGTCAACAACACAAAATATCTGGCTTGGGCTATCGAGACCGTTCCTTATGAAATTATCACAAGATCTGATCTCACCCATATCGACATCGTCTACAGGAAGGAAATCAAATATGGTCACTCAGTCAAAATCATCACAAAAACTTATGAATTCGAGGACAAGACAGAAATCGTCCACATGGTCAACAGCCCTGATGATCTTCTTTGCCAGATAAAAACCATATGGCAAAAGGGTAAATCATATGATCTTTTGGAGCAGTGATGAGTATCGAATTAATATTAATTTAATGTTCATTTGATAAATTTAATGATACAATGTACTATAAATAAATCTCTATAGTCGTTGAACCTTTCAAAGGAGGAATATCATGGAACCTGCCAGTATTTTCTGGATTGCCCTGATCATCGTTTTTGTTATCATTGAGGCTGCAACAGCGGGTATAACAACCATATGGTTTGCCATAGCCTCAGTCATAGCTTTAGTTTCTCAATTGCTTGGTTTTTCTCCAATAGGTCAGATTGCAATTTTTCTAGTCGCTTCAGCTATTTTGCTTTATTTCACCAGGCCTTTGGTCATGAAATATTTAAAGGTTGGCAAGACACGTACTAATGCAGACAAGCTCGTTGGAGATGTCGGTAAGGTAATTGAGGAGATTGATAATCTGAATGCAAAGGGATTGGTAAAGATTTCAAACCAAATCTGGACAGCCCGCTCCCTGGATGAAAAAATCATACCAATGGACGCCTTGGTAAGAGTCGAAAGAATCGACGGCGTCAAATTAATAGTAAATCGAATGGAGGTTACTAAATGATTGAATATATCCCTTTTTTAATAATATTGGCTATTCTAATCGTAATCGTTGTTGCTAACATAAAAATCGTACCGCAGGCAAATGCGTTCGTTATTGAAAGACTTGGCGCATACCACACAACATGGGAAACCGGTCTGCATCTAAAAATGCCTTTTCTCGACAGAATATCGAGAAGAGTTTCATTAAAAGAACAGGTTGTTGATTTTCCACCCCAACCGGTTATAACAGAAGATAACGTCACCATGCAGATTGATACAGTTGTATTTTTCCAAATCACTGATCCAAAATCCTTCACATATGGCGTTGAAAGGCCATTATCCGCGATTGAAAATCTGACAGCGACAACACTTAGAAATATTATAGGTGACCTGGAGCTGGATGAGTCGCTGACATCAAGGGAAGTCATCAACACGAAGATGAGAGTGATCCTTGATGAAGCCACTGACCCATGGGGTATTAAAGTTAACAGAGTCGAGCTTAAAAACATCATGCCGCCATCTGAAATCCAAGACGCCATGGAAAAACAAATGAAAGCGGAGAGACAGAGAAGAGAGTCCATACTGAGAGCCGAAGGTGAGAAACGTTCTGCTATCCTTGTCGCTGAAGGTAAGAAAGAATCTCTTATACTTGAAGCTGAAGCCGATAAGGAAGCAGCCATCAGAAGGGCAGAAGGACAAGCAGAGGCAATTGTCACCATACAGACAGCCACCGCCGAAGGTATCAGACGGATCAATGAATCGAAACCAAGCAAAGAAGTATTGTCCCTGAAAAGCCTAGAAGCTTTTGTTGCTGCTGCTGACGGCAGGGCGACAAAAATCATTATACCTTCAGAAATTCAAGCTATTGCCGGTTTGGTCTCATCACTGACAGAAATATCCAAATTTGCAAAAGAAGACTTTCCGATTTCTGACGAAATCAAGAATGTTTAAATAATGGTTTAGAGTTGAGCCATCGGATCTAAAGTCCGATGGCTTTTTGATATTGATTTATTTAGTGTTTGTGCAATGAATACAAAATACAATTAGTGTATATTTTAATACAATTTTGGCCCAAAACTATTGACACGCTATACAAAGTCTGCTAAAATTTGGAGAAATACCGACTTTGATGATGAATCAGGGTCATAAGTGGAGGAATAACAGATGGAAGACCAAAGAAACTTAACCGAAGAGGAATTTGAGCTTGCCATGTTGTGGGCATCGGCAGACGGAGTAAATTATTTTGGGTGCGGGCAGTATTCGCAAACAAAATAATCATAGGAGGTAATGAATGGAAAGCCACATTAAATAACAAGAATCTATTGGATATGATATCAATAGATTCTTGTTATTTTTAAAGCATTTCTATTATTTTATCTGTTATTTCCTTTGTTCCCAGATAGTCTTTTCCGTTTGCGATATCTGATGTTCTATAGCCCTTATCCAAAACGCATTCTATTGATTTTTCTATGGTTCTTGCTTCTTCTTCCATGGAAAATGTATGTCTTAACATCATC
>JAUYTY010000087.1 GCA_030694905.1 Eubacteriales bacterium | reverse complement strand
ATCGACATTGGAAGATTTAACAGATGGATCAATAATAACTTAAATAGGAGAGAAGTATGAATTTATTTTATCAAGGATTACTATTGTTTGGCGTGGTTATTTTCTTTTATAACATCAAGAATAAAATTGTAAACAGAAGAGAAAGAGGAAAGGTGCTATATAAACTGCTATTGGATAACAGAAATATGAATATTGTCAGCGTTGTGGTAATCATGATGCTGATGATGATGGGATATGCACTTTATGGGCGACATCTAGCGGGAGAAATAATCACTGAAATTGAAATTACACAATTCATTGCCACCTTGGTATTGTTTTTGGCTGTGTCCATCAATTCATTGAGCAAGACTATTATAACTGAAGCGGGCATCATCAAGAACAACATGCTGATCAGATGGGAAGCAATAAAGAAGATTGAATGGACAAGCTTCAATAGTAAAACCTGCAAACTTGTAATAGACTACAACTCGCCGAAAAGAGCGAGTATCATTAAAATCACTGTAAAAGAAGACAGAACAGAAAAAGATATGGTCACTTCACTTATTAAGCAATATCGAAAGTCTTCAAAAAAGAAAAAGTAGGTGTTATCATGTTGGTAGATAGCCATGTACATCTGGATGATGGAAGATATGACAGAGACAGGGAAAAGCTTATAGAGAGATTCGAGCAGGATGGGATAAGTTATGTTTTGCACGCGGCTTATGATCTCCAATCTTCCATAAAAGCTGTCAATGCATCAGAGAAATATGGGAAAATTTATGCATCTGTTGGTTATCATCCCCACGATGCGAAAGATGCCACAGAAGAATTTTTACAGATCATCAGATCCCTGACAAAGAAAAGTAAAGTGGTGGCTATTGGAGAAATTGGACTTGATTACCACTATGACCACTCACCTAGAGACATACAAAAAAAATGGTTTATCGAGCAGATTCGAATGGCTAAAGAGCTTGATATGCCATATATTGTCCATGATAGAGAAGCGCATGGAGACATATTCAATATAATGAAAGCTGAGAAATACTCCGGTACAAGAGGCATCATGCATTGCTACTCAGGAAATGTGGAGTTGGCTAGAGAATTTATCAAGATGGGATTCCTGATTTCAATTGCAGGACCGATCACATTCAGCAATGCCAGAAAAACCAAGGAAGTCGCTAAGGAATTACCGCTTGAAAGTCTTCTCATAGAGACTGATGGTCCATATCTGACGCCGGTACCGTTTAGAGGAAAAAGAAATGAGCCATCATATGTGAGATATGTGGCCCAGGAAATAGCTAACATCAAGGAGATTTCTTTTGAGGCGGTAGCTGAAGCCACCACAGACAATTTCAAAAAACTGTTCAATATCAAGTAACAAGCAATCATCCCATTGATTATTCACTGGGGTGATTTTTTTTTCATTTAATGAAATATAAGATAAGGCAAAGGAACTAAAATTGAATGACAATCGTCATAATTAGATGCTGATTTAAGGGGAGATTTTACAGTGAGAAAAAAAATAGGTATGTTAGTCATTATCATTATTTCAATATTGCTTGTTGCAAGTACGTATATTAATCAAAACAATAAAAAATTGAAAGTGAAGATTGATAGGCAGATAGAAAATCTTGTAGCATCACAATTGGACGGGTGGAAACTAGAGACAGAAAATGATGTGTATCAGATTAAGATAATCAATGCTGAATTAGTTGATGGCATTGATACGTATAAGGAAAAACTCAACACTACCGCTCATATCACATATCACATAGTCAAATGTGAAGAGATGTCAGAAACGCTCTTCTATGAAGGTCTTTTGAGAATGGAAATATGGAGAGCAAGTGTTGAAGATGATTTTTATATGCAAGGAAATGAGCGAAATCAGAGCGTTCGGAGTAATTTTGGACAGATATTGTCTGACTTTTCATGGAAGATTTTTAACATAGAAAGAGAGCGTATGAACTCTGACAATCCAATTGATATCGGAAGCGCTGTAAAATCAAGTAGGAGTAGCAGTAATTATGAAGAAGAATTTGAGGTAAATGACTTCGGAGAAATAGTCAAACCCGGTATATTATATTATAACAGTGTCCATTATGGCGATAACTTGAGCATGACAATTATTGGACATGCTTATGTGGAAAACATGAACATGCCGGTTGTGGTTACAGTGAAAACAGACAAGGAAGAAGGAGACTATCATCCTTATTGGAACTTGGGTAAAGAGCAAATAAAGCAAATGGTATTCCATTTTAAAGACAACTATGAGGAAAAGATCACCATTACAGATACCCATACCATTGAGACGTTTGTTCATTATATCAAAAGCCTTCAGTTTGAAAAATTTGAGGAACAGATTTTAAACATTGATGAATACGCCTACATTATGATTGACAGCTATGAACATAATATTATATTGAGTAAAGAGGGTGTCTTTACAAACTCAAATCACGCTGTGTGCATTGGAAAACAATATGTCGACGATATAAAAGAGATAATTAATGCTTATTGATTCGAAACCTTAGGCGTTATATCGTGCTACATACAATCAGCTGTGGAGTTGAATAATTGTAAACCTGCATGATATAATAAACTTAAGGAGGTGTTATTTTGAATAAGAAAGAAGTTTTATCCGGGAATGCCGCCATTGCAAGGGGGTTTTATGAAGCGGGAGGCGCTGTAGCCGCCAGTTTCCCCGGGTCACCAACTGTTGAGATCATGCACACATTGAACACCGAGTATCCTGACATTTATTCCGAGTTTTCAGTTAATGAGAAAGTTGCTTTGGAAGTTGGCATTGGGGCATCGTTTGCAGGTGCGAGAACATTGGTTTCGATGAAGCATGTTGGGGTCAATGTTTGTGCGGATCCGTTAATGACATTCACTCAGACCCGTATCAATGGAGGCTTTATTTTGGTAACCGGAGACGATCCCGGTATGTTAAGCTCGCAGAATGAACAAGACAATCGATTTTTTGGAAAATTTGCAAATATGCCTATACTAGACCCTAGTGATAGCCAGGAGGCGAAGGATTTTGTCAAAACAGGCCTTAAACTAAGCGAGGATTACAATGCTCCGGTGCTGATGAGAATTACAAGCAGAGTCTGCCACTCCCGAAGTATTGTGGCGTTATCAGACAGGGAGAATCATCAGATATCCGGATTCTCAAAAAAACTGGAAGACTATGGCATGATACCACCGAATACTTTTCAGAAGCAATTTGACATGCAGGATAGATTGGTAAGACTTGCTGAAGATGCAAATAGGATGAGTATCAATAGACTGGAAGAAAAGGAAACCAGCGACACATTGATCGTCACATCAGGGTTGATGTATCAAAATCTGAAGGAATTGAATCTGGATGTGAGCATCTATAAATTGGGAATGGTATATCCGCTGCCTGTTAAAACCCTTAAGGAACTATCAAAAAAATATAAACAAATAATAGTTCTTGAAGAATTGATGCCGTTCATAGAAAATGAAATGAAAATACACGGCATCGGTTGCATCGGTAAAGAATTATTTAGTTTTACAGGAGAGCTTGGGTCGGAAGATATCGAGGATGGCTTGCTGAAAGCAGGCGTCATCAAAGATAAGAGCAGTGAATCAATCGAAATCGTGGAGACAGTCGGAAGAGTGCCAATGTTTTGTGCCGGGTGTCCTCACAGACCTGTGTTCGATATTCTTAAAAAAGCCAAAGTCAGCGTCATAGGTGATATCGGGTGCTACTCCATGGCTGTTCTGCCCCCTCTAAATATCTTGAATTCGATCATCAGCATGGGCGCATGCATCAGTATCATGAAGGGAATGTCGAAAGCGAATACCATAGCCGGCAATAAAGAGCCTTTGGTAGCTGTCATTGGAGATGGTACCTTTTATCATTCAGGCATGCCAAGCCTCCTGAATATGCTTCACCAGTTGGACAGTTCCTACAATATGACTCTAATCATACTTGACAACGGCACGACCGCCATGACTGGAGGCCAGCCAAACGCCGGAACAGGGAAGTACGGAAGTCAGTACGACATGCATGTCAGTATAGAGAATATAGTTAAGACCATGGGATTTGAACGCTTGAAGGTAATCGACCAGTTCAGCTATAAAGAGGCATCCAAGTCAATCAACGAAGAGCTAAAGCATGAAGGCTTATCCATAGTCATTGCAACCAGACCTTGCGCTTTGAATTTCAAAATAAAGGAAACAAATTTCTATGTTGATCCGAAAATATGCATTGGCTGCAGGAGTTGTGTAAAAACCAACTGTCCACCTATTGCGATGAAAGCTTATAAAGGCATAGAAAAACTCAAATCATCAATCAATCCTTATATGTGTGTGGGTTGTTCAGTCTGTGCTCAGGTTTGTCCGGTAAACGCCATCAAAAGAAAAAAGGAGGGGCAAAATGAGTCAGTATAATATTATTATTGCAGGTGTGGGTGGTCAGGGATTGATTCTCACCACCAAAATAATTTGTGAAGCAGCTATGAACGGCGGATATGATGTCAAAAGCAACGATGTTGTAGGGCTTGCACAAAGGGGTGGTAGAGTATGGGGAAGTGTGAAAATCGGAAAGAAAATTCACTCACCCAACATTGCCGTTGCCGGCGCTGATATTTTGCTGGGAATGGAGCTTCTTGAGGCCTTCAGATGGAAGTCATCTCTCAAGGATAAAGGTCTGGCTATATTGAATGAATATCAGATTCCCCCTGTGCCTGTCATTGCGGAGTTGGAAAAATATCCACAAAACATTGTGGAGGAATTCAAGAAAAATCACCATGTCATCGCATTGGATGCCATTAAAAAGAGCAATGAGCTCGGAACAGATAAAGTTGCCAATATACTTTTGATTGGAATTCTGGCAAAAAACACAGATATTGACAAAAAAAATTGGATTGAGACGATCAAGGATAGCGTTCCTGAAAAGTTTGTAGATGAAAACCTAAATGCATTTGACTATGGCTATAACCTTTGAGCGGAGTCTAATAACCGATTCAATTCATTGGCAATCAGCGCAAAATCATGAATACTTAATTTTTCACCTCTAATAGCTGGGTTAAACCCCAGCTTTGTTATGATGGACAACAGATCATCTTTTTTTATTTCTGGAATTGTGCCTGAAACAGAGTTGACAAGTGTTTTTCTTCTTTGTCCAAAAGCACCTTTAATAAGTCTGAAAAACAAATTCTCATTGTCTAATTGGACAGGCGGTTGCTTATGCAATTTCATCACTATAACAGCTGAATCCACCTTAGGTTGCGGTATGAAAACTGTGCCGGGTACTATAAAAGCCATTTTGGGATCAGTATAGTACTGGATTACAGCCGTTATGGACCCGTAGTCTTTCGAGCCTGGCAGAGAACTGAATCTGTTGGCAACCTCCTTTTGAACCATAACCGTAATTGAGTCTAGAGGAAGCCTTTCTTCAAGCAACCTCATCACAATGGGTGTGGTGATGTAATAGGGTATATTGGCTACAACCTTGACATTCTCATTCAAAAAATAATCATTGAATAACTTGATCAAGTCTACTTTCATGAAATCATCATAAATCAGCGTCAGATTTTTGTACGGCAAGGTTTCGTGATGAATCGCCTCCAATTGGCGGTCTATTTCTACGGAAACCACTTTTTTGGCTTTTTCACACAAATGCTGTGTCAGGGTACCGATACCGGGACCTATTTCAAGCACTGCATCATCTTTGTTAATATCTGCAGCATTGCAAATCTTTTCGATTACACTGCCGTCAATCAAAAAATTCTGACCAAGACCTTTAGTCAGGTGGAATTTGTATTTCTTAAGAACATCCTTTGTAATTCTTGGTATATGTAGTCTATCATTCATTTTCATCATCCACTTTCTTTAAAGCGTTTTCAAACGCTTCTCTTGTTATGCCATAATGGTTAAGTCTTTTAAGCAGTTGCTTTGCTGAGCAATAGCCAATACCCAGAGATTCAGCAATGATCCTTCTTCTTAAAGATGCGCTTGAGGTTCCGTTCAAGCCATTCTCATAAAGGTCTTTTTCAGTAAAAATATCGATGGCGTTTTCTGTGATTGCTTTTGCATTCTTTAAAGCTTCTATGATCACCTCGGGTGTTGCATTCTCCACACCAATATTATTGTTCTTTTTAGCATTCTCTTTTGGTATGTGCGCATGCTTCAGGTTTTTGATCTCATTGTTCAACATCTGACGTATCTTATTACCGGGAAAATCAGGATCTGTCAATACAATGACGCCTTGTTTCTCAGCTGCTGATCTGATGAGATCCAAAATTTTCTGATTTAATCCTAAACCGCTGGTTGAAATCACTTCCGCATCGACAGCAGCCTTGACAGCAGATATATCATCTTTTCCCTCCACAACAATTATTTCTTTTATTCTATATTTGCTCATTGCAGCTCCTAATCTCATATTCTACTCTATTATAGTTAATATCAACAAATAATACCAATATTATTTGATTTAAAAAACCAAACTGTAGTATACTAGCCATATACAATTATAATCGAGGGAATAGAATGAAATATAAATATGTCATATTTGATTTCGACGGTACCTTGGCAGATACAGAGGATATAAACTTCACAATTTATCTGGATCTGGCAGACAAATACAAACTCAAAAAAGTTTCTAAAAGCGATATGGGAAGCCTTAAAAAGATGAGCGCTTTTGATTTGATAGACTACCTTGATATAAAAAAAAGAAACATACCGGCAATGATCCGTTTCGGAAGAAAAATCCTGCATGGAAGTATTGAGAACATAGACATGTGCAAGCCAACTATGGAAGATGTCATGTTAAAGCTCAAAGACAGCGGTATTATTCTGGGCATTCTGACATCCAATTCTAAAAAAAACGTCAATAAGTTTATTGAAAAACACCAGCTTACCATGTTTTCGTTTGTTGAAAATTCGGGTATGTTTGGAAAAGAGAGAGTCTTCAAGAAGATAATGAGAAAATATAGCATCAATAAAGATGAAGTGCTGTACGTAGGCGATGAGATTCGCGATATAACAGCCACAAAGAACATCGGAGTCGATATCGCATCAGTGGATTGGGGGTATAACTCTATAGATGGATTGGAAAAAAATAATCCGGAATACCTGATCAGCGATCCGGAAGAGTTGTTGGAAATATGCTTGAGCCATAAGGAGTGAGGGATGAATAAAATTGGAGAATTGAGAGAAATCATTAAAGAAAGCAACAATATTGTGTTTTTTGGGGGAGCGGGAGTTTCCACGGAAAGCAATATACCTGACTTCAGATCTGAAAAAGGTCTCTATAGTGCAAAATCTGAATACGGCTATTCACCCGAGGATATGTTGAGCATCAGATTTTTCTTAAAGCATACAGCTGTTTTTTACGATTACTACAGAAAAAACATATTGCATACGGAAGCCAAACCTAATGACGCTCATCTGGCACTTGCCAAGCTAGAAAGAATAGGCAAGTTAAAAGCAGTTATAACACAGAATATAGACGGACTGCATCAAAAGGCGGGAAGCAAAGAGGTGCTGGAGCTTCACGGAACAGTTTACAGACATTTCTGCATGGACTGCCAGGCTTCCTATGAATTGATGGAAGTTGAGAATTCTGAAGGGATTCCATTGTGCCATAACTGCGGTGGAATCATACGACCAGATGTCGTTCTGTATGGAGAACCTTTAGACAACTATGTCATCAGCAAATCAGTGGATTATATTGAGAAAGCGGACACCTTGATTATTGGAGGCACTTCGCTGGTGGTTTACCCTGCGGCGGGACTGATCACCTATTTCAAAGGCAGAAACTTGATTTTAATCAATAAAGACAGCACGCCTTATGACAGAAAAGCAAATCTGGTCATTAATGAATCAATCGGAAAAGTTTTGAAAAAAGCACTAGAAGAGCTTTAAAACGAATTAAATATACATAATTTACAAAAAATATTCGTGTTTGGATATTTTTTGTTTATTTTTTGCGGACAAACATTTTCCTATAATAAATTTGCTTGTTAATACACGAAAGTTATGCTATTATAATAAACATAATTTTCAACTATAGGAGGGTAATTATGAACAGAGTGTTTTTTATCAAACCAGAAAACCGCACCAAGGAATATCTGATTGGCTTATTCAAGGAGCATCCGGAGATTCAGTTTGTTTCTTTTATGGGTGTTGATATCGGTGGAAATGCCACAGATGAAAAAATACCCATTTCTCTTTTTATCAGTGATATGGATGACATGCTGAAATATGGAATTCAAACAGACGGATCCTCAGTTGAGCTTCAGGGAATAGCAACCCTTAACAACGCTAGGGTGGATATGTTGGCGGATTTGGATGCCACATGGTTTGTCGATTATAACTACGATTATTACTGTGATGAAAACGGTCTTCCTGTAGGTTCATTAAGAATACCGGCTTTTCTGATGCATAATGAAAAATTGGTCTGTTCCAGATCTATTCTCAAAAGAACTGAAAAGGTTCTTGATGAATCCATAAAAGAGATATTCAGCAAAAAACCTGAATTAGCCAGAAAATACGGTTTCGAGAACGAGGAAATCGATAAGATTGTCCTGACTTCTGCCACAGAGCTGGAGCTATGGGTCAACACGCCGGATGACAAAGCGAATATAGATGCGCTTTCAACATCTCAAAGCCTTAAGGAGCAGTACTGGAAAAGGACCCATGGAATCGTCAGAACTGTACTGGAAAAATGCATGCATGAGTTGGAAAGATACGGATTAGAACCGGAAATGGCTCACAAAGAGGTTGGCGGAGTCGCCAGCAAGGTAGGATCCACTGGTAGACTTCAGCATGTAATGGAACAACTCGAAATTGACTGGAAATACGCTGAGGCGCTTCAAGCTGCTGACAATGAGATAATTGCCCGGGAAATTATTGAGGACATGTTCAGAAATCATGGATTGGAAGCAACTTTCATGGCTAAACCACTGGAGGGTGTGGCCGGCAATGGCGAGCATACTCATCTCGGAGTGGCAGTAAGACTAAAATCAGGCAAATACATCAACTTATTCACACCTGTAGACATGAACAAGGATTTTCTGAGTGAAATTGGCTATGGTGCGCTTATGGGGATTTTGAGGAATTATGATGTTGTCAATCCATTTGTGTCGTCAACCAATGATTCAATGAACAGATTGAAACCCGGCTTTGAGGCACCTGTATGTGTGGTCACATCCTTAGGGCATACAAAAGAGGTTCCATCAAGGAACAGATCTATTTTAATAGGCGTCATCAGAGACTTGAACAATAAGATGGCAACCAGATTCGAGCTAAGAGCTCCTAACCCGTTGTCCAATACATATCTTGTAATCGCTTCTTCCTATATGGCTGCATTGGATGGTATTGAAGCTGTTGTAGAGTCCGGTCTTTCAACTGAGGAAATCGAAAAGGAAATCTCGAAAGAAGCAGGCGTAGAAAGCTTCTATCTGGAGAAAGACAAAAAATACCGCAGTGAACACGACGTTTTCGAACATTATACTGAAGCTGAAAGAAATGCCCTGTTTGGCAAAGCACCTGCTACAGTTTATGAGAATGTTGAAGGACTGAATCATGGTGGGGAAAGAGTTGCTCTGTTGAAGCAAGGCGGGGTGTTTACAAATGCCTTAGTGGAGTCTTACAAGCAGGTGATTTTGACCAAATGGTCGACAGAATTGGTCGGCAGAATCATACCGCTCAACATTGAAATTCTAAGAAGCTTCACTAAGCTTCATGAAGACTACGCTACTGATATAGATGTAATCAGATGGCAGAAAATAAATACATTGCGTGTGGAGCTGATGAAGGATAGCTCATCCCAAACCAGTATTTTCACAAGAATAAGAGAAGCTATAGGAAACTGCGAATACAAAAAGGCTTCTGACCTGCAGATTGATATGAATTCGAAAATGACTCAAATTAGAAATATGTTTGCAGAGTATAGAAGAAACATAGTTTAGTAATGGAATACAGCGGCTTGATTTTTTCGAAGTCGCTGTATTCAATTGATTTTATCCGATGACTAACAGTGCTAAGACGCCCACTTCTACAAGTGTGAGATAAGCACTGTAGAGTCCCTGGATAACGGTTTCTAAGAACCCTGTTGATAGGCGGTGCATTGTAATATAGGATTTACAGGAGGTGTGCAATGTTTAGAGATTTGAGACGGATAGATAGAAAAATGGACAGTCCATCGGTAGAGACAATACTAAAAGATGGTGATTATGGGGTTATGTCATGCGTTGGAGACCATGGATATGGGTATGGAGTGGCTTTGAATTACGTGTATTATGATAATGCCATATATTTTCATAGTGCTTGTGATGGCCATAAGCTTGATGCTATAGAAAACTACAATAAAGTCAGTTTTCTTGTTGTCGGCAAGAGCTTGGTGATACCTGACGAGTTGAGAACCCAGTACGAAAGCGTGATTGCATTTGGTAAAGCTTCAATTGTAGATGGACAAGAAAAAGCGGATGCGCTTTTTAGAATCGGTGATAAGTATTCCAAAGGATTCGAAGCCATTGTAAAGGATGAGATTGAAAAGCTTTTTTCTAACACATGCGTAGTGAAAATCCAAATTGACCATAAGGAAGGCAAATCTGCTGAATAGGTGAAGCAATGAGTTTTATTTGGAAAAGAAATTCAACATTTATAAGAGAATACGAGACAGAAAGATTATCCTTAAAGGTTTTAGGACCAGAGCACGCAGATCTTGTTCTGGATTATTATTATAGGAATAAAGACTTTCTTATAGAATGGGATCCTGACAGGGAAGACGATTTCTACACAAAGTCAAATCAGGCAAGCCAGTTGAAATACGAGCTAAGTGAATACAAAAAAGGCAATTTTTTCAGGCTTTGGATATTTAAAAAAATTGATGACAATAGAACCATTGGCAATCTTTGTTTCAGCAATATCATTTACGGTAATTTCAGGTCATGCTTTCTTGGCTATAAATTGGATGCAAATGAGATCAACAAAGGCTATATGACAGAAGCAATCAGAAAAGGGATTCAAATTGTTTTTGATGAGTTCAGGCTACATCGGGTGGAGGTAAATATCATACCAAGAAATTTAAAATCCCTGAGGGTTGCGGAAAAACTAAAACTTGAGAAGGAAGGCTTTTCTAAAAATTACTTATATATCAATAAAAAATGGGAAGACCACTATCATTTTGCAGCCTATAATGATAATGAGATCGATTATTTTGACTAATTTAATTATTGTTAAAAATATATTTAAATTGACAATCAAATCCAGCAATTATATAATCGATTTCAGAAGGCTACGTCAATTACGGGATACAGAATACTTTGTTGAGGAAATTATATGCCCAAGGTTTTTAAACTTAAAGTTGAAAATTATAAAACAGTAAGAGATGCAGTTTTCGAAAACATCCGAGCAGCTATTCTGAACGGATATCTGAAGCCTGGCGAAAGGATTATTGAAAGTCAGATTGCCGAAGAAATGGAAGTTAGCAGAACGCCTGTAAGGGAGGCATTAAGGCGACTTGAAATAGAAGAGCTTGTTGAAAACCTTCCTCGTAAAGGTGTGATAGTTGCGAGAATTAATGATAATCAGATAAAGGAAATCTTCAATATCAGAGGGGCGCTGGAAGGTTTGGCCGTGCGACTGGCTATTGATAATTATGATGACGGTTGGGTCATCAATCTTGAAAAATGGATTACAGACATGGAAAAGGCAATCGATGATGGCGATCTAAAAAAACAGGTTGAGTGCAACACACAGTTTCATAATTGCATATTGAGTAAGTCTAACAGTCCTATGCTGATTCAGATGGTGCATAATTTCCAGGACAAGATACAAAGATATCGACACCAGTCATTGTCCCTTGAGGGGAGACCTATTATTACAGTAGCAGAGCATAGAGATATCCTCAACGAGATTAAGGAAAAGAATAGATATGGCGCTGAGCTGTTTATTAAGAAACACATTGAAAAAGCTGGAGAAGCACTATTGAAAAGTATTAGGCAACACTAATACTTTAGCCAAATCTTTTTCGAAAAGCGCAAATTTCGATTAATTCGGGATACAATATCCCAATAATAATTTGAATTTTTTAGAGAATCGTTTGAATGTATTTGAATTCAGATATGTAGACCATTATATTATAATTGCTATGGGATACAATATCCTGAAATATGCTATTTCCTATTGAAGGAGGTGTCAAAGGGCTTAAATAGTAACACGGATTTATGGTGAAATCAAAAAAACAAAATAAAAGAATTAATGGAGGGTTAAAATGTTTAACAAAAAAAGAAGCTTCGTATTATTATTAGTAATAGCATTGATGGCATCGCTGGTAGTTACCGGTTGCGGCAACACTTCAGGAACAACTACCGTAGCGGAATTTAAATATCCGGAAAAACCTGTAAACCTTGTAGTATGGGGATCTCCAGGTGGTGGTAGTGATATTTTCGGTAGAACTTTAGGAAAAGCAAGTGAAGGACTTTTAGGAAAGCCGATTGTGGTTGAAAACAAACCAGGTGGTGGCGGTGCTACAGCAATGGCTTATATAGCGGCTGAAAAAGCTGATGGATATACCACTTTGGCTGTAACTACAAATCTTGTTCTTACACCACTTACAAAAGGCACACCAAACACTTTTGCGGATTTCGATCCAGTTATCATGGTTGGCAAAGACGCTACTATGACAATCGCTAATTTTGCGGGTGAATTTCAATCATTGGATGATGTAATCAGAATAGGAAAAGAGAGAACATTAAAATGGGGAACATTTGGCATAGGAACAACAGACCACGTTGCAGCGGCAATTCTTGAGAAACTGACTGGCATTACTGTAGATTTTGTTCCGTTTGACGGTGGTGGAGAAGCCATGGCTGCATTGCTTGGAGGACATATAGACCTTTTGAACGGTAATCCAAGTGAGGTCGCGTCTCAAATCGAAGCCGAGCAATTGAGAGGATTGGGAATCTATAGCGAGGAGAGACTTGTCAAATACAATGATGTTCCAACATTCAAAGAATTCGGTTATGATATAATTGTTGAGACATGGAGAGGTATAGTTGTACCTAAGGGCACGCCTGATGATGTGAAAAACAAGTTGTACGAGTCATTTAAAGCGGCTTTGGACGATCCGTCAATGGTGAAATACTATGAAGACAATGATATCGTAAAGGAAGTAATGAATGGTAGTGATTTTAGTAACTTTATCACTGAACAGAATGAATTCTTCAAAACAATATTAACAGATATGGGCATCATCTAACAAGAATTGAAAATATGGGTACGAGAATCTCGTACCCTTTTAAGGAGGTTTTGTTAATGGCTGAAAAAATTGCAACAGGAATATTTTTTGTAATCGGATTGATATGGCTCGTAATGTCGTTCTCACTCGCTTCCAATAATTTTGGCGGTGGAATGGGTTTAGGACCGGATTTCTTCCCTAGAATGCTATCGATCATGATGATTATTTTCAGCACGGTACATTTTTTTAAACTGATGAAAAGCCCTAAAGAAGAAGAAATTAAGATAAAAATATACAGGTTGTCAGCGTATATATTTGCTGCCTGTGTCGCTTATCTGGTACTAGTTAGTTTATTGGGTTATATAATTACTACTTTCTTGTATATAAGTCTTACAGTATATCTGATTAGTCGAAAAAAATCGCTTATGGATCTGGTGGCTGCTCTTGTTGCAACTCTATGCCTGTATGGCGTGTTCCATTTGCTATTGCACGTTCCTTTACCAGAAGGATTTTTCATATGAATATAGGAGGTGAAACATGGATTTAGGATTATTGTTAAATGGTTTCGTAGAAATATTAGTACCTTATAATATAATGATTACGTTCTTTGGTGTTCTGATGGGAATGCTTTTTGGAGCGTTGCCGGGAATTAACGCATCAATGGGTGTTGCACTTTTATTGCCTTTGACTTATGGCATGACTCCAATCGCAGGTCTGACCATGCTTTTGGGGATTTATTGCGGAGCCATATATGGTGGCTCGATTACCGCAATACTGATTAATACACCTGGAACCACAGCAGCTGCCTGTACGACTTTTGACGGTCATAAACTGGCACAGCAGGGCAAAGCCGGAAAGGCCCTTGGAATGGCGACCATATCATCATACATTGGAGGAACATTTAGTGTTATTGTGTTGATTGTTTTGGCACCTGTTCTAGCTAAGGTAGCGTTGAAATTTGGACCTCCTGAGTATTTTGCTCTGGCTGTTTTTGGTCTTAGTATCATCACCAGCTTGGCGGGAGACAGTTTTATCAAGGCAATCATGTCCGGCGTATTCGGATTGATGGTCGCAACCGTAGGAATGGACATGATGAACGGTACACCTAGATATACATTCGATCAGATAGCTTTATTGGATGGATTTTCTTTTATACCGGTTCTCATAGGATTATTTGCAGTCTCTCAGGTACTAATCAATGTTGAGACGTCCAGAAGCCTATCGATGAAAGACACTAAAATACAAGGCATGTTGCCTTCTTTATCGGAAATGAAGTCAGTTGGACCGACTATTGCAAGGTCCTCGGTTATAGGAACACTTGTAGGAATCCTCCCTGGAGCAGGTGCTACAATCGCATCATTTATTTGCTACAACGAAGGGAAAAGATGGTCCAAGCATCCTGAAGAATTCGGAAATGGCTCCCTGGAAGGTGTAGCCGCCCCAGAAGCAGGCAATAACGCAGCTACCGGTGGCGCGATGGTACCTTTGCTATCGCTTGGTATCCCCGGGTCTGAAACAACAGCTATTTTACTGGGAGCATTTATGATTCAAGGTATCTCGCCTGGACCGCTTCTATTCAGGGACAACATCCATGTTGCTTATGGCATATTCGCAGGCCTGTTGTTGGCTAATCTAGCTTTCTTGATTATTGGATTATTTGGGGTAAAATTGTTTGTAAAAATATTGCAGATACCAGAACGGTTGTTGATGCCGCTTATCGTCTCCATGGCATTCGTTGGCTCTTTTGCAGTTAAGAATAGTTTATTCAATGTCGGTATCATGATGGCATTTGGATTAATTGGCTATTTTATGAGAAAATTGAAGTTTCCGATAACACCAGTTGTATTGGCATTGGTACTGGGACCCATGGCAGAGGCTTCATTGCGTAGAGCATTGATCCTATCAGGCGGTAGTTGGATGATCTTTGTTCAGAGACCTATCACATTTGTATTGCTGATCATAACAGTAATTTCAGTGATGTTTCCTATTATCAGAGAAAAAATGACGGGCAAAAAGGCTAACAGTATATAGCTAATTTGGGCGGAGATTTAATAGAAAAAAAAGAAAAGAAAAAATTTTACAGATTACGGGATACAATATCCCGTAGATAGACCATATGGTCATCAACGAAAGGAGAATAATAATGACGGTAATTAATAAAGACCTTTGTATAGGTTGTAAGATTTGCCAAAAGTATTGTACAGTGGATGCATTTGTCTATGATAAAGAAGAAAAAAAAATGCGCGTTGATCAAGACCGATGTACCGAATGCTATGTATGTCTAAGACAGAAGGTATGTCCAAGAGACGCAATCAAACCGGTTGAACTGGATAATTTCTACAAGCAGTTTCAGCATGTCCTGAGTGATCCTGTTGAGAATCATGGTGTAACGGGTGTAACAGGCAGGGGAACAGAAGAGGTTAAAACAAATGATGTAAGCGGAAGAGTGAAAAAAGGACAGGTTGGCATATGCATAGACATGGGCAGACCAGGCATGGGCGTCTATCTGAGAGATGCTGAAAAGGTTGCGATGGCCTGTGCTGAAGCAGGAGTAGAACTAGCTTCCCAGGTACATACACCTTTGGCCGCATTAATGCCTGACTTGACAACTGGAAAATTAGTTGACGAATGTCTTGGTTATCATTTGCTATCTGTTATAGTTGAAGGCAATTGCCAAGCAGAGGAACTAAAACAAGTTCTTCAGGCTTTAAAAAAGGTTTCCAAAGAAATCGATACTGTATTTTCACTTGGACTGATTGTCAGAACAGATGAAAATGGTGAAACTGAAGCTTTAAGCTGTCTGGACGAATTGGGCATACCGCAGCCACATCGTGGAAAAGTCAATGTTGGTCTGGGTAAACCGCTAACACTAGCGTAATATAAAGGGAGGTAAAGAGATGACACATTCATTGCATCGTTCCGGACCGATCGAATCTCAGAAGAAAGATTTCAATTGGTTCATGTATCAGACTAAAGGCGTTAATGATGTTAACATAAAACCTAAAGCGCTTGAATTTATAGCTGTAGCTGAAGCTGCGGGATCAGAGAACTGGGGGGATGTAAAGTCAGGACCTAAAACCCAGTATCCTGTAGAATACATCAAGGATCATATTTCAGATAAGTCCAGACTAAGAGGTGTATTTACAAAAAGAGATCAGGTGGTTGACTTTTTAACACAAATTAAAGCAAAAGACCTTGGTTTGTCGGTTGTTATAACAGGTGTGCTGGAAGAAGTTCTACCGGCATGCAAGGAAGCAGAAGTGATACCTCATTCTATAAATTATTCGTTGGGTGTCTGGGGTAAGACAGAGAACTTGCCAGATGAGACAACTTTATCAATTACGACCATGTGCGGACATCATATGATACCGCCAAAATTTGTTGAACACATGATAGATCAGGTCAAGAAAGGCAAATTGACTGAGGATCAGGCGGCGATTAAATTATGCAACTTCTGTTATTGCGGTATTTTCAACCAAATTAGATGTGCTGAAATCATATCGGACGTTGTAAAAAAAGACAAATAAGTAATGCCCTTATTTCTGATCAAATATAATTCTAAAGCTCCCTTTTCAAATGTCATCGATGAATTTGGAAAGGGAGTTTATTTTCAATTGAAATCTCAAGGTTACTTTGATATAATACAATCTAGAATTCAAAAGAACAAACAGTTTTTCGCTAAATTGCGGTGAAAGACTTTTATTTGTGGTGGATAAATTAGGAGGTAGTTTTCAATGGTTTCATATAATCCGGCAGTTATAGAAGCAAAGTGGCAGAAGAAGTGGGAAGATCATAAAACCTTTAAAGCGGAAGATTTTTCGGATAAACCTAAGTATTACAATCTTGTGGAGTTTCCTTATCCTTCTGGGGCAGGACTCCATGTTGGCCATGTCAGAGCATACACATCACTGGAAGTATTGTCGAGAAAGAGGAGGCTTCAGGGTTATAATGTGTTGTTTCCCATTGGTTTCGATGCATTTGGACTGCCTACTGAAAACTATGCGATCCAAACCGGTGAACATCCGCGTGTTGTAACGGATCGGAATATTGAGGTTTTTTCTTCTCAATTGAAAAAAATTGGCTATTCCTTTGACTGGGATAGGGTTATAGACACAACAGATCCTGAGTATTACAAATGGACACAATGGATCTTTCTGAAGCTCTTCGAGAACGGACTGGCTTTTAGAGATAAAACATATGTCAATTTTTGCAGTGGCTGCAGAGTTGTTTTAGCCAACGAGGATTTTAGGGAAGGCAAGTGTGATCGGTGTGGCAGCGAAGTGGTTCAGATGCAAAAGGACGTGTGGTTTTTACGAATCAGAGAGTATGCTGAAAAGCTATTAGATGGTTTGAATGAAGTTGATTATCTGCCTAGAATAAGACTGGAACAAGAGAACTGGATAGGCAAGTCAATAGGTGCGGAAGTTGATTTTAGAATCAAAGATACTGATGATGTTCTGAGAGTTTTTACAACAAGGCCGGACACGCTTTACGGCGCAACATTCATGGTTATGTCTCCCGAACATCCCTATCTGCAGAAATATCACGATCAGATAGAGAACATTCATGAGGTACATCATTATCAGATCGAATCACAAAAGAAAACGGAGTTCGAGAGGGTTCAGCTTGCGAAAGAAAAGACAGGTGTGGAGTTGAAAGGGCTAAAAGCAATCAATCCTGTCAATGACCAGGAAATATCCATTTGGGTTGCTGACTATGTCATGATGGGCTATGGAACCGGGGCAATAATGGCGGTACCCGGACATGATACCAGAGACTGGGAGTTCGCGACAAAATTCAACATTCCAATAGTGGAGGTTATCAAGGGCGGAGATATCACTAAAGAAGCCTATACAGATACCAATGACGGTATACTGGTCAACTCAGAACTGATTGATGGCTTAAGGGTGAAGGAAGCAATAGAAAAGATAACTGATTATCTGGAAGACAAAGGACTAGGCAAGCGGACCATCAACTATAAGATGAAAGATTGGGCATTCAACAGACAGAGATATTGGGGAGAACCATTTCCAGTCGTACACTGTCCTGATTGCGGCATAGTTGCTGTTCCTGAAAAGGATCTGCCAGTCACTTTACCTGTTGTTGAAAGGTATGAACCAACAGACACAGGAGAATCACCGCTGGCGACCATAGAAGAATGGGTCAATACAACCTGTCCCAAATGTGGCGGGAATGCTAAGAGAGAGACAGATACCATGCCCCAATGGGCTGGGTCAAGCTGGTATTTTTTAAGATATATAGACAATAAAAATAATGATGCCTTTGCCAGCAAGGAAAAGCTAAACTACTGGGGTCAGGTCGATTGGTACAACGGTGGAATGGAGCACGTCACCAGACATCTTCTTTATTCAAGATTCTGGCACAGATTTTTATACGATATAGGAGAAGTGCCAACGAAAGAGCCTTATGCGAAAAGAACTGCGCAGGGGTTGATTCTTGGTGGTGACGGGGATAAAATGTCCAAATCCAAGGGCAACGTTGTTAATCCCAATGACATCATAGAGGAGTATGGCGCTGACACCCTAAGAACCTACGTTATGTTTATAGGAGATTATGAAAAACCTGTTCCATGGAATGACAATTCAGTCAAAGGATCTAAAAGATTTCTGGATAGGGTATGGAAGCTACAGGATATGACAACAAACCAGGTTGGGTTCTCAAAAGTATTGGAAACTTCAATGCACAGAACCATTAAAAAGGTTTCTCAGGATTTGGAAGAGATGAAGTACAACACAGCCGTTGCCGCGCTTATGACACTGATTAATGAATTTTATGACAATGGCAGTGTGACAAAAGATGAGTTAAAGACATTTATCGTTTTATTGAATCCTATCGCACCTCATATAACGGAAGAAATTTGGCAGCTCCAGGAGTATGAAGGGATGCTCAATCAGACTCAATGGCCTGAATGGGATGAAGACAAGACGGTTGAGGATATCATCGAGATTCCAGTTCAAATCAATGGAAAAGTCAGAGCAAAGGTCAATGTGCCTAAAGACGCTGATCAGACATCCGTCGGTAAAGCAGTGATGGATGATGATAATGTCAAAATGTTCATTGGTGACAAGAAAATAGTCAAAGAGATTTTCGTGCCGGGTAAAATATATAATATTGTAGTGAAATAGTTGATAAGAATACAAAAAACGGGAAATCACATTTCTCGTTTTTTTGTTTTATTTTTTTATTCAACTCTTTTACAAATGGAACATGTTTCGCGTTTAACCAGATAATAAGGAAGCTCCATCTTGATTGGAAGCTGATGGCCTCCTTCAATACGGTCTATCAGCATTTTTGCAGTCATCTTGCCAAGCTCTTCAAGTGGAATATGTATTGTCGTCAACATCGGTGTAAGAAATTGGACAGTATCAATATTATCAATACCTATTACCGAAACATCGTCTGGTATTCGAATATTATGTTCTTTGAGGGCTTTCATGGCGCCAATTGCGATTACATCATTCGCACAGAACAATGCTGTAAACTCCTTCTTGTTCTCAATCAAGTTCTTAGTTGCTTGATATCCTCCTCTTGAAGACAATGTAGCATCAACGGCACAAAAGTCACTTTCTTTGAAACCGGCTTTTGACATAGCTTCAAGGTATCCTGTATATCGTTGTTCGTCTTTACGTTCCCCAATATAATAGATCTTTCGATGGCCAAGCTCAATCAGATGATTGACGGCCATCATGGCAGCTCCATGACCATTGCTGACAATCTGATCGACCTTCAAAGGCAATATATTCAGACCCGTATAGACGATGTGCTTATAATGGGATGAAAGCAAAGATAATACTTTTTTGTTAAAACGCCCTAAAACCACAATGGAAGAGGCCGAGTGATTACTGAATAATTTGGCGGTAGAGGTATTCAAAAGATCTGTTATAGAAAAAGAATACCGCAGTGAATAGCCATGTAAGAGCGCTTCCTGTTCGATTGCTCTCATGATGATGATGAAAAAAGGATCATATTCCAGATCATCAACCCGGGCAAATATGCAGGCAATCTCGATGCTATTTGGCAAGCTAGCCTTTGTGCCCATTTTCAAACCCCTGGCATTTTGATTAGGGGTATACCCTGTTTCCTTTACGATGCTCCATATTTTATCTTGGGTTGCTTTGCTGGCTGCATTAGAATTGCCATGATTGATGACTCGGGAAACGGTTGCTATGGAAACCCCTGCCATTTTAGCGATTTCTTTGAGCGTCAAAATGATACCTCCTCATGCAATGATTATCTCAATTATAACAAAATTATATAGCATAGTAAACGTTTACTGTTTTTTTATTTTTATTTATTTGGCATGAAGGAAAAACAAGTAAAAAACGTTGAAACATCAATATTGTTGTTTACTTCAACCTTTGTTGATTTAGAGGATTAAAACTGATTGAAATAGGTAAAAATCAGTCAATAGCTGTATCCAGTATATTGTATTCAATAATATGTGTATAAAAAAGCAAGTGATACCAGGTGATTTGTTAATTAAATAACAACAAACGGTTTAAGCAAACGTTTGCGTAAAATTTCTTTGACCCCATGTGCATTTTGCGATTATAATGTAACCAAAGATATGTATGATTACTCACAATCATGTTTGAAAAAAAGAATCATGAAAAGGTTTTCTTGGGTTGATATTATTATAAGGAGTGAGATCGTTTATGGACAAGAAAATATTATTTTTAGGTCTTGATGCGGCATTGCCAGACTTAATCAAGAAATTTACCAAAGAAGGGAATCTGCCGAATATAGCGAGAATAATGGAAAATGGGGTGTTTTCTAGATTGGAAACCATATTTCCTCCCTTGACTGCCGCAGCCTGGACAGCTATCGTCAGCGGTGCAGGGTCGGGAACCAATGGGGTGCCAAGCCTGATGGTTAAGCACCAGGGAGAAGAACTGGACCATTGGCACACCTCTTTTGATCGTCATCAGGTGCTTTGCGAGACACTATGGGATGTTGCCAAGAGAAAGGGCAAGAAAACAGCATTGATCAATTGGCCTGTAACTTTTCCTTTAGGGGCTATCACAGAGGATGATGGCGTTCAACTGGCAGGCGCGCTTAATCCACCTTTTCGATACTTTTACATGCCTCTTTGGGACGTGGCATCAAGTGCGGTTTTTTCGAACAAGCAACTGAGATGCAATCAGGTGCCTGGAAGGGCTGTGCAGGTTAGCCCACAAAATGCTCAAGGGTGGAAGAATTTGCCTGAGAGTTATATGCCCTGTTTGGAGTTTGAAATTACTGTGCCTCCAACCTATGTTGAAGGCTATAAAATGAACGTTGTTATTTATGCATCTTCAGAAAATGGCTATGACAGAATGCTGATTTCCGAGTCAAAAGATGGTTCAGAGGCTATTACAGACATTACTATTGGTGATTATGGTCCATGGATCATAAAGAATTATAAGGCAAGAGACTATCAACGGGATGGGAGATTCAGATTTCAGGTCTTAGAGCTTTCAAAAGACGGTAAGGACTTTAAATTGTACCAATCGTCCATCAACATGGCTGAAACATATTCAGTGCCCAAAAGCTTGACAGCTGAAGCTGAAAAGGTAGCAGGTGCATTCATGGAAGTGGACGATCCATGGGCGTTTATGGATGGATGGATGGATGCTAAAACATACCTTGAGCAACTTGGGCTGCATGCCGATTGGTGGGGAAACGCCACTAAATATGTTTTGGGAAATAAGGAATGGGATTTGGCTTTTTCATGGGTTGGAACCATCGATCATATTGAGCATGTCCTTTACGCAGGCATAGAGCCTAAAGCGAGAGTTTATGATCCTGCCAGAGCAGACTGGTGCATGGATATGATCCGAAAAACTTATCAGCAGGTTGATGACAATATTGGTAAAATATTGGAAGACGTTGACTTGAATGAAACATATGTTGTATTGATTTCAGACCATGGGTTTACGCATCTCGATTGGAATCCTTACGTTAAAGAACACCTTTCAAGAGCGGGATTGTTGGACTATGTGCTGGACTTGTCCAATGATGATCCAAGCAATCTGACAATCAATTGGGACAAAACAAAGTGCCATCCCTTAGAGCCATGTCACGCTCATATTTTTATCAATCTGAAAGGAAGAGACCCACAGGGCATAGTAGATCCAAAGGATTACGAGAAGGTTCAGGAGGAAATCATCCGAGCTCTAAATGGTATGAAGAACCCTGAAACAGGTGATAATGTTGTCGCATTGGCCATCAAAAAGCAAGAGGCTGGAACCTTGGGTATTTATGAAGGCCCTGGCTATGATAGGGTAGGAGATGTTTTGTATGCGTGGAAGCCCGGATACATGTCTCATCCGTTTATCTACAGAACTGCTGTTCAGTATCGGGACGGAACAAAGAGAATTATTGCAAATCCGGAATTATACGAGGAAGCTGTTTTATGTGGCAACTTCACAGGAGTCCATCTAGCCCTTCCATCGTTGCATGATATGCATGCGGTTATGATCATGGGTGGACCCGGGTTATCAAAATATGAAAGAAAATACCCTGCAAAGATTATCGATGTCGCACCAACCATTTCTAAATTGCTTGGCTTGGATGTACCTGCTCAAGCTGAAGGGAGTACACTTTATGATATCCTCGACAGAATCAGAAAATAAAGAGTTCAAAAAAATAGGTGTGGTTGGCATTGGCACAATGGGCCACATTATCGTAGAAAAGCTTCTGGAATGTGGCTATGTTGTCAACGTATTTGATGTGTCTAAAGCAGCCCTTGATGTCGCCGAAGGCAAAGGTGCTCATATAACAGGAACACCTGCGGAGCTTGCAAATATAAGTGACTTGATATTTATGTCTTTGCCGGGAACTGAGCAGATAGAAGAGGTTATTTTTGGTAAAAACGGTTTGATGGAGGGGTTGAAAAATGGCAGTATAGTTGCTGACACGAGTACTGTAGACCCCAAGACATCCCAAAATGCAGCCCAAAGGCTTTCTGCTAAAGGAATTGGTTATCTTGATTGCCCCATTTTGGGAAGGCCCTCCGCAGCTGGAAACTGGCTCTTACCGGTCGGTGGCAATATTAAGGATTTGGAAAGAGCGACACCAGTTCTCAAGTCTTTTGCGTCAAACATCATCCATGTTGGCGATCATGGTGCGGGTAATGCAGTGAAACTTCTTAACCAAATGATGTTTACAGTCATTAATGCTGTTTCATCTGAGGTGATGGCTATTGCAGATTATTGTGGCGTTTCAAAAGATGTTTTTTACAACACAGTCGCAGGCAGTTCAGCGGCTACTGTAAGTGGTTTGTTTAAGGAGGTGGGTAAGAACATTGTAGCAAACGACTTTGAGCATCCGACATTCACAGTTGATTTGCTCATCAAGGATACAAAACTTGCACTTCAAATGGCAAAAGATGCAGGAGCACCTTCAATCATGGCGGGGACAGCACAGTTATACAACGATATTGCGACTGCAAACGGCTATGGGAAAGAAGACACGAGCGCACTTTACAAAACATATAAAAGACATTTTGACTAGACAAATTTCTTTGACAAGGAGTAGATCATGAAACTTTGTTTTGAATACGGACAGGGGTTGATGGAAGCCTGTCTGCCGGATAACACGGATGTATTTGTACCAGGGGAAACTGTGGCAGATCCACCACATATACCATTTAATAAAATCGAAGAAGAGACAAGGAAAGCCATTTTAAATCCTGTTGGGATGCCTCCTTTATCAGAAATCGCAGGAAAAGGTAAAAAAGCAGTTATTATTTTTCCTGACAGGGTTAAGGGTGGATTTCAAGATACATCACATAGAAAAACCACCATACCAATCATTCTCGAAGAACTATTAAAAGTTGGCGTAAACAAAGAAGATATTCTCTTGATATGTTCAAATGGATTGCATAGAAAGAATACAAAAATGGAAATCAAGTCGATTTTGGGAGAAGCAATCTTCAACGACTACTGGCATTCAGGTCAGATTGTAAATCATGATTCAGAGGACTGGGAGAATCTGGTTGATCTTGGAACGGATTCTATGGGTAATCGGGTGATCATGAACAGACAGGTATTTGAGGCGGACGTTCCTATTTTGATAGGACACTCCTTAGGGAATCCTTATGGTGGCTACTCAGGGGGTTATAAGCATTGCGCAACAGGAATCACACACTGGAAAAGCATAGCTTCCCATCACAATCCTGATGTAATGCATAGCTGCGATTTTACACCTGTTTCTAGTCATAGCATGATGAGAAGAAAATTTGATTCCATAGGCATGTTTATGGAAGAAAAGATGGGAAAAAAATATTTCAGCTGTGATGCCGTATTAGATACCAATATGAACCAGATTGCTGTCTTTGCCGGATATACCAAAGACATACAACCGTTATGCTGGGAATATGCAGACAAGAGAACCTATGTCAAGTGGGCCGACAAAAAATATGACGTTATGGTATTTGGCATGCCTCAAGCATTTCATTATGGCAATGGCATGGGAACAAATCCGATTTTCATGCTACAGGCAATTTCAGCCAATATTATACGTCACAAAAGAGTTATGTCTGACAGGTGCGTTGTTATTTGCTCATCCATATGCAATGGCTATTTTCATGACGAGGAGTTCCCCTCATACCGTGAGACATATGAATTGTTCCAGCATGATTACCATAACACTTTGCCTGATATAGAAAGGTTTGGAGAGTACTTTGCAAAAAAGACCGAGTATATAGACAAATACAGATACAATTATGGCTATCATCCATTCCACGCCTTTTCAATGATCTCCTGCGGACACATAGCAGAAATGAATACTTCAGCCATCTACATTGTCGGGGCTATTGATCCGGGTTATGCAAGGGGAATGGGTATGAAAACAAGAGCAACCTTTGAGGAAGCTTTAGAAGATGCGAAAAAGAAGTATCTACCAGAAAACCCGAATATTCTGGCACTGCCGAGAACATTCAAGACAGCAGCGGTACATCTTTGCATGAAGGATAAGTAAAAAAAGTGGATAGTTTTCAACATGAGCCATCAGAGATCATCTAATCTCTGTTCTCAAATATATTAAAAGGAAAGGAAAATTCGAAATGAAAAAATGGATAAGTTTTATACTCGTTTTTACAATGCTGCTGATGCTGGTCACTGCTTGCGGTCAACAGACACCTGTCCCAACAACTGCAGCGCCGACCACGGCACCGACTGAAGCGCCGACTGAAGCAGAGACAACAACATTTGGATTGACTCCCTTTACAGAAAAGCAAACACTACGTGTAGGGTTTTTTACCGGATCACCCCTGTCATATCCTTTCTTATTTGCAGATAAGCTAGGTTATTTTGAAGAGCTTAACATTGAACTGGTTTATGAGCCATTTACCAATGGACCAGCTATGATGGAATCCAACGCTGCATGGGACATTGCAAGCTGTGGACTTGGTGGACTGGCAAATGGCATGAGAGGCTATGATGTCAGAGTCATAAGCATAACAGACTACGAAGAGAACCTAGCCCTCTTTGCGCGACCGGGAACACCATTGGCAGAAGATCCTAAAAATCCAGAGAATTGGAAAGGAACTGAATGGATCTATCCCGCTGGCACAACAGCCCAGGCTACCTTGGTTAGCGCTCTCGGCGAAGTTGGTCTTTCGCTATCAGACGTGACATCAATCAACATGGACGTTGCCAATGCGCTTACTGGCTATAAAGGTGGAACAGGAGATGGACTTGGTGTATGGAATGTAATAGCATTCGCTGCAGAAGATGCCGGTTTTGTGAGAATTGGTGATGCGGGTTCATTGGGCTTTGTAGCACCTTGTGGTACTGTAACTAAAGAAAGTGTATTAGATGAAAAAATGGATTTGGTTGCAACAGCAGTTGCTGTATTCCATTTCACAGTTGAGTGGATATATGAGAGCGATGCAAATATGGAACAAGCAACTGAATGGTTTTTGGAGGATTGCGAGAATGAAGGTATTCTAGTGACTCCCGACATAGCTGTCAGAGTAATGGATTGGTACAGAGGCCCGACAATGTCAGAATATCTTGAAATCTTTACACAAGAATCTCCTGATACTGCAGGCATTTACACTAAACGAAATCTGATTCAAGCGGAAAAAGATATACTGGTTGGTCTTGATTTCTTCATATCCCAAGGAAATTACAAACCTGAAGATCGCGAAAGATTCCTAGATGAAGGACTTATTGATCCTTCTGTAGCACTAAAAGTCAAACAGATGCTGGATGATTTAGGCATAGACTATTAAATAAACAAGCCCCCTGGCTTTAAAAACCAGGGGGAGTTACCCAACTATTTTTAAGGTGGAGATTATACAGTGGATAATAGATTAAATCCTTCAATTGTAAGTGATGCGGAAAGAATTGCATTGGTCCAAAATCAAATCAGAAGAACGCAATACCAAAACACAATGTTGTCAATCATTGGCGTTTTAGGGTTTTTAATGATTTGGCAGTTTTTAGGAACGACATCGTTGATAGACAATCGATATTTATCAACACCTTTGAGAATAATTAATCTTTTCATGGTTAAACTGACGGATCCAAATCCTGATGGAGCTGTTATCGGTGTAAACGTCATGTCAAGTCTGACCATTGCATTGGCAGGCTTTGGATTAGCTATTATCATAGGGGTTCCATTGGGGCTGTTTATGGGATGGTATAAAGGATTTGACAGCTTTATGAGGCCTTTGTTTGAAATTATCCGTCCAATCCCCCCTGTATCATGGATACCATTGACAATTGTTTGGCTAGGGATAGGACTTAAAGCTAAAGCCCTAATTGTTTTTTTCGCGGCTTTTGTTCCGTGTCTTATCAATTCATACACAGGGATAAGACAGACCAATGAAGTGCTGAAAAATGTGGCCAAAACATGTGGCGCTTCCAATTTTACCATCTTTTGGAAAGTTGGCATACCATCATCGTTAACGTTGATGTTTGCAGGAATAAAAGTTGCTATTGGCAATGCCTGGGCAACGCTGGTCGCTGCAGAGATGCTTGCATCATCCAGTGGACTTGGCTATATGATTTTAATGGGAAGGCAGTTTGGCAGAGTAGATTTGGTGATACTAGGAATAGTGGTTATAGGTGTCATTGGAACAATTATCACTCAATTGATTGACATAGTTGAAAACAAAGTACTGGGATGGAAAAAGCTATGAAAAGAGATAAGATTGATTTAATGAGCGAAGCGGAAAAGAAGCAATATTATACAAAAATGGTCTACAGGACTTTTCCCGTCATATCCCTCAGCCTTTTATTTATCCTTTGGACAAATGTGGCTAAGGGTTCAGATTTCCCATCGCCGAAGGAGACCTATGATCGATTAATCCTGTTGTTTGAAAGGCCAATCAGAGGGTTTACATTATTCGGACATATCAAAGAGAGCTTGGTCCGTATATCATTGGCTTTGGCATTTAATTGGACATTTGGTATTGCGTTTGGTATTCTTATTGGATGGAACAGAAAAGCAAAGGCATTTTTCACACCATTGTTCAATGCCTTTAGAGCCATACCGCCACTTGCCTGGATACCTCTGATTACCTTGTGGTTTGGTTCAGGAGAAATGCCTAAAATACTGATCGTTATTTTTGGTTCGATTGCCTCTGTTGTCGTTAATACACAGGCCGGAATGAGCAATGTTGAAAAACTCTATTTGGATGTCGGAACCGTCTTTAGCGCCAATAAAACGCAAACATTGTTTCAGATTGCCATACCTTCCTCTCTTGATGCTATATTCGCAGGCATAAGGACTTCAACAAGCGCAGCCTGGATGGTTGTTCTAGCTGCAGAGATGCTTGGAGCCAGATCAGGTGTCGGGTTTTTGATCACAAGAGGAATGGACTCTATAGATATGCCCCTTGTACTGATGTCGATGATAGCCATAGGCATAGTCGGTGCATTATTAGCTATTTTTACTCAAATTGCAGAAAGGTTGTTGTGCCCATGGACAAGAAAAAAAGAGTCATTTTAAAACTTGAAAACATCTCCAAAAGCTATGTGGT
>JAUYTY010000085.1 GCA_030694905.1 Eubacteriales bacterium | reverse complement strand
AAGATTCACTTTATAAAATGACGAAAAATTGAGAATGCATTTGTTAAAAGTCACTTCGAATAGAAATTTATTGCAGTCTTCAAAACGCAAACCAAGCAGTTTACAATCATTAAATTGAACCACTTTGAATGCTGTTTGAATCAATTTGACATTGCTCATGTTGCATTGATCGAAAACACATTCTGTGAAACTTATTGCTGAAAAATCAGCATTTGAGAATTCACATCCAATAAAAGTACAATCCTCATAAGCTGCATTTGGCAAAGTTTTTTCAATAAAATCAAGCTGATGAAATGTTTGTCCTTCGATATAGGTTCTGGCCATTAAATATTGATTTTTAAATCGTTAACAAAAATAAATGAGACATTTAGTTTTTATGAACTCGCAAAACTATCAATAAAAAATCAAATTTCTAATTAATGACTCAGGAAAAGATCTTAGTTTACATCTTTTATACAGAAAATTGTAACCGGCGAAAAAATCCTGAAAGCAGATCGCATTTGACATTCTGCTTTCAGGAGTTTGTTTTAATCTTATTGGGCTATAATTACTTTACGAACTGCTTGTATGCCAGCTCCTTTGATGGAAATTGCATACATGCCATTTTCCATATTTCCTAAATTGATAACTTGGCTTTCATTGCCTACCAAATCGAGGGTGAAGTTTTGAATTATTTGTCCGAGACGGTTTGTCAGACTTAATTCATATTCACCGGTAACTTCAACAATTATATAAATATTGCCGTCGCCACTTAATGGGTTAGGGAAAATAACCAGCTTGGCATCTATCTTATTCGGCTCATAAATACCTACAGGTGCTTCTGTTACAGTAACCATCCAAATTTGTGAATCAATACCATTTTCTGCAGTAACCGTATAGCTCACAGCTCCGGATGAGAAATCAACTGTTGAACCCGAAAGAGGATTGACTATTGCTCCGGAAGATACAGTAATCTCAGGTGCTAGTGCTGTAAGACTTGTTCCATATGACACCTCTGCTATTATGGTATGTGCTGTTGTATTAATTATAGCAGGGCTGGTTTGTTGGCTAAGCATAAAAGCAAGGATGTCAGTTTCGTTGTTCAGCACAATTTCTTCGGAAACAGTAACCATCCAAACCTGCGAATCAAAACCATTTTCCGCAGTAACAGTATAGCTAACAGCTCCGGCCGAAAAGTCAACTATTGCACCCGAAACAGGGTTTATACTCGCTCCGGCAGAAACAGTTATAGTAGGTGCTAAGGATGTAAGATTAGCTCCATTTGCAACTTCAATTGTTACAGTATGTGCGGTTGCATTAATTATAGCAGCGCCAGTTTGTTGGCTTAGAATAAAAGTAAGGATGTTGGTTTCATTATTCAGTACAATTTCTTCGGTAACAGTAACTATCCAAACTTGAGTATCAGTTCCATTTTCAGCAGTAACTGTATAGTCTACAGGACCGCCTGAAAAGTCAACGATTGAACCCGAGGAAGGGTTGATAATTGCTCCGGCTGAAACAGTAATATCGGGTGCAAGAGCTGTAAGAATAGTGCCGTTAGCAACCTCAATAGCAATAGTATGCTCTGTAGTGTTAATAATAGCTGCTCCTGTTTGTTGAGTAATACTAAAGCTGAGGATATCCGTTTCATTGTTCATCAATTCTTCTTCTAGAATTTGATGTATTTGGTTAATAATAGGATTTTCAATGACTTGATGAATACCTGATGGCCAGTTTATAACAAGACTGTCAATCGCAGAGGTAGCCGCTATTCCAAAGGTTTGAGTCAAACTGCTGCCAACATATTGCCCTGAAGTGGAAGAAACTTCTCGAGTTTGCTTTATACCGTTTGTATAACAATAAATGCGTGCGCCGATAGCAGAACGGTTAGAAACAGTTCCTTCCAAGCGGACGCTTACCCAATTGTTTGTACCTCCATTATTTTTATAAAGACCATGAATTAAGGTAGTTGAATAAGAAGGAGTAAAAATATCAGGATAACCATCGTGATTGTAATCGGAAATGGTAGAGCAATAATCTCTAAGAGGAGTTAAGGTAGCTTCATCAGCAACCTGATTTGTAAATGTTTCATCTCCGTTGTTCAAATAAAGATAATTAAGACGTTTGGTGCTACCCCCATTGTTTGAAACAGTTAGGTCAAGATAACCGTCGTTGTTCATATCAAGCCAGGCTGAACCAAATGATACACCTCCATCGATGGATGGAGCAGAATTTACCAATACGAAATCACCATTTCCCAAATTTTTATACAAAAGATTGTGTTTGATATCACCAAAATCGTTTACTGTAACAAACAAATCCAACAATCCGTCATTGTTAAAATCACCCCATGAACTGCCTTGGGTAAGAGCTAAATCATTGGCTATGATAGAACTAGTATTCTTTGTAAAAGTTCCATCCCCATTATTATGGTAAAGACAATCATTTTGTCCGGGCAGCGCTGAATAGAAGTAGTTGACTACATACATATCTTGAAAGCCATCATTGTCATAATCAGCCCAGCTGGCGGAGTAAGTATTGAAATTATCAGTAACTATCTCACCTTCAGTAATTTTTGTAAAGCTACCATCTCCATTATTACGGTATAAGCAATTGGGTTGTAAAAAGTTAGCTACATATAAATCAAGAAATCCATCATTGTCATAGTCTGCCCATGCAGCACCC
>JAUYTY010000098.1 GCA_030694905.1 Eubacteriales bacterium | reverse complement strand
CTGACCAATGAAAAGCCATTGGAATGAAGTCCGCTTGATGGCAATCCTATGAGCAGGTCACCAGCTATTATTTTCTCACCGGTTATTATCTTTCTCTTATCGACAACACCAACGCAGAATCCTGCCACATCATATTCACCTGTACCATACAGCCCAGGCATCTCTGCTGTTTCGCCGCCGATTAACGCGGCCTTAGCTTTGATGCAACCGTTGGCAATACCTTTTACTATATCTGCAGCTTTTGATGGCTCGAGTTTTCCCGTTGCGATATAGTCGAGGAAAAAAAGTGGCTTTGCCCCTTGGCAAATCACGTCATTCACACACATAGCGACAGCATCTTCTCCTATTGAGTCATGCCTGTCCATCATAAACGCTACCATCAGCTTTGTGCCAACGCCATCGGTTCCTGCCACCAGTACAGGTTCATCGTATGCTTCCTTGTCGAGTTGGAAAAGACCTCCAAATCCGCCAATATCTGACAAAACGCCTTTTGTAAATGTCTTCTTCACATGCTCACGCATCAGTTGGACAGATTCGTATCCAGCCTCCTTATCCACGCCTGATCCTTTATAGGTCAATCCCTCTTTCATATCATTTTCTCCTGACCATCATGATTTGGCACAGCCATCGGATAATCGCCATCCAAGCAAGCCAGACAAAACCCGTTTTCCTGTCCAGTGGACTTAAGCAGTCCCTGTATGCTCAGATAATGAAGTGAATCAGCACCAAGAAAAGTTTGGATTTCAGATTCCGTTTTTGAAGCCCCAATCAAAAATCTCCTAAAAGGGGTGTCGATTCCAAAAAAACAGGAATACTTCACCGGAGGAGAAGCGATTCTGACATGGACCTCCTTGGCTCCGGCATCCTTGACCATCTGTACAATTCTCTTGCTTGTAGTTCCCCGAACAATTGAATCATCTACCATGACCACTCTTTTACCTTTAACGATTTCAGACAGAACACTCAGTTTGATTTTGACACCTTCATCTCTCAATTCCTGATTTGGTTCGATGAATGTTCTCTTAGCGTATCTGTTCTTTATCAATCCGAGGCCATATGGTATTCCAAGATGCTGTGCATATCCAATGGCTGCGGGCGTTCCTGAATCCGGAACTGAAAACACCAGATCGGCTTCAACCGGTGATTCTTTGGCTAATTCCACACCACAATTATACCTTGTCTGATAGACATTTATCCCATCGATATTGCTGTCCGGTCTTGCAAAATAAATAAACTCAAATATACATGATTTTTTTCTGACAAACATACCGCTTGGTATGCTTGTGATACCTTCGTCATTTATAACCACTATCTCACCCGGTTCGATATCTCTAACAAATTCTCCCCCCATGGCAGATATGGCACAGCTCTCAGATGCAAACAGATACCCATCTTCCCTTTTACCTAGACATAATGGTCTCAGACCGAAGGAATCCCTGATACCAATTAATTCTTTTTCTGTCATGATGACAAAAGCAAAGGCACCTTTGATAATTTCCATAATATTTCTGACAGATTTAACCATGTCTCCCTTGAAGTTTCTGGCCAATAAATTGGCTATCACTTCTGTATCGGTTGATGTTTGAAATATAACGCCAGAATCTTCCAGCATTTCCCTTAAGGCCTCAGCATTTGTCAGATTTCCATTATGTGATATAGCCAATGAGCCCTTCTTATACTTGACAACCAAGGGTTGTGCATTCTCTTTCAAACTATCGCCTGTAGTTGAATATCTAACATGACCTGTTGCCATTCCGCCAACAAGCTTATCCAGAATTTTATCGTCAAAGACCTCTGCCACCAATCCCATGTCTTTATAGTATTCAATGCCTCCACCGCATTTAACTGCGATCCCCGCACTTTCCTGACCCCTGTGCTGGAGTGAGAACAATCCATAATAGGCCAGCTGAGATACTATTTCCGGTCTGCTGGAATATACTCCCACCACACCACATTCTTCATGTAATTTATCGTCACCAAATATTTTGTCGAACATTTTTCACCTATCCCTGAATTCTTTTTAATACTTCTTGGTATGTCTCTTCTACGTCTCCCAGATCTCTTCTGAATCTATCCTTGTCGAGTTTTTTATTGGTTGCAAGATCCCATAATCTGCAGGTGTCAGGAGAAATCTCATCAGCCAGTATCACTTCTCCATCATAGACCCCGAATTCAAGTTTAAAATCAACCAATCTAATCCCTTTTTCTTTGAAATACGCCTTCATTATGTCATTTATCTTGAAAGTATCTGCTTTTATCTTGTCAAGTTGTTCTCTGGTGGCCAATTCCAGGGCGTATATGTGGTAATCATTAATAATTGGGTCTCCTAGCTCATCGCTTTTGTAACAAAACTCAAGAATAGTTTCTTTGATTTCAGTTCCTTCTTCCAGACCTAGTCTTTTTGCAAAAGATCCCGCTACAACATTTCTTACAATAACCTCCACCGGCAGTATTTTTACCGCCCTTACCAATGATTCCCTATCGCTCAACAATTCCAGGAAATGTGTCTTTATTCCCTTTTCTTCCAGCATGAGAAACATGGCAGCTGACATTTTGTTGTTGACTACACCTTTCCCTGCAATTGTGCCTTTTTTTACGCCATTGAACGCTGTTGCATCATCTTTGTAATCCACGATGTATTTTTTGTCATCATCAGTTTTGAAAACTTTTTTTGCCTTTCCTTCATATACCATATCCATTTTTTTCATCACTTATCTCCTATCGACCTAATTTTTCTTGTAGCAGTTTATCTTTTGCTTTGACTTTATCCGCCATTTCTACCTTATAGGCTTTATACCTGGTCCTAAGAATCTCATATTTCACTGACAATATCTGAACCGCCAGCAAAGCGGCATTTTCAGCGCCGTCTATCGCAACTGTGGCAACAGGCACGCCGCTTGGCATCTGAACAATTGAAAGCAGAGAGTCCAACCCATCCATAGTGGATGATTTGATAGGCAATCCAATTACAGGAAGACAGGATACACCGGCAAGCACTCCCGGCAAATGTGCCGCTTTTCCTGCAGCTCCTATGATCAGTTCGTAGTGAGCATCTGCGTTTTTTGCAAATTCCATTGCCTCAAATGGTGTCCTATGAGCAGATAATACTCTGACATCATATTCAACACCAAATTTTTTCAACACTTCCAAAGCTTTCTCTACAATCGGGAAATCAGAATCGCTCCCCATAACAATTGCTATTTTCATTACTTCCTCCATTTACAAATAGTATTTTATTCCTGCTTCGAATATGCCCTGATTCTTTTCTCCAGGTATATTTTTGTATAAATTACTGCCAATTCTTTCCGAGTGCGCCATCTTGCCAAGTATTCTTCCATCGGGGCTTGTAATTGCCTCTACTGCTTCTGTCGATCCATTGGGATTGTAAAACCCATCGCATGATACGTTTCCATTAATGTCAACATATTGTGCTGCAATCTGGCCATTCTCCTGCAACCTTGATATCCAATGGTCATTTGCAACAAACCGTCCTTCTCCATGAGAGACAGGGATTGAATATACGTCTCCAACTTGACAATTATTAAACCAAGGTGATAGATTTGATGATATCTTAGTATTGACAAAGGTTGATATATGCCTTCCAATGCTGTTGTAAGTCAAAGTAGGCGCTGAATCCTCAAGATCTCTGATTTCTCCATATTGCAGCAATCCGAGCTTGATCAGGGCTTGAAATCCATTGCATATGCCCAATATCAACCCGTCCCTGTTTTTTATCAGATCCATTACCTCATGCTGAATGAGCGAATTTTTGAACACAGATGTAATGAACTTGCCTGATCCCTCCGGTTCATCTCCTGCACTGAAACCACCTGGAATCGCTATGATTTGTGCCTCTCCAATCCTTCTTGCCATCTGTCTGATTGACTCGTCAAGCACTCTTGGGTTAATATTTTTAAACACAAAGGTATCAACAAATCCACCTGCTTTTTCGAATGCCTTGGCCGTATCATATTCACAATTCGTCCCTGGAAATACCGGTATGAAAACCCTTGGTCTGGCAATCTGATTGATTCTTGAAATTCTATTTCCCTTTGTATATCTGAACGCACTTGCCAGGTTATCGTTATCTTCCTTTATAGGAAAAATACCGTTGAGCGGTTCCATCCATTGTTTCATCATTTCATCAATTTTCAGATTGATTCCATCGACCTGAAAATAAGGTTGAGCTATTGTTTCTCCGATTATAGCAATAGGCAGTTGTTCAATATTTTGATTCGCTGATATTTCAATGATAATGCTGCCATAATTCGGTTGAAAAGAAGTTTCATCGAATTTGTAATCGAGATTTGATTTAAAGCCAATCTTATTGCCAAATGACATTATTGACAAGGCTGCGGATAAACCACCGAAACCAATGGTATGTGCAGATATTACCACCTTTTTTTCTATTAAATCCGCAATCATGTCGAA
Source organism: Eubacteriales bacterium (assembly GCA_030694905.1). Lineage (GTDB taxonomy): Bacteria > Bacillota > Clostridia > Tissierellales > Dethiosulfatibacteraceae > 38-11. The sequence goes on along the minus strand of JAUYTY010000098.1, from coordinate 6,528 downwards.
TTTAATCTTCAAATCTTTAAAGTCAGGCAATAGCATATGGTTTTTCTTAGGTGTGATAAGGCCTACTTTTGAACCTGCTTGTTTGAATTCTGGTGATATTATATTCTCTGAGCTACCCAGGCAAACTGCGAATGATACCAGTGTGGGTGGGACATGCAAGTCTTTAAATGTACCTGACATACTGTCTTTCCCTCCTATAGCGGGAACACCTAGTCCAATCTGTGCGCTAAATGCCCCTAACAAAGCGGAAAAGGGTTTGCCCCATTTCTCCTCGTTATCGTTCAGTTTTTCAAAATACTCCTGTAGAGTCAGCCTTGCCTTCCTGTAATCACCACCCGTAGCAACAACTTTTGCCAAAGAATGAATCACTGCGTATTGAGCGCCGTGGTAAGGGCTCCATGTAGACAGGTAAGGGTCAAAACCATGTGCCATGATGGTACAGGTGTCGGTTTCACCAGTCATCAATGGAATTTTGGAAACCATGCCCTCTGTCGGGGTCATTTGGTATTTTCCTCCAAAAGGCATTATTACAGTTCCTGAACCAATGGTTGAGTCAAATCGCTCAACCATGCCTTTCTGAGCTGCTACATTCAAGTCGCGCAGGTTCTCAATCCAGCATAGCTTCAAATCAGTCAAATCATTTTTCTTTATACCATATATGCTATGAAAATCATATTCTGCAGGTTGTCTGACAAGTATATTGCATTCTTCCATAACACCGTTGGTATCCAGAAATGCTCTTGATATGTTTAGAATATCTTTGCCCCGCCACTTCATAATCAGCCTTCCGGTATCAGTTACTCTTGCCACTATGGCAGTCTCGAGATTTTCAGTTTCAGCAAGACTTACGAATCTTTCCACGTCATCAGGGCTCAACACCACCGCCATTCTTTCTTGTGATTCTGATATGGCAAGCTCTGTACCATCAAGGCCCTCATACTTTTTCAGAACCTTGTCCAAGTCGATTTCAAGGCTATCAGCCAATTCTCCAATAGCTACAGAAATACCGCCCGCTCCAAAATCATTGCACTTTTTTATCAATTTGCTAAGTTCTTTGTTTCGGAACAGCCGCTGTATTTTTCTTTCTTCCGGAGCATTTCCTTTTTGGACTTCTGATCCACATAACATAATGGATTCTTCGTCATGCTCCTTTGATGATCCTGTTGCACCACCACATCCATCTCTTCCTGTTCTACCGCCCACAAGAACAATGGAATCTCCATTCAATGGTTTTTCCCTAACAACATTATCTTTTGGAGCGGCTGCAATGACAGCGCCAATCTCCATTCTCTTAGCAATATATCCACTGTGGTATATTTCCTCGACCTTGCCTGTTGCCAGTCCAATCTGATTTCCATAGGAACTATACCCATGTGCCGCTTCAGTGGTTATTTTTCTCTGGGGCAGTTTACCTGCTATAGTATCCTCTACATTTTGGGTGGGGTCACCGCTTCCTGTTATGCGCATAGCTTGATAGACATAAGCTCTGCCTGACAGAGGATCCCTAATGGCACCTCCCAAACATGTCGCTGCTCCTCCAAAAGGCTCAATTTCTGTAGGGTGATTATGGGTTTCGTTCTTGAACATTATAAGCCATTTTTCTTCAACGCCATCAATGATTGCTGTCGTTTCTATAGAACAGGCGTTATTCTCATCTGATACTTCCAGATCATCCAATTTTCCTGTCTTTTTCAGATATTTCATACCCAATACAGCAATATCCATGAGGCATTGATCCTTAGTCCGGTTTTCATAAACTATATCCCTTATGTCGAGATAATCCTCATAAGACTTTTGAATCTCGTCAGTGACATTGCCCTCATCGAACCTTACCTGATTGAATTTTGTCAGGAAGGTTGTGTGTCTGCAATGATCAGACCAATAAGTATCTATTACTTTCAATTCAGTAACAGTTGGATTCCTATTTTCCATATTGCAGAAATAGTTTTGGCAAAACATCAGGTCCTTAATGCTCATCGCATACCCCTTTTCGAGTCTCAACGAAGCAATCTCTTTTTCAGGCAGATGGATAAAACCCTCAATAATATGAATATCCGGTGCTTCAGGATATATCTCTTCTAAAGATATCGGCATTTCTAAACTTGCCTCTCTTGAATCCACCGGATTAATGTAGTAATTTTTAATTTTCATCAGGTCATCGAGGTTGAGTTCACCATACAAGTCAATTATTTTTGCATACTTAATCAGAGGTCTGTCACCAGAACTCAGTATTTGCACACATTGGGCCGCAGAATCCGCTCGTTGATCATACTGTCCCGGCAAATACTCGACACCAAATGCGAATTTACCTAATTCTATTGCATCTATATAGGCAAAATCCTGATTGCTTTCAGAAAAAACACTGAAAATACTTTTATGGAACAAATCGTTGGAGATGTTAGATACATCATATCTGTTAATGATTCTTACCTTTTTAATACTCTCTATCTTCAGGTTATTGATCAGATCATTCATTAAATGCTGACCTTCAACATCAAATCCCGGTTTCTTTTCTACATAAACTCTTTTGACAAGCTCAGTCATCAATAACTCCTTCAGCTAATATAACGTAGTATCATAATACAAAAAAAAATAGCTTCTGTCAACGTTTTTTCATGCGAAAATTGTAACAAACAAATAAATAGTTCGTATAATTACGAACTATTTATTATATAATGTTATTATTAATTTGTTTTTCTAGAATAAACGATTTCCCCGTCAATCATTGTCATATAGACAGTGGCATGCCTGATTTCATCCGGATTCATATTAAATATATCTTCATTTATGACAATCAGATCAGCCAGTTTTCCTTTCTCTAAGGTTCCTTTTTCCTTTTCTTCGCCACTAGCATGTGCTGAATAATCGGTATAAGCTCTGATTGCTTCCTCTAGATTCAGCCTTTGTTCAGGCATCCAACCTTCTGGTGGTTGACCGTCAAAATCTTTTCTTGTGACAGCAGCATATATGTTTTCAAACGGATTCGGACTCTCAACCGGCGCATCAGTTCCCATGGCAATAATGATACCCTTGTTTAACATCGTCTTCCAGTTATATGATTTGGAGGATCGATCAATTCCCACTCTTTCATGAGCGATTTTCCAGTCGCTTGTTGTGAAAATCGGCTGTATATAGGCAATTAATTCCAAGTCTTTGCATCTGTCAAGCATTGCCTCAGTTGTAATCTGACAATGTACAATGCCATCTCTCATAAAGATGCTTTTTTTAACCTTGTTGGATTTTCTTGATTTATCGATGGCTTCCATAGCCATGTCAATCATTCTGTCACCGATGGCATGAACAGCAACCGGCATTTTGTTCTGATGAGCAAGACTGATAAACTCATCAAGCTGTTGCTGAGAGAAGGCTGAAATACCTGTCTTAGAAGCATCGTCCTGATAAGGATCATAAAGTAGCGCCGTTCTTCCTCCAAGTGATCCGTCACCCAACAGCTTAAGTGGTCCGGTCCTGAAATTTTTCCCCATCCCGATGCCATGCCCACCTTTTGCAAGAAAAATTTTGAACTCATCTATATCATAAAAAAGGCATTGTTCATTGACCCTGATTTTTAGCTTTTTCTGTTTGAAAAGGGTTACATAAGCTTTGATGACTGTCTCCCAACCCTCAGCTTTGTACTGCAGGTCATCTGTCTGGACGCTTGTGATTCCAAATGAAATCAATTTTTCCTGAGCTCTCTCAATTGTTTGCATAACATCTTCAACCGAGGCTTTTTTCATTCTATTTCTTACTAGAAGCATGGCTTTTTCTATCAATATTCCTGTGAAGACTCCATTATAATCCCTTTCCACCTCTCCACCTGTTACGTGTGTCTTGTCATTAATGCCAATGATCTCAGCTGCCTTGGAGTTGATGACCGTCATATGATTGCATACCCTTGTGAATGCTATAGGTACCACAGTTGATATTGAATCAAGATCCTCTCGAGAAGGCATCCTCTTATCAACGAATAACTCCTGATTCCATCCTCTCCCTATGAGCCACTCTCCCGCTTGATACCCACCACTTTCAATTGCCTCCTTCCCTTTTAAGATTAGCTCATTCAAGGAACGTATCCCAGTCAGGTCAATACTAACCAAGCTATCCCCATATCCGCAAAGATGAATATGTGAATCGTTGAATCCCGGTAAAACCGTTTTTCCCTCCAAGTCTATTTTTATCTCAGACCTCATACCGTATCTGCTGAGAATTGAGTCGTCTTTTCCAATATCTTTAATTAAATTGTTTTCAATAAATACGGCACTCTTGACAGTATTGTGCTTGTCTACGGTATGAATCTTGCCATTATATAGAATCACTGAGTTGCTTATTTTTTGCTTTTCATTTTCTCTGTATGATATGTGATAACCTGCTGCTGTAACCAGAAGGCTCCCTATCATAATCATTATGATTAGTGCGTTATCTCTTAAACTTTCAAATATGAAGCTAACCGCAAAGGATGATACAAATACAACTGTTCCAATCCGTTTTATTTTTTCTGCCATTTCAAACTCCTTATATCTGTTTCTTGCCAGCCATTTTCCGACAGATAATTTATTTTTTCAAATCCCATATCCTCAAGTTTTAAGACGGCATCGTCGAACCCAAATGCAACGTCTTCAGTCTTATGCGCGTCACTGCTGATTGTTACAGGTATTTTCATATCCAGTACTTCCCTCAGTATTAAGTCTGAGGGATAAAACTCCGTCATGTATCCTCGAGCTACACCACCTGTATTAATTTCTATTATAGATCCAGTCCCGGAAATCCGCTTCAGGCAATTTCTGACTGATTCAATATACCATGGTTCACGCTCATCAAAAAAATAATTGCCTGAATTGTTTTTCTTAATCAGGTCCAAATGTGCAATGATATCAGGCTTCAACTCCTCAGCCATATCTCCTATCAATCTGTAATAAGTCTTGACAGCGGACTTGGTGTCTCCGTCAAAGCTTTCTGTTATTCCTTTTTCAAATTCATTCTTATCATAATCAACAGTCCATCTTACTGAATTTTTTAGCTTCCCTAGGAAATGGACTGATCCGATGATATAATCAATACCGCTTGTCAATTCATCTTTTATAAAAACGCTCTCCAAGTCCGGTAAATAGTCTATCTCCAGTCCTGCTAGAATTGTAATTTTTTCTTTGTACTTACGCTTCAGCTGTTGTATTTCATCAATATATCGATTCAAATTTTTGTATTTCATTGTCCAGTTCGTATCAAATGGAAGGGGTGCATGTGAAGATACCCCGTAATAACATAAACCTTTTTCTATTGCTGATTTAATCATCTCTTCAGCAACGCTGAAGCCATCACAATAGTCTGTATGGCTGTGATAATTGAATTTTAACATCCTTGCCCCCTGATAATTGTTTGCTGCATATCTTTAAGATTATATCACAAGATGCGTATGGACTCAATTGATGCTCTGCCATTATTGTGGCTTTCATAAAAAGGATGATTTGTATTGTTAAAAACAATGACATTTGATATTATTGAACTATCAAATACTGGACGGGATGAAAATGATGGAAAAACCAATAGCCAAGGATAAAACATATGGACTTGTCTTCACAGGTGGTGGCACTAAAGGCTGCTATGAGATTGGTGCCTGGAAAGCGATGAAAGAATTGAAGATAAAAATAAGTGCTGTTGCCGGTACTTCGATCGGTGCAATAAATGGTGCTTTTTATGTGCAAAATGATTTTGACCTTGCCTATGATATTTGGACCAACATTAAAATCGAGGACTTTATTTCAATTGAGGATGACAGCCCATTGCAATTGTTTGTTGCAGCTGTCAAAGATAAGGGTCTTGATACAACGCCACTAAAAAAGATGATGCATCAGTATTTTGACGAGGAGAAAATTAGGAAATCTAATATTAATTACGGGTTGGTCACTTTTTCTTTATCTGATATTAAACCTTTGATGTTGCTCAAAAACGAAATCCCGGAAGGTCATCTGATTGATTATATCATGGCCAGCGCTTCATTGCCTATTTTCAAGCCTACAATCATTGAGGGTATGAAGTTTGTGGATGGCGCGGTATATGACAATGTTCCTGTACCTCTTCTGATTAAAGCAGGTTGTAAAGATATCATTATTATAGACATTTCGGGTTTTGGAATCGATCGAAAGTACACCGCTGAAAAAGTTGGAGCCGATACACTACACACAATCCAGAGCACTTCTGATCTCATAGGCACGTTAGAGTTTAATCAGGAAAAGATAAATCACGGCATCGAAATGGGATACCTGGATACAATGAAGGCATTCGGTGAATTATATGGCGCTAAATATTATTTTTCCCACAGCATAGATGAATACGACAAGTCCGAGTTATTGCATCCAATAACCGATGATGAGTTAAGCAAAATATTCGATTGGATCCAAGCTGATTCCGAGGATACAAAAAAAACAGCTCGATATTCATTGATCAAAAGGCTTTATGAATATTCCAATGACAGACTAACCACCAAATCCATGATTCAATCTTGCATTGAAATAGCTGCTGAAATCTTCGAAA
>JAUYTY010000074.1 GCA_030694905.1 Eubacteriales bacterium | reverse complement strand
CATGCCATCAATCAAGACTCTGGCTTCCTTACCGGAACCTATAATATTGCCAATGTCTTGTATGGATTTGTAGGTCTCCTCTATGTTGGTTGGGTTGACCAGTACAACAGGTATGCCGGCACCTTCCAGCTGAGCAATCACCTCATCGCTCAGCCAAGCTGCAAAGAACACATCCGGTTTTGAATCGATGATAAGCTCCAGATTAGGGCCGTTGTAATCACCTATTTTGTTGACACTCAATGCTTCTTCAGGGTAATTGCAGTATACTGAAACACCTACCAGTTGGTCGCCTTTCCCTAGGGCATAAATAATCTCTGTGTTGCTTGGTACTGCTGAAACCAATCTTTCAGGCATCTTTTCAAAGGTTATATTTCTGCCAGCGCTGTCAGTGACAGTCAATGGATAAGCAACCCCACCCTCGCTGCTTGTCGGTTCAGTGGTTTCTAAAGGTGCTGTGGTCGTCTGAGGGTCTTTGTTCCTGCATCCGACAATTGAAAATACCAAAACAATCATTAATATTAAAGCAATTAATTTTTTCATTTTTCCTCCAATATTTTATTCTTGAAACAAAAAATCCCAACTGCAGTTGGGATATGTAAAAATATTATTATTTAAATAATATTAATACCACCTCCCCTCCGAAGGTTATTAATTCATGATTCAGGCAGGTCTCCTGGCTTGTGCTTGGCCTCATTTCACCCTTCCCGGAATTTCCAGTGGCTGTGAAACTTGTATCACTTACAGTAGCGGGGGCTGCAGTGGATTTTAACCACTTTCCCTTTTAAGTAAACACCTGATCAATGCTATTAATAATGCAATGTAATGTTAACATACCACAAGAACAAATGCAACAGATTAAAATTGTGATTTGACATGCGATTATTTAGTAAAGCTGTATTTCTCTCTGACCTCAGTTATCTTACCACAGGTCATTGTCCCTTCGGGACAGGGTCCTGCAGCACATCCAGGTCCTGCATCTTTAAACAGTCCTGGGGCTACATGCATCACCTCAATCAACATCTGATAAGCCATTTGCCTAATCTCCCATTGTGCCCTTTCACAGCATCTCAGCCTGAAGAAATGCATCAGGGATCTGGCATTCATGGTGACCATGATTTTTGTCTCGCAGGCATTAGGCAGAACATATCTGGCATCCTCAATCGCCATTTTTTTGGCGGATGATGAAGCGACACTAATTTTTTTCCCTTCAGCAATCAAACGGTCATAGTGAGTCTGGTATAGTATATCGGTTATTTCATCATAAATTTTCTGATCATGCTCCATTGCCTCTACAAAACGCTTCTCCGCTAGCGTATTCTGTTTTATTTCAGGCGGTACAACATATTGGAATTGGCCCTCTGTCACATATCGTTGAGATCTCTGGCTATAACTGGCGATTCTATGTCTGACCAATTGATGGGTCAATGTCCTGCTGACTCCCTCAATGGCAAAAGTGAAGCTGACATGCTCAACAGGTGACTGGTGGCCTAGTTTCATCAGCATATTGATAAAATTTTCAGCTTTTTCTTGTGTCAGATCTTCCATGATCTCATCGCCTGACATGTCCGAATAACATAGCTTGGCAGCGGCCGCCACAAGTTTTTCAGGATTTGGTGTATGTTCAACAAGCTTTACCCTCAGTTTTGTCTCCATATATGCTCCCTTCTAAAAAAAATATTAATTAAATATCATTATACACAAAATTAGGTATTGTAACAAACTTTATAATTTGTTATATTATTAACAGAGGTGATTTTTATCAAGCGATATAAGAAGGGAATCGAAACCAGAAGCAACATCATCAATGCTTCCAAATCACTGTTTTATCTTCAAGGATTCAATAACACAACGGTTCAGAAAATAGCCGATCTGGCATCGGTAAACCTTGGGCTGCTCTCTTATTACTTCAAAACTAAAAACAATATTATAAAAATCATTTTTACTGATTTTTATGAGAATTTGGATAATATCGTCTGTGATGTTTGCAATAAAGAAGAAGATCTTATCCTTTTTTATATGGCTAAAGAAAGAGTCGCCTACAACATAATTTTTAACAATCCAAATAACCTAAGATTTTTTAAGGAAACAATCAATGAAAAAATTGTGATTAAAATCATGGAAGAATACTCCCTAAACAATTTTATCAATATCAACAAAAAGAACGGGTACAATATCGATATCAATCTTATCAAGTGCTACTCCGCATTGGAAACCGGCGGTTCTGTCAACATCATCAAAAAATACTTTTTAGGTGACCTGGCAATCAGCTATGATGATATGGTCAACGTGCTGATTGGATGCACGCCCAGACTATTTGGAGTAGACAATGATTCAATCTATAAATATGTTTTGAGAACCAAATCACTTCAAAAGGACATTGATTCATCGAGAGTTAAACTACTGATATAAAAAAACGCACCTATATAGGTGCATTTTTTTTATCCGATGACTAACAGTGCTAAGACTCCCACTTCTATAAGTGGGAGATAAGCACTGTAGAGTCCCTGGATAACGGTCTCTAAGATTCAGTTGGTGTTTCAGACACCATCTGAACCCAAGAGCCCTGTTTATGGCAATGTTATTATTTTATCTTCTGATTCTCTGTAAAGCACAAATTTCCTGCCGATACTGACAACAAATTCAGCTCCTAGAATCTCTGCCAGTTCACTTGCTGTATTTTGGGCTTCAAGCTCTATATTATTTAAAACCTTGAATTTAACCAGTTCTCTTGCTGTCAATGCACCGTCTGCCTGACTGATCAGATTTTCTGTGATGCCGTTTTTCCCAATGTTCACGATTGGATCAATGCTGTTTGCCAATGATTTCAAATAACTTCTTTGTTTTCCTGTTATCATGTTTTCACCTCTATTCAATAAAATCAAATTCTATTCCGCATATCTCAACTAAGTCACCTTCGGATGCTCCAAGCTCTCTAAGCTTATCAACAACGCCTTTGTCATTCAGAACTTTCTGGAAATTTCTGATAGAATCTGTATCTTCAAAATTCGTGGATTCAACCAGAACATCAAGAAAGTAACCATCAGCCACATATGTCTCGTTTCTCTTATAGACGTTGATTGTATCTTTTTTGACCACATTATGGAGTTTGACCACTTCTGAAGCGTCATAAAGCGTTTCTTCAGGCGGAATAGATTTCATCATCTCCAGTGCCGCATAAAGTACTTCTTTGATTCCACTCCCTGTAGCCGCTGAGATTTCAAATACCTGGTATCTGTCTCCCAGTTCACCTCTTACCAGCTTGATATTCTCTTCCACTCCTGGCAAGTCAATCTTATTCAATACTAAAATCTGTTTTTTTTCAGCTAATTTATCACTATATGTGCTTAGTTCTTCATTGATCATATGGAAGTCTTCAATTGGATTTCTGCCTTCCTGACCTGATATATCTATTACATGAAGCAGTAATCTGGTTCTTTCGATATGCCTCAGAAACTCATGACCCAGACCTATTCCTTGAGAAGCGCCTTCGATAAGACCGGGTATATCAGCTAGAACAAAAGTCTCTCCTGAGGGCATTTTGACCACGCCAAGATTTGGCTTGAGAGTTGTGAAATGGTAGTTTGCTATCTTTGGGTTGGCACTGGTTGTAACAGATAAAAAAGTTGACTTACCTACATTCGGAAATCCAATCAAACCAACATCCGCAATAAGCTTCAGTTCCAGAACAATCCATCTCTCCTCAGATATGCCACCAGGCTCCGCAAATCTGGGCGTTCGCCTGATGGAGCTCTTGAATTTTGTGTTGCCCCTTCCACCACGACCACCTTTTACCACAACGAAGGACTGCTGATCCTTGTTCAAATCAGCCAATATGATGCCTGTTTCCTCATCCTTGACCAATGTCCCAACCGGGACTTTTAGAATCAGATCCTCACCCTTTGCACCGTATTGCTTTTTATTCCTGCCATCTTCTCCATTGGGCGCTTTAAACAATTTTTTGTACTTGAAATCCATCAAAGTACGGTAGCTTTCATCTGCGATGATAATGATATCGCCACCTTTGCCACCATCACCACCAGCCGGTCCGCCCATTGGTTCATATTTTTCTCTTCTGAAGGCAACTGAGCCGTTCCCGCCTTTACCTGCCTTCACATGTATTTTTGCTACATCTACAAACATTTAATCACTTCCTCTTAACGCAAAAAAAACCTACCTTAAAGGTAGGTCAGATTTATGCTTCTTGTGGGTATACGCTTACTTTTTTTCTTTTCTTGTCTTTTCTCTCAAACTTAACCACACCATCAACCAATGCAAAAAGTGTATCATCTCCACCTATGCCAACGTTGTTTCCAGGATGTAATTTAGTTCCCCTTTGTCTTACAAGAATGTTTCCCGCCAGTACAAACTGACCGTCAGCTCTTTTCAACCCGAGTCTCTTTGACTCACTGTCTCTACCGTTTCTTGAACTACCTACACCCTTCTTATGTGCAAATAATTGGATATTCAATTTTGCTATCATCGCCACACCTCCTTATAATCAAGGCTTATATATTGACTATAATCTTCTAATAATAGTTTTATTCCTGTTTCAAATGTCTTTAGTATAATGTCTGACTTCATGTTTGTCCGTTTCAACAGCAAGCTCATATCGCCTATATTCTCATCTATTGCATACGACATATCGTTTTCCGTTATGTCGGCTACAACCGCCATGGAATTCAACGCTGTATACGCCAATATGGATACAGCAGAACAAATAATATCGTAACCGCTTTCATCAAAGCCTGCATGCCCACTGATATCGTATCCGAGATATTCACTTTTGTCACGAACAATTATGATCCTAATCATAGCCTAACCAACTATTTTCTCAATTTTAACCTGTGTGTATGGTTGTCTATGCCCTTGCTTTCTTCTGTAGTCTATCTTAGGCTTAAACTTGAAGACAATGATCTTCTTGGCTTTTCCCTGTGCTTCGACCACCGCATCTACAGTAACGCCTTCAAGATATGGCTTCCCTGCTGAAATTCCATCCTCATTCGATAACAACAACACTTTGTCAAAAGTTACGGCATCACCTTCAACCAGATCCAGTTTTTCGATTCTAATTGAATCGCCTTCCTGTACTTTGTATTGTTTGCCACCAGTTTCAATTATTGCGTACATAATAAAACACCTCCTCTACCCAGTCTCGCCTTAGCAGGTACTTTCGTTTTAAACCTGTTCAGAGCGGCTGCTTACAAATAGGTATTATACCTAATTTATATTACTTTGTCAATAAAATTAAGTGCGATCCTTTGAACTTCAATGCTTTTCACACCATTCAAGCTATTATATAAGAAATCTTTGACTTCTTCAACCTTCAAACTTCCCGTGTCGCTGACATGTATGACGATTTGGATATCAATGTCGAGCATTTCTGTGCTCAGAAGATCAATGCTTTGAATAAAAGACGTCAGATTCATCTCTTTTTTGACAATCTTGTTTTTCTTCTTTTTTTCCCTAATTATAGGATAATCATTGTCCAATAATCCTTTCAGCGAGTTGATTGCAGCATCGACTGAATCCTGGTCATTGTGACTGATTGTGAAGCGATAAACCTGTGAGCAAACCATGGATGGAACCGCCCTGTTGTCTGCGTATTCGGATGCTTCAGTTATTGCCATTCCGTCTGGCAGACATTTATTCATTTTGTCAATAAATTCAGAAATGTTTATGTCATCAATGACTTCAACCTCTGCAATCTCTCCTATGCTCTCTACCCCTAGAGACAGAGGATATGCGATGCTCAACTTCGGATGGGGATTAAACCCCTCGGAGTATTTTGCCATTATTCCTGTCCTTCTCAAGGCTCTTTGCAATACTCTCAGATTATCCAGATGCGATATGAATTTCAATTTTCCCAATTTGGTATACTTAAAGACTATCTTCAAAGCAAGGCCCTCCGACTAAACTAGTATTGACACCACATCCTGAACAATTGACTCTGCAATCATCCGTTGTTATTCCTTTTAGAGACTTTTCCTTTTCCTCTATCAGGTATTCTTTTCTGATTCCACAATCGATGAAATCCCAGGGCAATATTTCATCATAACCTTTTTCCCTATTGTTGTAAAAATCCATTGAAATATTTTCTTCTATGAAGGCCGTCAACCATTTGTCATAATCAAACTGATCTCCCCACCCATCAAAAGTGCACCCCATCTCAAATGCTTTTTTCATGCCTCTGGCCACACGCCTGTCTCCCAGTGCGAATACGCCTTCCAGATTGCTTAATTTGGGATCATGGTATGAGAATGAAATCTTTTTGTCTCTTATTTCCCTCTTCAGATACCCGGTTTTATCCTGAAACTCTTTAACGGTATTCTGCGGGTCCCATTGAAAAGGTGTAAAGGGTTTAGGCACAAAGCATGCCGCACTGACATTGATATTGAAATTTCCTCTGATAGCCTCTCTCGGCCTGTCAAAAAACGCGTCTTTAATTTTATATACCATTTCTTTGATACCGTAAATATCATCTCTTGTTTCACCTGAAAGCCCCACCATAAAATACAGCTTAATGTTAGACCAGCCCAGTTCAAAAGCTGTTTTAACCGATCCGAGTATATCATCTTCGGTAATGTTTTTATTGATCACATCCCTCATCCTCTGAGATCCAGCCTCAGGCGCAAAAGTTAGGCCTGATTTTCTGACTTTCTGGACCCTTTCAATCAATCCGAAGGTAATGGAGTCCAGTCGGAGAGATGGCAAGGACAATCCTATTCTGCGTTCCTCGTATTTGTCCAGCAGTGCCTGGGACAGCTCAATTAGTTTGGAATAGTCGCCTGTGCTCAACGAGGACAGAGATATCTCCTCATGGCCTGTGCTATCCAACAGCAATTCCGCCTGTGCCAAAAGTGTCTCCACTGATTTCTCCCTTACAGGTCTGTAAATCATGCCTGCTTGGCAAAACCTGCAGCCTCTAGTGCATCCTCTGAATATCTCAAGTACTATCCGGTCATGGACTGTTTCAATGAACGGTACAATAATCTTATCCGGAAAGTATGACTTGTTCAGATCTTTTATGATTCTCTTTTTTATCACTTCCGGTGCTTGATCATATAGTTTTATCCTCTTGGATATCTTACCGGCTTCATCGTAGACAACATCATAAAAGGATGGCACGTATATTCCTTCAACCTGACAAGCTTCTTTCAGGAATGCTTGTTTTGAATAGCCGCTTTTCTTATGCTTTTCATAAAGAGACATCACTTCAGGCAGAAGCTCTTCACCTTCTCCGATAAAAAAGATATCGATGAACTCGTGCAACGGTTCAGGATTGAATGCACATGGTCCTCCTGCTATTATCAGAGGATAATTCTCATCTCTATTTTGGCTCTCAAGGGGTATCCCTGAAAGCTGCATCATATTGAGAATGTTGGTGTAGCTCATCTCATATTGCAGGGTGAAACCAACAAAATCGAACACCTTCAAACTATCGTTGCTTTCTAGCGAAAATAGCTCCAGCTCATGGTTTCTCAATTCTTTTTCCATGTCTGTCCATGGTGTGAATACCCTTTCGCACCAGATATTGGGATAACTGTTTAGCAGGTTGTAAATGATATGCATCCCCAAGTGAGACATTCCGACCTCGTAAACATCGGGGAATGCGAATGCAAATCTTATATTCACATCTTTTTTGTCCTTTACGATGGAATTTAATTCTCCACCAGTGTATCTAGCCGGTTTCTCAACCCTCATTAGTATCTCGTCAAACAAATGTTTATTCAAATGATATACCTCTTTCCAGTATAATTTCTTTAATCATTTTTATTTCTCTTTCATGTCCTTCCACTTCAAATGGTGTTTCAAGATAAAATGGAAGTCTTTTCAGTTTCGGATGTGTGATTAGATTGATCAAGGGCTCAAGACCAATCAGTCCTTCTCCTATACCTGCATGCCTGTCCTTGTTGTCATTGAATGGCTTCATGCTGTCATTCAGATGGATGCCTTTAAGTCTATCCAAACCTATTATCCTGTCAAACTGTTCCAATACACCATCTAAATCATTTACAATATCATAACCTGCACTGAAAATGTGGCATGAATCCATGCAGACACCCAGTTTGTCCTTTTGTCTGACACCATCTATGATTCTGGCTATTTCCTCAAATGTGCTGCCTATCTCGCTGCCCTTTCCCGACATTGTCTCAAGTAATACGGTGGAGGTGATGTCATCGGTAATAATATCGTTCAGAATATCCACAATATACTTTATACCGAGGTCGATGCCGTTGCCGGTGTGGCTGCCGGGATGAAAATTATATAGATTGACAGGTAGTAACTCAAGTCTTTCCAGGTCTTCTCTGAAGGCGTCTCTGGCAAATCTCCTGACTTCTTCCTTGTTCGAACTCAGATTGTATGTGTAGGGTGCATGAGACAATATGTTGGTCAAATTATGATTCTTGACCATTTCAAAAAAACTTTTCACATCGTCGAGATCCAGTTGTTTTATTGCCCCGCCCCTTGGATTTCTGGGGAAATACTGGAAAGTGTCGCTGTTTATGGAGACAGCTGACTTGGCAGCTGCTGTGAATCCTTTTGATATGGATAAGTGCGCTCCTATATTTATCATGTTATCTCCTAATTTTTCTTTGAATTTTTCTCGGAATTATAATATCATAAAATAAGATGCATTGCTAATCATATTATTAAATAGGAGGAAAATTATGACACATTTAGAAAAGAGTTATGAGTTGAAGGCACAGACCATTATCAAACAATTTGCAAAGAGAAATATCGAGGGTTATTATTGTGTGAACAAGGAAGAGGCTGTGAAACTGATGTTGGGTTTCATCGAAGAAGGAAAAAGCATAAGCTGGGGAGGCTCCAACACCATAACTGAGCTAGGCATTAAGGATCTGTTGGAAAACGGAAACTATGTGTTGGTAGACAGAGATAAATTTACGGGCGAAGAAAGAAATACCAAGATGAAAGAGGCTTTCTTTTCAGACTACTACCTGACCAGTTCAAACGCTGTTACACAGGATGGTTTGCTGGTCAACATCGATGGCAACGGAAACAGGGTTGCTGCAATTAGCTTCGGTCCCAAGCAGGTTATAGTGGTGGTTGGCATCAACAAGCTGGTTCCTACAGTGGAATATGCCGTTGAAAGGATCAGAAATTTTGCCACGCCTCCCAATGCCATCAAGTTGAACTATGATACACCATGCAGCAAATCCGGCGTCTGCAGTGACTGCCTTGTTAAAGACTGCATCTGCGGGCAAATTTTGGTTACCAGATTCAACCGCAACACCGGCAGAATTAAAGTAATTATTGTAGGAGAAACACTTGGCTTTTAGATTAAACATGATATAATGATTTAATCTGAAAATTCGAGGTTAAAATGGTTAAGGTTGACAAGAAATTCTGGAAAAGATTTGATTTTTTACTGGTTATAACAGTTATAGCATTATCAATATACGGCTTCATCATGATCAAGAGCGCAACTGCCAGTTTGCCGGCAGGATCAGACCGTTATGTCGATAGACAGGTCCTGTCGTTTGTTGTGGGATTGTTTGTGATGGTTATTCTGATCTTTATCGATTATGAAGCCTATGGCAAGTTTTATATACCGATTTATGTTGTGTGCAATTTGATGCTGATCGCTGTACTCGTATTCGGATTCGGCGAGGATCAATGGGGTGCCAGAAGATGGTTGTCAGTCGGACCTTTAGTCTTCCAACCTTCTGAAATAGTAAAATTCGGTCTGATTCTCTCTTTGTCTAAGTTTATTGATATGCATAAAGATGAAATCAACAATCCTATAACACTGATTAAAATCTTGGTCTTTGCCGGTTTGCCCATCGGTATGATTGTTATACAGCCTGATTTCGGCACGGGTATGGTATTCGTGTTTTTCATCATAGCCATGCTCTTTGCAGCAGGACTAAAGATGAAATATTTCCTGCTCTTCCTTGCTATCGGTATTATCATGATTCCGATACTGGCTGTGACACTGGAGGATTATCAGCTTGACAGAATTCGAGTTTTTCTTGATCCCAGTCTTGACCCTCAGGATACCGGATACCAGGTACTCCAGTCTAAACTGGCTATCGGGTCAGGCTTGATATACGGTAGAGGATTATTTCAGGGCGTCCAGAATCAATATGGATTCCTTCCTGCCAAGCAGACTGATTTCATCTTTGCTGTCATCGGCGAGGAGCTGGGATTTTTTGGTGGATCCGCTCTGATTCTTATGTATACATTTTTAATGTACCGTCTGATCAGGATTGCGAAATATGCACAGGATCTTTTTGGTTCAATGATAGTAATCGGAATAACGGCCATGTTGCTGTTTCATATTTTTGAGAATATCGGCATGACTATGGGGTTGACACCTGTTACAGGCCTGCCATTGCCATTTATAAGCTATGGAGGCACGTTCATGATCCTCAACATGGTCAGCATCGGTTTGGCATTGTCGGTGGCTATAAAAAGAGAAGGTCTTGAATTTTAGGCCTTCTCTTTTTCATTTGAATGCATGTGATCATTCAATGAAAGCAACTGCCTCCAATAAATTCCTTGATGATGGATGTATTGGGTATCACTGTGTCGTCCTCGATTTCATTGAAATACTGCAGAAATGACAACAGCCTGAGTTTTTCCAAATAAAACAGACTGCTTTCACCAATTTCCTCGAGTACAGGTAATGCGTATTTTTTCAACACTGACAATTCATAAATAAGCGAGGAATTGAACATGACGTCTGCATTTTCCTGATATGGGAATATATATCGATTCTCACCTTTTACAACGTTCTCCCATAGCTCCAGTGTTTTTTCTCCATTATGACCCCTGAACTGATTATCTCTGATCATCCTTCTAATCAACCGGAGTTCTGTTGTTGATATCCTGTTGTGGTCATCCAGATTGAGCTGTGTCAATGCGCTGATATATATTTTATATTTATCCTTTGCAGGTATGGATTCAGTCAGCCTTTCATTCATCCCGTGAATGCCCTCAATCACAATGTATTGTCCTCTTCTGACTTCCATCACATCCTTGTCGTATCTCCTTTTGCCTGTCATAAAATCAAAGGTCGGTATCTGAACTGCCTCACCTTTTAATAGCTTCGTTAGGTCTTCATTGAACAGTGGTATATCCAATGCGTCGATCGTATCAAAGTCATAATTTCCTGATTCATCCCTGGGTGTCATTTCTCGGTCAACAAAATAATCATCAAGAGAGATGGTTATATAGTCTTTTCCATTGACCATCAGCTGAATACCTAAACGGTTGGCAAATGTTGTCTTTCCAGATGATGAAGGACCTGCAATCAGTATTATCCTGGCTTCACTTTCGCATATGCTATCTGCTATTCTCGCTATTTTTTTTTCATGCAAAGCCTCGCTGACTCTTATGATGTCACCGATAGATTCATTTACGATTTTGAGGTTCAGGTCGCCCACATCACTAACCTTTAAAAGCTTTGCCCAGTTTTCGGACTCCATGAATATATTGAAAAGCTTTTCCTGGTGTGTGTATTCCGGCAAGGCATAATTATCCTCTTTTCTTGGGAAAAGCAGTACAATTCCTTTATCTGCAAGCTTCAGGTCATAATTGACCGCGTGACCGGTTGAATCAAACATTTCACCAAAAATGTTATAATAATTGTCTTTTATCTTATACAACTCAATCTCATTGAATGAAACAGTCGAAAAAAGCTTGACCTTATCAATCATGTTCTGGGTTTGAAATATCGCTATTGCCTCATCCCTGGAATGATTACTTGCAATGATTGGGATATCAGCCTCAATCAACAGATTCATGGCCTTTTTAATCTCATCCAGCTCGTGTCTGGCAATTCTACCTTTACTGTTTATTTTTGTGTAAAGCCCTTTGTTAACGGAGTATTCCACATAAACATCAGGCCTATCGTAGAGACTGTAAACGGCTTCCAAATAAACCAAAACCAAAGTGTTCACATATTTTCTAAGATCTCTGTTGTTGTAAAACTGATTATCACTCATAAAACCTCCAATAGAAAACAATAAAGTCTATTACTTCGAAAATAGCTCATTTTTTAGCTGTTGATAGGATGATGGCGCCATTGCATAAAAAGATTTGCCGTTTAAATAATTCAAAGCGCCATCAATCCTAACAAAACTGATGCTTGCAGCATGTAGAAATTGACTGGATAGCTGTTTATACTTACCGCCATATTTCATGTCTCCTACCAAAGGGTGTCCAATATGCTGCAGATGTGCTCTAATCTGATGAGTTCGTCCGGTGACCAAATCAACCTCAATCTCTGTAAATGAGTCATTGCTGATCTTAGGCACAACAATAGTGCTGATGGCTTTTGAGCCTTCTTTTTTATCCTTTGATACACTTACTTTTTTTTCATTGTCCTGCCTAGATAGAAACCCCTTAATTTCAATTTTTTCATCTATCTTTCCAAACACCATCGTGCAATAGATTTTCTTAACATTTCTTTCTTTTATCGCTTTGTTGATTTGCTTTAGGGCTTCATAGTTTTTAGCCGCAATAATGATACCCGTAGTGTTTTTGTCCAAACGGTTGCAAAAAGCTGGTCTGAATGTGCCTGTCTCTTCATATTCAATACCACTTAACAGCATATCCAATAATGATATGGCCCCATCCTGCTCCGGTTGTACTGAAATTCCTTTCGGCTTGTTAATCAGGACAATGTTATCATCCTCATAAATTATATCCAGTTTTAAACCGGTTTCTATATGCATTTTTTGATTTCTGTATTTGTCGACCAGATCGTCAGATAAAAATAGCTTAACAACGTCTCCTTCTTTCAAAAAATAATCGATTGATGTTCTGCTGTCATTTACTTTGATGTTCTTTTTTCGGATCATCTTGTAGATTAATGACTTTGGCGCATCGTTCAGATATTTCTTGATAAACCTATCCAGCCTTTGATTCTCATCGTTTTTTGATATGTTTAATTCAATCATGTGACCCTCTTTTCCAAATTATGTTTTTATTATATTCTATTTCCAGTTCAAATGAAATATTATTATCATTGAACAAGACTAGATATTATGGTATATTAGACTTGATAATAATGAATGGAGTGATTTCATTTTGAGACGACTAATCAACGCAATCAGAGATTTTTTTTATGAAGCTACCGACTATGCAATAATCCTAACAGTGGTAATTGCAATCGCGATTATTCTGATATGGCGATTCAACATATTATTTAGTTTTGATGTGAATAAGAATCCGATTCAAAGTGAAGAGCCTCCACCAACAACCGAACAGATTCCTATCAGCACTGAAGACCCCAACAATCCAGATCCTACTGACCCAAGTAATGGAGATTATTTTGAGGTCACGATAGTGATTCCACCAGGATCTTCAGCACAGTCGATTGGCGATATTCTGGTCAACAACAGATTGATTGCAGACAGAAATGAGTTTCTTGTGCGGGTTGTTGAAATGAAGCTTGACACCAAGCTGAAATCAGGTAGTTTTCTAGTCGATTCCGACATGACCCTCGACGAAATAATCATCAAGATTTCTCAGTAAACAGATAGTTGATTGTATTCAAATAAATAAATAAATAAAGAAACTAGCGATAGTTTCTTATTTTATTGCATTTTAATTTAGTATATGTCATTGACATAGTAGTCAATAACCGATTTCTTGATCTTGTCTTCAAATACATTCTCTTTTTTTAGAGCATTGAGCACCCATAGACTTTTTGAGTGAAGCACAGCATAGTTAAAGTCTTTTAATAGGATCTCATAAAGCACGTCCTTCAATTTGACGGACTCCATTTTGATGAAATAGGCCTCAACGTTTTTGTATTCCAGAAATCTGAGCAGCCTGAAGGTCGTTTTGTCTTTTTCATTGTAGTAATAATTGCTCTCATCAAGATAGCCCTTATAATATATAAAGTGTTTTGATTTGTCCCATTCGCTTTTAGCCAGCATGCTGTAGTATTTTGCCATCATGTTGTAATACTGGTAATTGAACATGCCTTTCTCAACTGAATCAATTCTTTCGAAAGGTTTGAATCCTGAGCTCACAATATACTTATAATTGTTCTCAATATACTCTTTTTTAGTTATATCACCATTCATCAGCTGCAATATCAATGAATCCCTGTTGCTGAAGAATTTATCAAATAAATTATCTTTTCTTATGTAGGTATTCACAATTTGACCTTTCTAAACTTATAGTTTTTTCCGATGACTAACAGTGCTA
>JAUYTY010000073.1 GCA_030694905.1 Eubacteriales bacterium | reverse complement strand
CGCCAGACAAAAAATTTATGATAAGATAACAAAAAAAGCGGAAAAACTGGTAAAAACAGTGGAGGACGTTGAACGCGAGTATGGAATTCCAATCATAAACAAAAGAATATCCGTCACGCCGATATCACTGATAGCCGGTGCCAGCCTGGACAGAAGCTATGTGGAATTTGCGCGGATACTGGACAAAGCGGCTGAAACTGTGGGAGTTGATTTTTTAGGTGGGTTTTCAGCTTTGGTTCAGAAAGGTTTTACAAAAGGCGATGAAATATTGATCAATTCTATTCCTGAAGCACTTGCGAGCACCAAGAAAGTGTGCGCTTCTGTCAATGTGGCAACAAGCAGGGCAGGCATCAATATGGATGCGGTTAGGCTGATGGGAGAAATCATCAAGCATACCGCTTACCTCACAAGAGACAAGGACAGCCTGGGATGTGCTAAATTGGTGGTGTTTGCCAATTCTGTAGATGATAATCCATTCATGGCAGGTGCATTCCACGGCATAGGCGAATACGAGACATCTCTAAGTGTTGGCGTCAGCGGGCCAGGTGTGGTCAAAGCCGCTCTTGAGGATATAAGGGGCGAATCATTTGATGTTGTCTCAGAGACCATCAAAAAGACAGCCTTTAAAATCACCAGGGCAGGAGAAGTTCTGGTAAGAGAGGTATCCAGAAGATTGAATGTTCCCTTTAACATAATGGATTTGTCCCTGGCACCGACACCGGAAATAGGAGACAGTGTCGCCAGGATTCTGGAAGAGATGGGTCTTGAAAGATGTGGTACCCATGGCACAACCGCTGCCTTGGCGCTACTGAATGATGCTGTCAAAAAAGGCGGAATAATGGCCTCATCACATGTAGGCGGTTTAAGCGGTGCTTTCATTCCAGTTAGTGAAGACGAAGGAATGATTGAAGCAGTCAGAACAGGCGCTATTACGCTGGACAAGCTGGAGGCTATGACATGTGTATGCTCAGTAGGTCTGGATATGGTTGCCGTTCCTGGAAAAACGACAGCCAGCACCATTTCCGCCATCATTGCCGATGAGTGCGCTATTGGCGTCATTAATCACAAATCGACAGCAGTTCGCATCATACCGGTCTATGGCAAAGACGTCGGCGAGGAAGCTTTTTTTGGCGGGTTGTTGGGGAGAGCGCCTATCATGGCGGTCAACAAGTTTTCAAGCGAGGCTTTTATCAAGCGAGGTGGCAGGATTCCAGCACCTGTCCATAGCTACAAAAACTAACAAAAAACAAAAGGGACGGTTCCTTTTGTTTTTTGTCAAATAAATTGAATAATGCTATAATGTTTTAAATTGGACAAATCAGGAGAGCTTATGAAGAAATCACCAACTAAGTATTTTGTGTTTATAGGTTTGTTATTCTCATCCATGTCATCAATGTTTATTCGTATAATAGATGCGCCACCTATAGCAATTGCTACCTATAGACTTCTGTCCGCCTCCTTTTTCTTTATGATTCCATTTACGGTCAATTGTTTTAGGGATAAATCCACTTTAAATCGAAAGGGTGTTTTCTTGTCCGTAATCAGCGGGTTTTTTCTAGCAGGCCACTTTGCCACATGGATAAGCTCCCTTAGCTATACGACAGTATCCAGTTCCACTGTTCTGGTATCTCTAAGCCCATTGTTTGTCGCATCTTACAATGTGCTTGTCTTGAAGGAACGTGTCCAGAGAATACAAATTTTTGGTATTCTAATCACCATCATAGGTGCTATCATTATCTCCGCAGGTGATTTTAAGATATCAGGAGATGCTATTTTTGGAGATTTCCTGGCTTTTTTGGGGGCTGTTTTTGTTGCGGGGTATCTGATAATCGGAAGAAATGTTAGAAAAAACATGGCACTAGTAGACTATGTATTTGTGACTTATTCGTCATCAGCAGTCTTTTTACTGGCATTGTCAATATTCTTAAGAATTGATCTTGCATACCGATCAGTCGCAAACCTCACTCTAATGGTATCACACGGTCTAGTCAGCTCAGGGCTTGGACACACTATCTATAATTGGATGCTGCAGCACACCACATCAACTTTTGTATCAACAGCCACTTTAGGAGAACCCGTTTTAGCCAGCATAATGGCCTTCACGTTTTTAAGTGAAACACCATCACTTCAAACTATAATTGGAGGTATAATAGTCATAGCGGGATTGTATGTATTTACTAGAAATAGCTGATTATTACTATGATATGTTAAAAAGAACAGGTCATTTGTCTATATTGATTTTCGTAACGGTTTTAATCTTGAATAGCTATTATTTAGTCAGCCTTGTTGCCATGTCCCTCAATAATAAAATAAACGTCATGCAATCCGGTTTAGGTGTGCAGCTGTCAGATCTGAATCTTGTCAAGCCACCTGGAGATTGGTATCCTCTAATCAATGCATATATGGACACTACATTTTCCGATTACATCAAGGAAGATGTAGATCTATTGATTTACTATTCATACGGAGATTACAAGAGGGGCTCTTCAACCATATTCGATCCATACAGCCAGTATTTCAACAGTTTTTTTGGTTGTTATGTCATCAGGCAGAACGAATCTGGCTTCTATGGATTTAAGGATGACGGAAGTTTGGATTTGGAAGCAATCCTACAAATACCAAAATATGACTATGATTATTTGGTTGTAGGATCACTGGGATTAAAACGAAACGACAGAATAACCGATTACACGACTGATTCAATTAGCTTGGCGGATGAAAGCTATTATGTCGAATTCACTATCGAAACCAATAGCTTATACCATCAATATAGACAATTCAACCTGAATTATCTGCCGTATGGATATCCACACATCAGTAATGGGCAGCAAGATTTTTATCCTATTGAAATGTCAGGCAAATTCAAAATCACAAAATATAATAAGAACATAACACTGATCTACTATATGTTTTCCCCAAATCAGGATATGGTTAAGAGTTGGGACGTATAGTCTGACCAGATTGTTAATGGAGGTACAATGAAAATCTACATAACAAGACATGGCGAGACAGAGTGGAATAGAGAAAGGATAATTCAAGGATCTATGGATTCTCCCCTAACTGAAGAAGGCGTAAGAGGTGCGGAAAGACTGTCGATCAGACTGAGTGAAACTGATTTTGACCTGGTGATTAGCAGTCCCCTTTATCGTGCATACAGAACTGCCAAGATAATTCTAAAAGACCGGCACATCCCAATAATAAAGGATGACAGCCTAAAAGAGATAAATTGCGGAATTTTTGAAGGATTCACTTTTAATGAAGTTTGGCTTAAACACCCTGAACTCAAGGCTAAGCTGCATGGGGACCCTTTGAATTTCAGGTATCCAGGTGGTGAATCTCTTAATGAATTCTATGACAGGGTTAAGATTGGATTTGAGAAAATAATAGAAGAGCATTCAGACAAGACAATACTGATAGTGGCTCACGGTGGAACCATAAAAGGTCTGACCTCTTACATGATAGAAAAAGCTGATCCGTCATCCTGGTTCAGAAATGTGGTTGACAATTGCAGTTTGACTGAAATAGACTATATCGGCGGACAATTCAGCATGATCAATTATAACGACACGGTACACATGAACATAGATTGGTTGAGGTAAAAAATGTTTCTTGAAATTCCATTTGAAAAAATAAAAAAAAATACGGTCTTCATAGATGTCAGAAGTGAGGGAGAGTACGAGGAAGCCCATATACCTGGAGCAGTCAACATCCCATTATTTACAAATGAAGAAAGAAGAATAATCGGGACAGCATATAAGAATGAAAGCGTAGCTCCAGATCAAGCAGCTCGGAATTGACAGTGGTTAGCTCCTCATTGACTGATTGGAGCTCTTCCT
>JAUYTY010000071.1 GCA_030694905.1 Eubacteriales bacterium | reverse complement strand
TTTGAAGCCGCAAGAACCATACCCTGAGACTCAATTCCCCTTAATTCAACCGGCGCAAGATTGTACACCATGACAACTTTTTTCCCGACAAGCTCTTCAGGCTGATACCACTTGGCAATACCAGACACAACCTGTCTTTTCTCATCCCCAACTTTCAACTGCAAAACTAGCAATCGGTCCGCATCGGGATGAGTCTTGCAGGATACGATTTCAGCCAGTCTTAAGTCCAACTTGGCGAAATCATCAATGGATATTTCCTCTTTTGCATTTTTGTCCTTTTGGGTTTCTTGTTTCTTGTTTTCTGCTTTTGGTTCCTCTTTTTCACCTGCTAATTCCATAAGTTTCTTCTTAATGTCAATCCTGCCAAACAGGATTTCAGGTCTGTTGACCTTACCGCCAACGATTGTACCGTTGAATGTCTTAAGGCTGTCCCAGGTTCTTAGATCGCTATTAATCTGCTTGAAAATATTTTCCGATGTCTCAGGCAGATATGGCGACAGCATGACTGCCGCAAATCTTATGGATTCCAGTAGATTATACAATACGGTTGCCAATCTGTCTTTTTTATTTTCGTCTTTTCCTAACAACCAGGGGGTGGTCTCATCAATATATTTGTTGCTTCGCCTTAACAGCTTAAATATTTCATCTATGGAGTCCGATACTTTTAGACTGTCCATCTTTGTCATTACATTTTCCGGTATGCTCAGCGCAAGATCTATCAATTCCTTGTCTATGTCCGCATATTCTTTTGGTTCCATTATCTCACCGCTAAAATACTGGTTGCACATGGCAACAGTACGGTTAACAAGATTGCCCAAAACATTGGCCAGTTCTGAGTTGATTCTTTCAATCAATAGCTCGTAAGTGATGGTCCCGTCATTGGCAAAAGGCATCTCGTGCAATACAAAAAATCTTACAGCATCAACGCCAAAGTGTTCAACTAGAAAATCAGGATATATGACATTTCCTCTGGATTTGCTCATCTTGCCTTCTCCAACCAAAAGCCAAGGATGACCGAAAACTTGTTTAGGCAATTCAACACCCAGAGCCAGTAGCATAATAGGCCAATAGATCGTGTGGAATCTTAGAATATCCTTGCCAATCAAATGAACATCCGCTGGCCAATATTTTCGGAACAAATCTCCGTGGTTGCCATCTGTATCGAATTCCAGTCCTGTTATATAGTTTGAGAGGGCATCAATCCACACATAGATAATATGACCTTCTTCAAAGTCCACAGGTATGCCCCATTTGAAGGATGTCCTTGAAACACAGAGATCCTGCAAACCGGGTTTTAAAAAATTATTGATCATTTCATTTTTTCTGGATTCAGGTTGTATGAACTGCGGGTTTTTTTCTATATGCTCGATAAGTGTATCCGCATACTTGCTCAATCTGAAGAAATATGCCTCTTCTTTGGTTTTGTAGACCTCTCTGCCACAATCGGGGCATTTGCCTTCAACCAATTGCCCCTCAGTGTAAAAAGACTCGTCCGGCGTGCAATACCAGCCTTCATATTGCCCTTTGTAAATGTCCCCTTGGTCATAGAGCTTCCTGAATATCTTTTGAACTATCCTTTTATGACTGGTTTCAGTGGTTCTGATAAATCTGTCGTAGGAAGTGTTCATCAGATCCCAGATTCGTTTTATCTCAGTAGCGATTTCATCGACAAAATCCTGAGGACTTTTGCCAGCCTCAGCAGCCTTTTGCTCGATTTTCTGACCGTGCTCATCTGTCCCGGTCTGAAAATAGACATCATAACCCACTAATCTCTTAAATCTGGCAATACTGTCAGCCAAAACTATTTCATAAGTGTTGCCTATGTGGGGTTTTCCTGATGTGTAGGCTATTGCGGTGGTTATGTAATATTTTTTCTTTTCCATAGATTTACCTTTCCTTTTTCTAAATAATAAACGCCTCTTATTAGCATAAGAGACGAAGTTATCCGTGTTACCACTCTATTTCATGGATTCCTCACGAAATCCACCTTAAGGTTTTAAACCCATCCTTAACGCAGACCAAACGTCATGCCCTACTAGGCTTCAGGCACGAAACTCCGGGACCATCTTCTTCTCTTTCATAAGCACCGGCTTTCACCTGATCCGGCTCTCTTTGGAATAATTCAGAGATTACTCTTCCCTTCAATGTTTTTAATATTAACATTAAGAATATATAATAATTTGATGTTCTTGTCAAGAAATAGCAACCGCTACTGCAGAATTCTGTACATCTCTGAAGAGCTGTCCTTAGAGACATGCTCCGTAAGTCGCTCAACAATAATTTTCATTGTTTTATCACCAAATCTGATGTCTATCTGATCATTGATCGCCACTTCACTCCCAGGCTTGGCTTCCTTTCCATTGATGCTGATTCTGCCATTTTCACAGGCTTCTTTAGCAATTGTTCTTCTTTTAATGATTCGGGCGTTTTTTAGAAACTTATCTATTCTCATTGATCCTCCCAAGCAATAAACATGGTTCATTTAAATAAAAATCAGACCATATTCAAGGTCTGATTTTATCATTAACAATAATTATTTGTTAACCGCTTCTTTTAATGATTTGCCTGCCTTAAATACTGGTGCAGTTGATGCAGGAATTTCGATAGTTTGCTTTGGATCTCTTGGATTTCTGCCTTTTCTTTCTTTTCTGCTTCTAACCTCGAATGTTCCAAATCCAACCAATTGGACTTTTTCGCCTTTTACCAATTCAGCTTTAACTGTTTCCATGAAAGCATTTAAAGCAACCTCTGCGTCTTTTTTCGTAAATCCTGTCTGTTCAGCGATACTAGCGACTAATTCAGCTTTATTCACAATAAAACCCTCCTTAAAATATTTTAATATTGCAAATTCCAAATGGAATTAATGCCTTTTTGACAACTCCCATAGATAATCCATTTCTTCCAAAGTCATATCTTTCAAGTCTTTCTGGGAGTTTTTTTCAATAAACTCAAATCTTTTTATAAATTTTTTGTTTGTCTTGTTCAATGCTATGTCCGGGTTGATATTCATAAATCTTGCGAAATTGATTATTGCAAAAATCAAATCTCCGAGCTCATCCTCTACTTTTTCTAAGTCCATCGCCTGATAAGCTTC
>JAUYTY010000064.1 GCA_030694905.1 Eubacteriales bacterium | reverse complement strand
GAAAAATCACAAGAGGTAGATAATATGTACAATTCAATCAGTATAAGTTTGGGAGAAATGGTTCTAAAGGGTAAGAACAGGGGTGTGTTTGAACAAAAACTCAACAATCAGATATTAAAAGTAATCAAAGAAAAAGGATTGCATTTCTATAGAGATAGGGGAAAGGTTTTTGTTGACACAGGTTTTTATATGAAGGAAGTTATCGATGATATCAGCAACATATTTGGTATTGTCAACATATCACCGTCAATTAAAGTCGAAGCAACATCAGATGCCATTGAAACGAAGCTTGTTGAATATGTATCACATCTGATTGAGAAAAAGAATATCAAAACATTTAAAATATCCTGTAAACGCGCGGACAAGACATTTCCCGTTGATTCCATGACACTTAACAGACACTTGGGGGGCATAGTGCTGGATAATTTTGATGGATTGACAGTGGATGTCCACAGTCCTGATGTAGTCATCTACTTGGATATCAGGACATATTGCTATATTTTCACAGAGAGAATAAAAGGTGCAGGGGGATTGCCAGTCGGTACGAATGGGGAAGGCCTGGTCCTGATTTCTGGCGGTATAGACAGCCCAGTAGCGGCTTATATGATGGCGAAAAGGGGAGTCAAGATAAAATGTGTGACCTTTCATGCCTACCCGTTCACCAGCATGAGGGCAAATGAAAAAGTCGAAGCACTGGTAGACAGATTGTCCATTTATTGCGGAAGCATAGACCTATACTCAATCAATTTGCTTGAAATCTATAAAGAGATAAAGCAGAAATGTCCTGACGATGAATCAACCATCATAGCAAGAAGATTTATGATGCGGATAGCCGGAAGAATCGCCCGATGGAAAGGAATGGATATGCTAGTGACAGGAGAGAGCCTGGGGCAAGTAGCCAGTCAGACATCAAAGTCCCTAGGCGTGGTGGATGCATCGGTAGATAACCTTGTTTTAAGGCCATTGATTGGAATGGACAAGACAGATATCATAGATATCGCTCAAAAAATCGGAACCTTTGATATTTCGATTCTACCTTTTGACGACTGCTGTTCAGTATTCTCACCTGCTCATCCTCAGACAAGACCTAGATTGGAGAGGATAGAATCATCAGAGAGCAAGCTGGATATTGAGGCATTGATTGTAGAGGCGTTAAAAAATTTGGAACTAAAAAAGATCTTTTAACCAACTATGGTCATCTGACACTTTCAATCCCTTTATTGGCCAGTTCATCTGCCTTCTCATTCAAATCGATTCCTGAATGGCCTTTAACCTTGATAATCTTAATATCATTAAAAGATTCTATGAGATCAATTAATTCTTCCCATAATTCTTTGTTCTTGACCGGGTCTTTTTTTGAGTTTTTCCAGTTGTTTGTCTTCCATTTTTCATACCATTTTAGATTGATGCAGTTAACAATATACGCCGAGTCAGAATGGACTTCTGTCTCGATCATTCTATTTTTGACAAGCTTCAGAGCTTCAATCATAGCGGTAAGCTCCATTATGTTGTTGGTTGTATTGGTTCTACCACCGAATATTTCTTTTGTATGATCCTTATAAGTTAGAATAGCGCCATACCCGCCAATATTGTCAGAGCTTTGATTGTTTGAACAGGCACCATCGGTATAGATTATAATCTTATCTTTATCCATTATGGCCTCATCAGAATATTAATGATCTCGGAATAAATCTTATCCGGATTTTTTTTCCATTTTGCAACGATATCTTTTGCCAGTTTTTCTGTAGGGACATTTAGTGAAAGATTAAAAATGGTCACAGACTCCTCAATGGCTTGTAAGATTACTGTGAAATCTTTATCCTTGCGTTGATAATAATGAGCGAAAAGGTCTTTGTTTCTTTTTACTTCTTTCTGAAGGTCTTTCAACCTCTCTGCTATTTCAAGCTTAAAACCTTTTGGAATACGATCACTAAACATCTCTATGGCCTCTTGGCCTGATCCGGTTATAGTATAAGACTCCTTACCCTCGGTTTGTCCGGAGTCCACAAAACCATCCTTCTGAAGCTCTAGAACGACCTCCTGCAAAGTGAAATAATCCATGTAATTGTTTTCCAATATGAATCTTGTCAGATCCATGTTGGTAATTGGAAGATTCAGTGTATTAATGACAAATAAAACCTTTAATTTTATCTGGGCTAATTTGTTTCCGCTTTCAAGCAAAATATCACCACCTGAAGAGTATTATAACATCATTTATCAACCTTTTCTATGATAAAATATTTGTATGTATGGATAATCAGGTCATCATATGTTATATTTATCTGATATAATATAATAAACAAGATAATAAACAAGATAATAAACAAGATAAGCATAAGGAGTCAAAGATGACTAGGTTTAAATCAAGTGTGTTGGCGATCGCAATTGCAATCTTACTATCTGGCTGCAATTCTTCCATCACAAATTCAACACCTGAAAGCACATTGCACACAACTGTTGTGGAGATAGAAACCACAACTGAAGATAATCCAATTGAGGAGACAACAGCAGACACAGACAGATTAACAGACAAGGAGAAGGTGGACCTTTCATTAAATCCCAATGAAGCCGGCAGAGTCATGGTGCTTATGTATCACAGCATAGGTGAAACAGACAGCGCATGGGAGATTACCCCGGATTCATTTAGAGCGGACTTGGAATATATGTACACAAATGGTTATAGGCCCATATCACTCTCGAAATATGTTAAAGGTCAGATTGATACACCTGCTGGTTATACACCGATAATACTGACTTTTGATGATGCCAACCAGAATAATTTCAATCTGATTGAAGAGAACGGGGAACTGTTAATAGATCCGGATTCCGCTCTCGGAATAATGCAGGAATTCAACAAAAAATATGAAGATTTCAATGTAACCGCCAGCTTTTATATATATGGCACAAATGCTTTCAGACAACAGCAGTACGT
The DNA here is from genome assembly GCA_030694905.1 of Eubacteriales bacterium. Taxonomy (GTDB): domain Bacteria; phylum Bacillota; class Clostridia; order Tissierellales; family Dethiosulfatibacteraceae; genus 38-11. The sequence continues at coordinate 13,162 of JAUYTY010000064.1, read as the reverse complement.
TGAATACAAACTGCAGTATCTCGTGGATAACGGCTTTGATGTGGGAAACCACACATACGGTCATGCAAGACTTATCGAGTCAACAACATCTGAAGAAGTCCAATATCAGATTGGCATGTTGGTGGCTTACGTAAATGGGATTTTACCTGACTACGAGATGAATACTTTTGTCATACCTTATGGGCAGAGACCAAAGGGGGACTTGAATGACTATTTGGTTAGCGGAGAATACAATGGTGTCTCATATGATCATATTGCAGTTCTGGAGGTAGGCTCACATCCTACATATTCAGTATTTGACGCACGATTTGATTATACTTCCATACCAAGAATCAGAGCCAGCAACACAGAAGAGCATCAGGAATCAGCGGATTGGTTTGAATATTTCGAAAAAAACCCACATTTGAGATTTGTCAGTGATGGTTTCGAAAATGTGGTGACTGTACCTCAAGATATGCTTGAATTGATAGATACCGATGACTTGGGGGATAAATCGTTATTGGTGTACTAAAAGGAGGCTGACATGGATTTAAGAATGATTCTAATCGTGATTTTCTTCATTATAATGATAAGCTTACAATTCACACTAAACAAGATACTGATAGAGTTAAAGGAAATTAAAAAAATCCTTAAGACCAATAGACCGTTTTTCAAGGAGTAACAATGAGTTATTTAGAGTTCGCAGAAATCTATGATAGCTTGATGACAGATATTCCATATGATCATTGGGTGGCTTTCATCAAGAAAAAATTAAGCACAAGAAAAAACATACTTGAGATAGCTTGTGGGACCGGAAATATTACCCGATTGCTGGCAGAAGACAATTACAAGATTACAGCCTTTGACTTATCGGAAGAGATGCTGGTCAAAGCTTATGAAAAGCTGAGGAAATACAGCAACGTGTCGCTTTACAACATGAATATGCTTGATTTTGAAATTGATAGAAGCTTCGACGCTGCCATTTGCTGCTGCGATGGCATTAATTATATTCTGAATGAAAAAGACGTCGAGGATTTTTTTAGACGTGTTTATAATCATATGTCGCCCGGCGGGGTTTTTATTTTTGACTATAGCACCATCCATAAGTTCAAAAATCAACTTGCCAGAAATACTATTGTCACAGAAGAGGATGAGATCTTTATGGTTTGGGAGAATCTTTATGACGATGGAGACCATACCTGCGAGATGACCCTCAATTTTTTTGTATGCGAAAGCAATGGATTTTACAGGAGAATAGAGGAATATCAAAAGCAAAAATCTTACGAGTGCAAGATTATCTGTTCGATGTTAAAACAAGTTGGGTTTTCATTTGTGGAAGTTTTTGACGGATACGGTGATGAATCCTACGATTTGATGTCAGATAGGGCTGTATTCGTGAGCAAAAGGGAGAATTGAATGAGATATATCATTAGGGGAATAGATAAGAACATAACCTTCAGATTCTTTGCAGTCGATACTAAAGAAGTTGTTGAGCAAGCCAGAATCTACCATAACACAACCCCGGTGGCATCAGCAGCTTTAGGAAGGGTGCTTACAGCAGCATTGATGATGGGCTTCACGCTCAAGAACAAAGAGGATAAGATAACGGTTAGAATAAATGGAGGAGGTCCTTTGGGCACCATACTGGTAACTGCAGACAGCATGGGACATGTAAAGGGCTATGTGGATAATCCTCAGGTGGATCTTGATGCCACAGATTTCGGCAAACTAGATGTAGGTGGAGCAGTCGGCAAAGATGGTTTCATTCAGGTCACAAAAGACATGGGTCTTAAGGAACCCTATTCAGGCAGTTCAATGCTTGTTACGGGTGAGATAGGAGAAGACGTGGCTGCTTATTTTTACAATTCAGAGCAACAACCGACAGTTGTGGGATTGGGCGTACTAGTGGATAAGGATCACTCCATAAAAAGCGCTGGTGGATTTATGCTTCAATTAATGCCAGGATTGAATGATGATGAGATTACAGCTGTTGAAACTTCCATAGCCAAGATTAACAATGTATCCTCGTTCTTCGAGAAAGAAAAGAACTTGGAGGAAATTATGGGAGCTTTATTGCCGGATTTTGAATTGAACATCACTGAAAAAGCATTAGTCAGCTACAGATGTGACTGTTCCTTTGAAAGAATGAGAGAAGTGCTGGTATCGTTGGGTGAAAAAGAGATTGAGGACATTATCGAAGAGGATAAGAAGGCTGAGATCCATTGCCATTTCTGCAATAAGAAATATCAATTTGATGAAGATGATTTAAAAGATATGCTTGATAAGATTGCCAATCGTGTTCATTTGAATGATAAACAGGATATGTTATAATGGTTGGAATGGATAAAAGCAAGCTGATTGCCATAGTTGATTATCGTGTTGATGAGAAAATCATCGAACAGTTGAATCGTTACTGCTCTGAGACCATTAAGACACGTCCTCTTCCGAATCTGATGGAACCTGTCAATGGCCATCCGGACATGGTCATGATGCAGTATGATGACCGGTCTTTGATTGTCTGTCCGGAGGAATATGAATACTACCATGGGAAGCTTACGGCTCAAGGCATCAGGGTTATACAAGGCACCAATCGTCTGAGTCGGAATTATCCCTCGGATATATCATACAACGCGATTCGAATCGGCAACACAATACTCCATAATGGCGCTCATACAGATGGTACAGTTGTTGAAAAGGCCAATGATGACAAACTCCTTCGCGTGGATGTCAAACAAGGATACACCAAGTGCTCTGTGATTCAGCTGCAGAACCATGGCATAATAACAGCCGACAGGCAGATATCAGAAGTAGCGGACAGTATAGGGATTGATAGCCTGTTGGTCAAGCCGGGTCATGTCGGATTAAATGGTTTTGATTATGGGTTTATAGGAGGCGCTTCAGGTTATTACAATGGACACTTGTTCCTTACCGGCAAACTCGACGATCATCCAGACTTTGATGCCATACAGGCATTTGTCGCATCTAAAGGTATAAAAGTGGTCTATTTATCAAATAATCCAGTATATGATTATGGAACAATAATCATTTTGAATAGGAGGAAAAATGAAAAAGGTATTTATTAGCAGCTTGTCGGAGGGTGACAAGGTTGAAGATTTTTTTATGATAAAAAGCACTGACACAAAAACAGATAAGAATGGCAACTATTATCTGGATATGGTGGTGGGAGACAATACAGGAGAAATGATCTGCAGAAAATTCAGAGCAATATCCGAAGAGATAGAAATGATTAGCGTGGGTGATATTTTTAAGATCAAAGGTGTTGTTAAGGAATACAATAGCAATAAAAACCTTAATGCCGTATCTATAGAGGCTGTAATGGATTCTGATGAGGTCAACATTTACGATTTTGTGTCAGCGGCTCCGGTTAATCCGGAAGAAATGCTTGAAATAATCAAAGGGTATATAAAGAAAATCAACAATAAAGAGATTAAAAATATCGTCATTGAAATATACAAGCTGCACAAAGAAAAACTGATGTACTATCCTGCTGCGAAATCCAACCACCATTCAGTAAAAAGCGGGCTCCTTTATCATATGCTAAGAATGCTTCAATCAGCGGAAGCACTGGGCACCGTCTATAAGAATGTTAATATGGATTTGTTATATGCCGGTATATTGCTTCATGACATTTGTAAAATTGAGGAAATGGAATCCAATAATATTGGAATTGTATCAGATTACACAATGGAAGGAAAACTTCTAGGACACATCATAATGGGAATCAAGCTGATTGAAAGAACAGCAGAGAAAATGGGTATAGATCCGGAAATATCTATTATGCTAGAGCACATGCTGCTGTCTCATCACTATTATGCGGATTTTGGCAGTCCTAAAAAGCCCATGTTTTTAGAAGCCGAGTTATTGCATTATATAGACATGATTGATGCCCGTGTCTATGATTTTGAAAATGCCTCAGAAAACGTCAAGCCTGGTGAATTTTCGGATAAAATTTGGGTATTGGACAACAGAAATGTTTATAATTCGATATTTGATAAAAACACCGGAACATTGAGTAATAGATCTGGAAAAAAACAGGAACAACTCAAGCTGGAATAGGGGGCACAAATGAGCTTTGAACTGATTACTGGGGGGCATAATTCAGGAAAAACAACTTACCTTTATGAGAGAATAGAAAAGTATTCTAAAAACATAGAACAAGAATGCTTACTCATAGTTCCAGACCGGATGACATTTCAAAAGGAAAAGGATCTGGTCAGTTATCTGGATAATAATGGCATTCTAAATATTCAAGTGCTGTCATTCAACAGACTGGCCTATATTGTTCTGGAAGAGACAGGTGGACTCAAAACAGAGAGCATAAACGATTATGGAAAGATGATGCTCCTTAGAAAAATAATATATGAGAATCGGGACAGGTTCATGCTTTTCAAAGATCAGTATAGACAACAGGGCGTTTTGAAAGAGATGAACAGCCTGATCAATGAGTTCAAGAACTGCAATGTATCGGTTGAATTTTTGTCTTCTGTGAAAAAAACACTCAAAGAAGACGATAACTTTAGAAGCAAACTGATGGATATTGAACTGATTTACAGGAGCTTGAACGAGTTTATGGAGAACACCTATCTGGATGATTTGGATCTGATTAAGCTTTGCTCAAGCAAGATAAATGAGTCATCTTTGGTAAAAAATGCAGTGGTCTTCATAGACGAGTTTATGGATTTCAATGCCGGTGAGTTGGAACTGATCAAACAGATAGCAAAAGCTTCAAAAAACACATATGTAGCTTTGAGTGAATATGACGCCAATCATTATGATTCAGAGGATGATAACAGTATTATTAAGAATAATATCCGAAGAATAAAGGATGTGGCAAGAGATGCGGGGCATGAAACAGTCATAGTTGAATTAGCTGCTGCAACCCGAACATATAACGATACTGATCATTTGAGCCGCAATTTCTATGCAAACAAACATGAATTGTATTCAGATATCCCGAATCACATCAATCTGTCTTACCATTTGAATCCATATGAGGAAGTTGAGAAAGTGGCTGACAGGATTGTTGGGGAAGTAAGAGATAACGCTTTTAGATGGCGAGATCTGGCTATTGTCATTGGCGATGAAGAGACTTATAAAAAAACGATAGAAAAGGTATTTTCAATTTATGAAATACCATATTTTTTTGACATGAAACGGGACATAATGTCCCATCCTTTAGTCACATCTGTATTGTCAATGATAGACATCTCCTTATACAACCAGCAGATAAAAGATGTATTCAGATTTTTGAAATGTGGTTATATTGACCTGACGAGAGACCAAATCGAGGAACTGGAGAATTATGTCATCAGTCATGGTGTGTATGGCTACAAATGGAAAAGGGAATTCAAGTACGATGATCTGAAAACTGAACGTCTTGAAAGGATAAGAAAAACGCTGGAAAGAACCTTTCGCATGCTTGACGGTTTGAAGAAAAAAAATAGTGTCATCCATAAATTAAAGATACTGACAACAATTCTTGAAGATATGGGAGTCTATCAGAAAACAATAGAAACAACCCAAGATTTGAAAAAAAGCGCCATGTTTGAAAAAGCCTATGAGAATGCACAGGTTTGGAACGCAGTCATGTCTGTATTTGAGCAAATTGTCAATATATCAGAGGATGCTATCATTGACGCTGAGGAGCTTAAGAATCTGTTGAAAACCGGATTTGGAGAGTACCGTCTAAGCATCATTCCTCCCTCTGAGGATAGTGTGACCATAGGCACTATAAGAAAAGCAACGGTCAATCAAGTCAAGAATATTTATGTGGTTGGTATGAATGAAGGGATGATACCGTCGTATCCAATTGATAAGGGAATCCTTTACAATGATGAGCGAAGCATGCTAAATGGTCTGGGTGCTCAAATGCACCTTGATGAATACAATATTGAAATAGAGAGACATAACTTCGTCAGACTACTAAATAAATATTCAGAAAAGATATACTTTTCCTATTCATTAAGTGACATCGAAGGTAAATCATTAAGGCCTTCAATCCATGTCAATAGATTGAAGCATTTGTTTCCAAAACTCAGAACTGACAGTGGTGTTATGGAGAAAAACAGGATTGGAGAAGCTATAAAACCATCAGTTGTTTACTTGTCAGACATGATAAGATTGAGCGCTACAGGAGCAGATCTGCCAGATACCGAAAAACAGTTTTACTTATGGTTAAAAGATTATAAACCGGGTTTATTCAAATTAATTGATGAAGGCATGCAATATAACAATAAAGCGGAAATAGATGATAGATCACTGATTGATCAATTATACGAACGCCCATTGAAGCTTTCATCATATGCGATAGAAAGCTATAATAGCTGCCACTTCAAATACTTCACAGAAAGAGGCCTTCGACCGGTTCCCAGACAGGAGTACAAAATTGATAATAGGGATATTGGCAATATCTATCACAAAACGATGGAAGCTGTCACAGAGAGCATAATCAATGATGAAGGATTCCTGTCAGAGGATGAAAGAACCATCAGTATAAAAATAGCAAAAATTGCACAGGAATCAGTTGACGAGATAGAAACTCAAAATGACATTTTGAATGACAGCTTCAGGAATGAATATATCAAGGGAAGGATTCAAAAAACCGCAGAGCTTTCAGCCTCTTATCTTGTCAGACAATTACAAAAAAGTAAATTCAGACCGGTAATAAAGGAAGCGGGGTTTGGGTTTGATAATGCTGTTCTAAAACCAATTCGAATAGGATTTGGAGAAAACGAATGGGTGGCCATTAACGGCAGAATTGACAGGATTGACTTATACAGCTCGGATGATGCCAGCTATGTTACGGTTTTGGATTACAAGTCTTCCAGTAAAACGATAGATCTGAACGAGGTTTTAAATGGCATAGGCTTGCAGCTGTTCGTATATCTGGATGCAGTTTTGGTACACAACAAAGATGTTCTCGGTAAGAATTTATCATTCGGTGGACTGTTTTATTTCAAGATAAGTGATCCGTTAATTGATGGAGATAGAATTGAAGAAGACGCAATCGAAGATGAAATATTCAAAAGATTCTCTTTGCAAGGTTATGTAATAGATGACTTGGATATCATAAAAAAGATGGATACTGATTTGAAAGCGGGAGAGTCTTCAAAAATTCTTGACTCAATCAAGCTGAAGCAAGATGAAGGGTTAAGCAGCAATTCGAAAACACTTAGCGAATCATCCATCACTTCCATAATATCAGCAATAGAAGACATTGTGAGAGAAACGGCTCAGGGTATTTACTCAGGGAGTATTGACATCAATCCCTATCAGTACAAGGATAGAAAGCCATGTACCTATTGTGATTATCTCGCTATCTGTCAGTTTGACCAAGCGTTGCCAGGCAATCAATACAGACGTATCAAGCAAAAAAGCGAAAAAGAAATTATTGAATCCTTGGAGAAAGGAGATGATAAAAGCCATGAAATGGACTGACGAGCAAAAAATGGCCATTGACAGCAGAGACAAGAATCTGTTGGTTTCTGCCGCGGCAGGATCAGGAAAGACAGCAGTTCTGGTAGAGAGAATCATTCAAACGGTAATTCATGAAAAAGTAAATCTTGACAGACTTTTGGTTGTAACATTTACAAATGCTGCTGCAGGCAGCATGAAAGAAAAGATCCAGACCAAAATAAACGAAGCTATTCTCAATCAGGACATACATTATTCTTTTTTGAAAAAACAGATGCACTTGATTCACAAAAGCCATATTTCAACAATACACTCATTTTGTTTTAATGTTTTAAGGAAATATTTTTACTTGATTGATATTGATCCCGGTTTCAGGGTGATGGATACAAATGATTCCAATATAATGCTCAATGAGATTATAGAAGAAGTGCTGGAAAGACATTATGAAAAGAAAGATCCGGATTATGTGAGATTTGTAGGTTCATATGCTGAAAACAGAGGAGACTCATTGGTTACAGACATTATCTACAAGACTTACAAGATTCTAATGAGCTATCCGGAACCATTCACCTGGTTTGATGATGCGATAGCTGCACTTGACACAGGACATAACAGAATTGAAGACACTATATGGATGAGTACTATAAAAAAAGAAGCAAGGAAACATATTGAATTTGCATATCGGGAAATTCAGCACGCAATGAAGATTTGCCCCGAGGATATGCCTTATAGGGCAGCGCTGATCAAGGACAATGAAAATATAACCGGATTGCTAAACAATCTGGACAATGATTTTGAAAAATTTCGAGAAAACCTAACAAATATTTCTCATGAAAGATTAAAATCTGTCAGCGCTAAAAATCAGGAATGCTTCGGGATTGAATTGACTGATACCATAAAGGCAAAAAGACAACTCTACAAGGATGTTTTGGATAAGACCAAAGGAATCATTCCACAGAAAAGTTTACGACAACTGACGGAAGACATCAATGAAATGCACCCTACAATGAAAGTGTTGTCTCAGATCATTAAAGAAGTCAGTTCTGAGTTCCACCGAAAAAAGCTTTCAAAAAAGTGTCTTGATTTCAATGACGCCGAACACCTTACATTAAGTGTCCTGAAATATGATGAGGCAGCGAATTATTACAAAGACAAGTTCAAGTACATATATATTGATGAATACCAGGACAGCAACGGTGTTCAGGAAGAGATCATCAACAGGATCAAACGAGATAATAACGTTTTTATGGTAGGAGATGTTAAACAGAGCATATATCGGTTCAGACAGGCAGATCCTACATTATTCATAGACAAATACAACCTATACAGATCTGAAAATGACACTTATGACAATAAACTGGTGCTTCTTAACAGAAATTTTAGAAGCAGACCGGAAATCCTCGATTTTATAAATGATATTTTTCAGAACATCATGCATGAGGATTGTGGAGAAATAGACTATGATGCTGATTCTTTTTTGCTGAGCGGGGATGTCTTTGAGAAAAAAGAAGATAGTGTCGAGATTAATGTTTTAGAAAAAAGACCTGTTGATGAGCTCGATGAAGAGCTTCAAGAACTAAAAACAAATCAGTTGGAAGCCAGCTTTATCGTCAGTAGAATAAAAGAGCTGGTCGGAGATAATTCCTCGAAAATCAAATATATGGATATAGTCATTCTATTGCGATCCGCTGCCAGATGGTCAAGTGTTTTTGAAGAAGTCTTTTTTGATAATGACATTCCATTATACTCGGATATTTCCAGCAGTTACTTTGATACGATGGAGATCAAGGTCATGATAAATCTGCTGCGCCTGTTGGATAATTCAAAACAGGATATCCCTCTTCTAAGTGTCATGAAATCTCATATAGGAGGCTTTTCGATAGATGAATTGATAAGGATAAGGGTTATCCATCCTATAAATGGTTATCATGAGGCAATTCATAAATACACCTTGACTTATGATGATTATCTGAGTGAAAAAATTAAAGGTTTTTTAAGCAGGATAAATGATTGGAAATGGAGAAGCAGGCATACCAAACTAGGATCCCTGATATGGGAAATACTGACTGAAACCAATTATTATTATTTTAATGGAATGTTGCCTAACGGAAACATGAGGCAGGGTAATCTGCGCCTATTGGCAGATCGGGCTGGCATATATGAAGCGGAAGGAAACACCGGCATTTTTGATTTTATCGCTTATTTGGAGAAAATAGGCCAATCCTATGGAGATATGTCAACCGCGAAATTGCTGGGAGAAAATGATAATGTTGTACGCTTGATGACTATACATAAGAGCAAGGGTCTTGAATTCCCCATTGTAATTTGTGCGGGTTTAAGCAAGAGATTCAACATGACAGATTTGAATGACCAGATCATAATCAGCAAGAAATGCCTTGTTGCACCAAAATTCATAGATCCGGAAAAACGAATATTTCGAGAGACATTACCAAGATACGCTTCAAAAATTCAGATGAGAAACGAAAGCATCTCAGAAGAAATGAGGGTGCTTTATGTGGCTTTGACTAGAGCAATAGACAAATTGATTCTTGTAGGAACTGTCAACAGCTTCGAAAAATGGGTTCAGAAATGCACGGAGGAATCTTGTGATTACTACCACATAGTTTCGAAAAGAAATTATTTCGACTGGATAGGGATTGTACTTATGAACCATTATCCCGACAGGTATTCTGTGAAGCGGGTCAGCATAACAGATATCGAGAGTGTCAACGCTAAGAATAAACCTGATGAATATACCTCTGTGAAGAGAGAGTTGGAGAAAACAATTATCAATACTGAAATGATAACTATGTTTGATAAGCGATTCAATTGGGAATACAAGCATAAGAAGAATCATTCCCTGCCGGGCAAGATAACAGTGACTGACATTAAAAATATTAACTCGAAAAATCAAAATGAGTTCAGATATAAAATCCCATTTATGCAGGAAGTGCCATTGTTCAGAAGCAAGATTCTCGGATTCACACCTGCGGAGATTGGCACGATAACCCACTCCGTCCTTCAGCTAATCAGGTTAAAGGACCCTATCAGCATAGATTACATCAATGAATTTGTTGAAGGCATGGTCAAGAGAAAACAGCTGACAGAGGAAGAGGCCAAGGTGGTCGAAACAGACAAGATTTTCAATTTCTACTGTTCTGAGCTGGGATCACGAATGCTGAAATCCAATACAATAAAAAGGGAGCAACCATTTATTTTAAAAAAGAGCATTAGAGAAATTCTTCAGACAGATGATGATGATTCTGAGGAATTCATATATGTTCAGGGAATAATTGACTGTTACTTTTATGAGGACAATGAGATAGTTCTCATTGATTATAAGACCGATAGAACAAATGAAGACGGCGTTGATGAATTGCTGGATAGATATAAGATGCAGATACAAACCTATCGGGAGGCATTGGATGCATTGACCGGTAAAAGAGTGAAGGAATCCTATCTGTATCTATTGAATATCTCAAAAGCTGTCAGGATTGATTAAAACAAATCCTGGGAACATTGTATGCAATATACATTTTTTGTAAATTTGATAATTCGGTGAATTTAGATTATAATAAGAATAAGAGAATAGCCTGCGATGTGCGAGGAACCATTTAATTCAACCGACATGATTTATTCGGGAGTTTGGCGTTTGTGCAAGGATGACGAACCTGCTAGTCAGGATATCAGAGATGCATGACAGGACACCCACCTGCTAATGAGCGGGGATGAATTACTTGGACCTCGGCAAAGCGGGTTTTAATTAGTTAGGAGATAGACTATGTATGACTTCCATGTTCACTCTATATTTTCCGCGGATTGCAAGTATAGTATAGAGAGAATGGCAACTGAGGCGATAAAACGAAAAATAAAACTGATTTATATTGCAGACCATTTTGAGCTGAATGAAATTCCCGGTTACGATATGACTTTCGGTCTAAATGAATACAAAAAGGAAATACAGAGAGTCAACAGGAAGCTTCAGGAAATTGAGGTACTGTCTGCTTTGGAGTTGGGATGTGACAAAAGCCAATTCTCCAGGTTTGATGAACTGATCAAACAAGATCCTCTGGATATGATTATCCTATCGACCCACAAAGTCGGAGGCATCTATCTGAGCAATGAAAAATTCTATTCGGAAAAACACACATTGAATATCTATGAAGAGTACTATGCAGAAATTCTCGATAATATAAAGTCATTTGATAATTTTGATGTTCTTGGACATCTTGATCTGATAGACAAATTCAAGGACAGGTATTACATGGATCTGGAATTTGGCAAATATAAGAATCTTGTCTCTGACATACTTAAGGAGCTGATTAAACGGGATAAGGCTTTGGAGATCAATACTGCCGGTTATCACACGATTTTAGGTAGACCCTATCCCAAAATGGAAGTACTAACGATGTATAAAAAGCTGGGTGGAGAGAAACTCATCATCGGATCGGATGCGCATCTTCCGGATCTGATAGGTTTCAAACACAAGGCACTGATTAATACCATTAAAAAATTAGGATTTGCAAACATCGCCATATATCGGAAGCGGAAAGCACATCTGGTGAGACTATAGGAAGGAAATTAAATGACAACAATACTTATAAAGATTCTGATACTTGCAGTTATAGGTTCTGCCATTGGTTATATAACAAATGTACTAGCGATTAAAATGCTGTTCAGACCTTACAATGAGATAAGAATTCCAATCTTTAATTTAAGGGTTCAAGGTGTAATTCCCAAGAGGCAAGCAGATATAGCTGTCAGTATCGGTGAGACAGTGGAGGCTGAATTGATTGACATGGACGACATCATTGGCCAATTCGCGACGGAGGACCGCATTGAGAGTCTGCTCGATACAATCAAGGTTGATTTCAAAAAAATAATATCCAACAAGATCATGGAATATCCGCTGCTGATTGGTTTCAAGAACATAATACTAGGCTATATAGACAAGGCGATTGAAAATGAAGGCAAGGAAAAAATCAGAGAGATGATAGTAAGCCTTGGTGAAAAAGCGCAGGAAGATATAAAAATAAGCAAGATTGTGGAAGAAAGAATCAACTCTTTTGACCTAAGCAAACTGGAGACACTGGCTTATGAGATTGCAAGGAAGGAATTGAGATATATAGAGGTGCTTGGAGGGGTCCTTGGTTTCATGATAGGAATTGTCCAAGGCATAATAGTTCATTTATTTTAAACTTGTATTTTTATTTATTATGGCATATACTTACAATATTATTCAATTGAATATTGGTTGAAGGTTGCGGAAGTCAAGCGATGACCGTTTCTGGACAAACCTCTGGAGAGACTCTATATGAGCACCGAAGGGGAAAGCCGAAAGGTGAAACTCTCAGGTAAAAGGACAGAGGCAGATTAGTTTTTTATTCTGCGGGCCTTTTTGTGTCCGTTTTTTTATTAAGGAGGAGTATAATGAAAGCTGTTTTAACAATCATCGGAGAAGATAAGGTAGGTATCATAGCCAGAGTATCAGGGGTCCTGGCGGAAAATATGGTCAACATCCTGGATCTTAACCAGACGGTAATGCGAGAGTACTTTACAATGATCATGCTGGTGGATTTGAAGAAAATGGAGATTTCGATCGATGAACTCCAACAGAAGCTATCCATAGTGGAACAAGAAATGCAATTATCCATAAGAGTACAAAGAGAAGATATCTTCAAAAGAATGCACGAGATTTAGGAGGCGGGATATGATTAACAGAAACAATATAATGGAAACAATCGGCATG
>JAUYTY010000056.1 GCA_030694905.1 Eubacteriales bacterium | reverse complement strand
GCATTTGGCACACCCCCTAAGACATGACGAATCGCTTGATATATTCCTTGTCGATACATGCGCTGAACAAGGTCTGCTTGGATATCTGGTCTTTTTTATATAATTCCATCAGATTGCTGTCCATGGTATGCATGCCGTATTTGGCACCAGTTTGAATACTGCTCATGATCTGATGGGTTTTCTTTTCACGGATGGTGTTTCTGATGGCAGGTGTGGCAATCATTACCTCTGTGGCTACTGTCCTGCCTCCTCCGTTTTTGAGTAGCAGCTGCTGTGAAACAACAGATACAAGAACGTTGGCAAGCTGTATGGCAACCTGCTGTTGCTGGTGGGGTGGAAACACGTCTATGATCCTGTCTACTGTGGCAGGAGCGCCGATGGTATGGAGTGTCGAGAACACAAGGTGGCCTGTCTCTGCTGCTGTCAGGGCTATCTCAATGGACTCCAGGTCACGCATCTCTCCCAGTAGAATAACATCCGGATCCTGACGTAAGCAGGATTTTAGTCCCTGTGCGAAGGTTGAGAAGTCAGATCCCATTTCCCGCTGGTTAACGATGCAGTTCTTGTGTCGGTGAAGGTACTCGATAGGATCCTCCAGTGTGATGACATGGTTGTTTCTTTCATTGTTGATGATATCGATCATGGATGCCAGTGTCGTGGATTTACCGCTACCTGTTGGACCGGTGACCAGTATCATGCCTCTTTTCTCGCGTGTCAGATCTTTAAGCTTTGCAGGCAGTCCAAGCTCTTCCAACGTGGGTATGGTAAGGGAAACCGCCCTTATGGCAAGCCCGAATGAGCCCCTCTGTTTGAAAATGTTCAATCTGAAACGACCGGCGTCTGCAACAGACATGGATAGGTCGGCATCTCCCTTTTCTTCTATGGCCTCCAGCTTTCTTTCGTTCAGAACCTGCTTGGCGATATTGTAGGTGTCTTCTGATGTCAGAAGCTTGTCATCCACTTTGACCAGTTTGCCATCGATACGCATTGTCAGATAATAGCCTGCCGCTATATGCAGGTCAGATGCCCCTTTTTCTATTGTCCACCTTAAAATCTCATTGATATCATACATGATAAACTCCCCCTTTTAATCGACTGTATGGGATACCTTCAGCATTTCCTCGATAGTTGTTATGCCGCTAAGGACTAGGTCTCTGCAGTTTTCCTCCAGAGTGACCATGCCTTGCTTGGCTGCTGCTGCCCGAATCAGGTCAGTTGACTCTGTGGTATCTATTTCTTTTCTTACCTCGGCTGTCATTTTCATGATTTCATGGATGGAGATCCTTCCAAGGTAGCCGGTTTTGAAGCACATATTGCAGCCTTTGCCTCTAAATAGCATCACATCTTCTTCTATTTTCAATATTTTCTTTTCAGATATTGTAATCGGATAGGTCTCCTTGCAGTGGGGGCATATCCGTCTGACCAGCCTTTGCGCCACGATTCCCTTGACTGAGGTGGATATCAGATAGGCTGGTATCCCCATATCGATCAGCCTCATGATGGTGGCCGGAGCGTCATTGGTGTGAAGTGTGCTGATGACGATATGGCCGGTGATGGCGGCTCTGACTGCAATCTGTGCCGTCTCCATATCCCTGATCTCACCGATCATGATGATGTCCGGGTCCTGTCTCAGTATGGATCTCAAACCTGAGGCGAATGTCAGTCCTGCCTTCTCATTGACCTGCACCTGATTGATGCCATCCATACGGTACTCCACCGGGTCTTCTACGGTTACAATATTGGTGTTGACCTTGTTGAAGTCGCTGAGCACTGTATATAGGGTTGTGGTTTTACCGCTTCCTGTAGGACCTGTCACCAATATGATGCCATTGGGAATGTCCAGTATGTCCTCAAATTTCTTGAGGTTGTAGTCTGTAAAGCCAAGCTCTGTCTTTCCCATCAGGAAGCTGGATCTCTCCAGAAGCCTGATAACGATTTTCTCGCCATGAACTGTGGGCAGTATGGAGATACGCATATCCACCATTCCGCCATCTATTTCCATCTCTACCCTGCCATCCTGGGGATTTCTTTTTTCAGCGATGTTCAGGTTTGCTATGATCTTGATTCTTGTTATGATGGCCGAGTGGGTCTGCTTGGATGGTGTCATGACCTCCTGGAGCTGACCGTCTATACGGAACCTTATCCTAACGATATTCTCAAAAGGCTCTATGTGGATATCGCTGGCCCTTGCCTTGAGTGCCTGTTTCATTATGGAGTTGACCAGCCTTACAACCGGCGCGTTTTTGATGGCCTCCAGAGATTCTTCGGTAATATTGGATTCGTCCGCACCGCCGTTATATTGCTTGGCAAAATCCTCTATGGCCTTTTCTGCATTCTGTTTGCCGAAATACTGGTCAATGGCGCCAACGATGTCCTTTTTACTGGCCAGCACCGGATCTACCTTCAGACCGGTGGCTATCTCTATATCATCAATGGCATATATGTTGAGGGGATCGTACATGGCGACTGTCAGTTTGTCTCCCTTCACCTTAACCGGTATGGCAGTGTATCTTCTTGCCAGGTTTTCGGATATCAGCTTGGGAATCTCTGCCTCAACGATATTGTTCTGAATGTCATATTTCTCGATGCCCATCTGGTTCTCCAGGGTATCGATGATTTCCTTCTCCTTGACCCATCCAAACTCAACAAGGATCTCTCCCAGCTTCTGGCCAGTCTTTTTTTGAAGCTGTAATGCCTCATCCAACTGGGTATCGTTGATTCTTCCTGAGGAAATAAGGATATCTCCTAGTTTTGCTGCTCGGTTTTTAAGATTCATAGGCTCACCTTTGGTATAATTAGTCTCAATACATTTATCATATCATATTTTGTAATCATTTCAATGAAAATCCGTTATTGATTTGAGTTTGGTCACCATCAGATCGATGGCCACAAGATTGTTTCCACCCTCAGGGATGATGATATCGGCATATTTCTTGGTCGGCTCAATGAACTGCTCATGGGCAGGACGGACCGTTTCCATATATTGTATGAGGATTGAATCGATGGTCCTAGACCTTTCATTCATATCCCTGATGATTCTTCTTACCAGTCGGATATCTGATGCTGTGTCGACAAATATCTTAATATCAAGAAAATCCCTGATCCGCTTGTCATAGAAAATCAGGATGCCTTCAAGCACTATTATCTCAGTGGGTTCCACTGTCTGGGTCTCTTTCTTTCTGTTGTGGATCTCATAGTCATAAAGAGGCTTTTGGATTGGTTTACCCTCTCTCAGGTCGACCAGGTGCTGGATCAGCAGATCACTGTCGAAGGCAAAGGGATGGTCATAGTTCGTCTTGCATCGATCCTCATAGGTCAGATGGCTCTGGTCCTTGTAATAGGAGTCCTGCTCGATGACCGTCATGCTCTTGGATGGGATCTCGGACTTTATCTTATTGACAACTGTGGTTTTGCCTGAACCGCTCCCGCCTGTTATACCGATAAAAATTGGCTTCCTCATATCTATACCCTCTTTTTCCTTAAAATATACCATGGTTTTATGGGTTTATCCATTTTAATTTGGATGATTTCCTGGGGATGGGGCGCTGATTCCACAGATTCACTCTTTTCATTGTACATCTCTTTTATTTGATAGTCAAAGTGGCGTATATCCGGTCCGAAAACCTCAATCTCATCTCCGATGGAGAATTTGTTGCGTTGCTCTACTGTAGCCATTTCTGTGTTTGGGTCATAGTCCTTCACCAGGCCGATAAAGTCATACTCACGGATGTAGGAGCTGGAGGTATAGAGCTGTCCGTCCTCTTTCGGGTCTCCGTAGTAGAATCCCGTGGTGAAGTCCCTGTGGGAAGCTTTTTTGATTTCCTCATACCAGTAGGGGTCGAATGGTTTTCCCTCCATCAGATCCATCAGCGCATTCTTATAGGATCTGACAACTGTTGCGTTGTAGTATGAGCTTTTCATGCGTCCCTCTATTTTGAAGCTATCGACTCCTACATCAAGTAGGTCCTGCAGGTTGTTGATCATGCAAAGGTCCTTGGAGTTGTATATAAATGTGCCGTTTTCATCCTCCATTACCGGATAGTATTCATTGGGTCTTTTTTCCTCGACCACGCTGTAGTTCCATCGGCATGGGTGTGAGCAGTCTCCCAAGTTTGAGTGTCTGTTGGTCATAAAACTGCTGAGCAGGCATCTACCCGAGTAGGATATGCACATGGCGCCATGGACAAATGACTCTATTTTCAAAGTATCCTTTTTATGCTGGATGACACTTTTGATTTCTTCAAGTGTCAGTTCCCTAGCCAGTACAATTCTGTCCGCCCCTATCTCATGCCAAAAATTGGCTGTCTGATAGTTGGTGGTGTTTGCCTGGGTACTTAGATGAATCTCTGCATTTGGCGCATGCTCCTTCACCTGTAATAGAACTCCAGGGTCTGATACGATGATGGCATCCACATGGATGCTCTCAAGGAACTGTATATATTCTTCAATGCCCTGGAAGTGCTTATCGTGGGCAATTATATTCACTGTAATATAGGCTTTTACGCCGTGCTGGTGGCAGTAGTCGATGGCTTCCTTCAGATCGTCTCTGTCAAAATTTTGCGCGCCTGCACGAAGTCCCAGCTGGGATCCTGCGAAGTAAACGGCATCTGCGCCATACTCGACAGACATTTTCAGTTTTTCAAGATTACCGGCCGGTGCCAGTATTTCCGGTCTTTTCATGTTGTGTCCTCCTGTTGAAAGTGGTATTCAATATTTTTTTAGGGATATGGCCAATCCATCACCAATAGGCAATACAGATGTCTCGAGGGATGGATCTGTGTGCAGAAATTCAAGGTATTGGCGCATTTTTCTGACGATAGTCCGCTGTCTTCTGACCACCAGATCATCATTGGCGATCATGCCTTGGTACAGGACATTGTCTGAGATGACCAGTCCCCCGGGTCTCAATAGCTTTAAGGCTATCTCATGGAACGCCATATATTTGCTTTTTGCAGCGTCCATGAATATTATATCATATTCCTGTGTCAAGCCGGAAAGGATTTCTGTTGCGTCGCCTTCCTTTATGGTTATGGGTGTTTTGTGGCTGTATTTTATAAGGTTTTCCTTTGCCAGGGCAATGAATTTTTTATTTCTGTCTATTGTGGTGATATATCCGTTTTCATTGTCTATTGTTTTGGACATAAAAATAGAAGAAAATCCGACAGCCGTTCCAATCTCAAGGACTCTTGTTGAGCCTGTGAGCCTGATCAGCAGTCTGATCAGCTGGGCGACTTCCTTATGGATGATGGGAATGCAGTTTTCCTCGCATTCCCGCCTGAAGGCATCCATTTCACGGTCTTCTTCTATGATTAAGCTTTGTATGTATTTTTCTATATATTCCCTGTTTATAAGATCCAAACGATCACCTAATTGTTGATGTATTTGGCTTTTGCTTTCAAGAAATCATCGTAATTGTCTGTGAAATAGTGGGAGCCGTCCCCTATTGCCAGGAAAAACATGTATTCTGTGGTATCTGGTTTCACAGCGGCGCTGATTGAAGCCGCCCCTGGAGAATTGATGGGTCCCGGTGGCAGTCCGAAGTGCTGATAGGTGTTGTAGTCCGATTCCACTTCAAGATCCGCGTAGGTCAAGGTGCTTTTTCTCTCTCCCAGTGCGTATTGCACGGTGGCGCAGGATTCCAGCTTCCAGTTCTCCTCTATCCTGTTGTAAAACACTGAAGCCACTACGGGTCTTTCGGTATCAAGCAACGCCTCTCCCTCGACGATGGAGGCCATGGTCATGACGCTGTTAAGGTCCATACCATCAGGTATATTGCCTTCTATGACGCTGGTGTAGATTTCCTCAAAACCGGTGAGCATCCTTCTGATGATGTTCTCTTCTGTCGAATTCAGATAGATGTTGTAGGTATCCGGATAGAGATATCCCTCCAGGCTTACGATATTATCATCCTGCAGAAATGTAAAGTCTGCGACGAAATAAGATACATCATTGGCCAGATCAAGAAACACTTCCTTGTCGATGCTGAACTGGGAGTCTATGACATCCGCAATTTCCAGCAGTGTCAGCCCTTCCTGTATGGTGATGTTGGTGGTGGTTTTCACATTGCCGCCTAAATCAAGCAGGGCTGTAATCTCATCCAGCGACATGGATTTAGTCATTGAATAGTCTCCGGCCTTGAATGCCGCACCCTTGTCATTCAATCTTAGATAGATTTTAAAGACATTCAGGTCATGGATCAGACCCTTATCGAGCAGAATATCGCCTATGGCGTTGGGTGATGATCCTGAGGGTATCTGAACAAGCACCGCATCACTGCTGTCGGTATCAACCGCTTCTATGTTGCTGTTGTAATAATTTACAGATAAAAGTCCTGCGCCGATGACGGCCAAGACGATTATCAAAAATATTATTTTTCTCATTTTTTCAGTTCCATGATGATCGGTAGGATCATCGGCCTTCTCTGGATATCATTGTAGATGAACTTGCTGAGGTCGTCCCTGATTGCGTTCTTGATCGGTGCCCAGTCCTTTATCTTGTTTTTGAAGCTCTTCTCTACTGAAGCCTTGACAATCAGCTTGGCCTCAACAATCAGATCTTCATTGTCCCTGACATAGACAAATCCTCTTGAGACGATATCCGGACCTGACAGTATGGTGCCTGTTGCCCTATCGACTGTGACAACCGCTATGATCAGGCCGTCCTCAGACAGTATTTTTCTGTCTCTCAGCACGATATTGCCGACATCGCCGACACCCAGTCCGTCAACCATTATGTTGCCGTACTGGACCTTTGAGTCAGTCTTCAGCTCTGTTTTGGTCAGTTCTATGACATCTCCAGTGCTGGCCACCAAGATGTTCTTGGATTTGATACCCAGGTTTTCAGCCAACTCGGCATGCTTGACCAGGTGCCTTCTCTCTCCATGGACCGGTATAAAGAACTTTGGCTGCAGCAATGTAAGCATCAGCTTCAGGTCTTCCTGCTTGGCATGGCCTGAAACGTGGATATCCTGCATCTTGTCGTAAACCACTTCGACATTCTTCTCATACAATTGGTTGATGACCTTGTTGATGGTTTTTTCATTGCCCGGTATGGCGCTGGCGGATATGATGACCGTGTCGCCCTCTTTCAGCTCGATCTTGCGATGGTCGCTGGCAGCCATCCTTGACAGTGCCGCCATAGGCTCTCCCTGGCTGCCTGTCGATATGACAACCAGTTCCTTGTCCTTGTACTTGTTGATGTCATTCACATTGATGATCAGCTCAGGCGATATGGTCAGATATCCCAGATCTGTAGCTACCTGCACCACGTTGACCATGCTTCTGCCTGAAATGACAATTTTTCTCTTGAAGACCTTTGCCGCATCAACAATTTGTTGAATCCTGTAGACGTTTGAGGCGAATGTCGCCACCACAATTCTCTTTTTCGCGCGTTTGAAAATGTCGGTGAAGTTGTTGGTCAGTGACCCTTCAGACATGGATGATCCTGGGCTTTCAACGTTTGTGCTGTCAGACATGGCCAGCAGGACGCCTTTCTTGCCGTATTCCGCGATGGTCTGCAGGTCTATCGGCAGCCCGCCGACTGGTGTGTAGTCAATCTTGAAATCGCCTGTGTGGAATACAACACCGATAGGGGTGGTAATCGCCAGGCAGGATGCGTCCGGTATGCTGTGGTTGCTTCTGATGAAATGCACGCTAAAACAGCCCAGTTCGACTCTGTCACCGTGGCTGACGTTGTGGAGCTGAGGTGTCTTGACCTGGTGCTCCAGCAATTTTTTCTCAATAAGCCCAATAGAAAAACGTGTTCCATAGATTGGAACATCCAGTTTTCTCAGCAGATATGGAATGGATCCGATATGGTCCTCGTGACCGTGAGTGATGACGATACCTCTGATTTTTTCTTTGTTGTTGACGAGGTATGTGATATCCGGTATGACAATATCGATCCCTAACATCTCATCTTCCGGAAAGCCCATTCCACAGTCAATGATCATGATATCATCTCCGTACTCAAGAACTGTGATATTCTTTCCGATCTCTCCCAATCCGCCAAGTGGGATTATTTTTAACTTTCTGTCGATTCCTTTTTGCATTTGTTCCTCCTTTTTTTGCAGTCGCTACATAAACCAAAGAATTTCAATGTATGGTTGTGAATGTCGAAGCTATATTCCTTCTCAACATAGCTTTCAAGTTCTTGTAACGAATCTATTTTAACCTCTAAAATCTTTCCGCACTCAATACACACCAAATGATGATGCCTGTGTGATTCGTCGTCCAAATGGCTCATTTCGAACCGACTGCAGCCATCATTAAAATTAAGCCTATAGATGATTCCGATTTTCTCAAAAAGCTTCAACGTTCTATATACAGTTGCCAATCCTATTTCAGGATGATCTACCTTAACTATGTCGTATATCTCTTCAGGACTGAAGTGTTTGCCCTCGTTTGCACCGATTACCTCAAACACCACTCTTCTCTGGGTGGTTAGCTTATAGCCTGCTTCGTTTAATTTTTGCTTGAATATTTCATAAAATTTCATTTTAACACCACTCTTATTTGATTTTTATTATCAACAAGAGTTTATTATTAAATGCACATTTTGTCAATTAAATAATTTCGTCCGCCATGCCTTCGTATACCTCGATGACTTCATTCAACTCGTCGTCATCCTCGATCATCATAAACAGCGGCATGTCGTTTTCATCCCTTTCTATTCTGTAGATCATTCCCTCATCCGCATCGGGATAGCGCAATACCGCGTATTCGACATCATCCAGATGGAACGACGCCAGCACTTCCAGCTTCTCTTTTTTTCCTTCATCATTGATCAGTTCGATGTAATCATTCATTGTGTTTTCCTTTCTCCAAAAAAGTGGTTAATATATTGACAGCGGCCAATTTGTCTATGACTTCTTTTCTTTTGGCTCTGCTTACATTCCCTTGTATGAGCATCCTCTCTGCCATGGCGGTGGTGAGTCTCTCATCCTGGTAGACAATCTTCTGGGTAAAATGATAGCGCATCTTTTTGACATACTGCTCCACTTTCTCAGCCTGTCTGCCTAGGGTGCCATCCATCTTTCGTGGCAGTCCCACAACAATTACGGTCACATTGAACTCGTCGATGATGCGGTTCAGATCCTCGAAATCCTTCTTATAGCTGACCCTTTGTATTGTTTTGATGCCTTGGGCTGTGATGTTCAGGGGGTCGCTGACAGCCACGCCTATTGTGTTGTCGCCTATGTCTAATGCCATGTATTTTTCCATAAAACTCCTTACGTATTAATGTTTGTATTTTTACTTAATCTATACGAAAACAAAATTAATGTTCCCTTTTCCGTCGATCATGTCTTTTTTTGATTGATGCGGTGAAAAGACATGTCTCCAAGTCAAGACTCACAATTAACAGTGTTCTTGGTTTCAGGTGGTGTTTCAAACGCCATCTGAACCTTAGAAACCGTTATCCAGGGACTCCACAGTGCTTATCTCCCACTTATAGAAGTGGGAGTCTTAGAACTGTTAGTCATCGGATAATTATTGTTTTCTTATGTAACTATTCTAACAACGAAATAGAAACAAATTATAAAACTTTGACGAGTCCATTCAGATTAGGAGCGCAAGTGACTGATGTTAAGATTTATCAACTGTCTGAGACTTTAGTCGAGTTGTTGATAAATTAATCAGGCGCTGAGCTCATACAATCAGTGTGTCTGAGTGCGTTTTACAATTGTTTTTATGCAGTTGTGATGAGTTCTCTTTAAATTAAATGATTTTTATGCAAAAATCCCTACAAGCCGTCGCACAGTAACTGCACAAAACGCATTTATCCGGATCGACAAGACACTTGCCGTCAATTAGTTGCAACGCACCGTGCTGGCACTTCGACAGACAAGCCCCACAACCTGAACACCACTCAGCGATATCAAGCCTTCTAGGCTTTCGGTTGATGCTGTCCAGAAGAAGCTCATGTCCGGAATCATTGTTTAGAACAGATAGGTTGAAGTCTATCTCTTCCCTGTATCGCATGCCCACAGCGGTCCAGTCAATGAGCGGTGACTCAAAGGAAAAGCGCAGTGACCGGATAGGGTCATCCGTTAGATGCCCCCCGCCTAGGGGTTTCATCCCCAGAACTTTTTTCCCAAATGACTTAACAAGTTTTAACGAATCTTTCATCTGACTGATGTTGCCGTCAACGATTCCAATCCCCTTCTCATTGAAGATTGGATGAATTATGTCAACCTCTTTTTGTGTGCCGACGTCCCTGACCGCCTCATGAAAATGGGTGGAAATCCCAATATTCTTAACCACTCCTAACGCCTTAAGCTCTTGCAATCGCTCAATTGCGGTATAGTGTCCCCTGAAGGTGTGGATGCTTTCCTGCTCATGAATCATGAAGACATCAAGGTAGTCCGTGCCCATCTCGGTCAGCGCCTTGAGGATGCTTTCATCTAAGGTATCCCTCGAATAGGCATAGGACTTTGTTGATATATATATATCTTTTCGATTGATATTTTTAATCAGTTCTCTTAATATATCATAGTTGCCATACAGCTCTGCCGTGTCAAAAAAATTGATTCCCTTTTGGAATGCGTAAAGCAACAAAGATGTTTTTTCCTGTAAGGAATAGCTGCATTGAAGAGGGCTTAATGAAAGTGTGCCGTAGCAGATTTTTGATGCTTTGTTCATATCAGATATATCTCCATTCAAAAAATAAATTAGCAGTATAAAATACTGCTAAATCTACCGATTATTTATTCAAATCTTCCAAATAGTATTTCAGTATTTCTTCGAGCAATTCATCTCTCTCAACCTGCATGATAATGCTTCTGGCATTGTTGTGACTTGTTATATAGGTAGGATCACCTGACAGTATATAGCCAATCAACTGACTGACGGGATTGTAGCCCTTTTCATTTAAGGCACTCAACACTGATTTGATGATCTCTTTAACTTCGTTCACATTGTTTAAGCCAAAATCAAACTGAGTAGTTTTATTAATTTCCATCTTAACCACCTCATGATTTATTATAAGTAACTTTCAACAATAATTCAATCTATTTTGTCATATCTGAGATTATTTCTTTTGCTCTTTGCAAAGCATCTTTAATCATGAGTGGATTTTTGCCACCAGCCTGTGCAAAGTCAGGTCTGCCGCCGCCGCCGCCACCTACAATCTGCGCTGTCTGTTTGATTATATTGCCTGCATGCAATCCTGTGCTGAGCAGATTTTTGGAAACTGAGGCAACCAACAGAACCTTTCCATCGTTTTCGGCCGCGATGACTATGACAGATTCCGGGTTCTTATCCCTTATCTTGTCAGAAATCTCTCTGATTGTATTGGCATCTGAGCTGCCAATATCCAGTATGAACGCTTTTACGCCATTTATCTCTGTAAAGTCATCAATCAGGGATTCAGTCTCTGACTTGATGGCCTCGTTCTTATACTGCTGTATGATTTTGTCTTTTTCTTTGCTCTCCTTCAACAGCTGGTCGACACGAGCTTCGATGCCCTCGGGATTGGTTTTCAGTTGTGATGCAAGCTTCAAGGTTTTTTCCTCATAGCCTTTCATATGGCTGAATGCCAATAGGCCGGTTACAGCCTCAATCCTTCTGATGCCTGATGCGATTCCTGCTTCGCTGAGTATCTTGAACATGCCGATCTGAGCTGTATTGCTGACATGGGTTCCCCCGCAAAGCTCACTGCTGAAATCCTCCACACTGATTACCCTGACCTTCTCGCCGTACTTGCTGTCGAACAATGCAGTGACCCCGGCTTCCTTTGCCTGGTCCAATGTCATGCTCTCGATTCTGGTTTCAAGGTTTCCAAATATCTTTTCGTTGACCATATATTCTAACTTGTTTATTTCATCCTTTGTCAGGCTCTCAAAGTGAGAGAAGTCAAATCGAAGTCTGTCGTTTTCAACCAATGATCCAGCTTGGTTAACATGTGAGCCTAGCACCTGTTTCAATGCCGCGTGGAGAAGATGGGTGGCTGTGTGGTTGGCTGCTGTTTTCATCCTATCTTTCATATCTACTGATACGCCAATCTTATCCCCTGCTTTCAATGACCCTTTAGAGACCTTTACATGATGGATGAATATATCATTATTGGCCTTTGTAACATCGAAAACAAGCGCCTCAAAATTATTGGCTTTAAATAGTCCCTTGTCGCCCTTTTGTCCGCCGCTTTCGGCATATAGGACAGAATCGTCCAAAACGACATATCCTTTGCTGTCTAGACGATCGACAGGCTTCAGCTGCTCATCATACAGCTTCAGGACTGTAGCTTCAGTCTCGTTTTTATCGTACCCAACAAAATTAGTGCTTGAGATTCCTTCTATTAGGATACTGCTGCCTGACCATGAGTCCCCAGAAGAAGTGTCTCTTGCGTTTCTGGCATTTTCCTTCTGCTGGTCCATGAACTGCTTGAATTCTGAAAAATCCACGCTCAAATCCCTTTCCTGCAGTATTTCTTCTGTCAGCTCAAATGGAAAACCATAGGTATCGTATAATTTAAATGCCTTATCGCCTGACAGCTTATTCTGATTGTCTTTTTCCAGCTCGGCAATATAGGACTCCAGAATATCCAGTCCTTGGTCGATTGTTTTGTTGAACTTGTTTTCTTCTATCTCAATGATTTTGTAGATCTGATCTTTTGCATTTTTCAATTCTGGGTATGCCTCACCCCAAAGGTTAATGACCTCTTTTGCCATCATTGATAGGAAGTTTTCTCTGATTCCGAGAAGCTTGCCGTGTCTTGAAGCCCTTCTGAGAAGTCTTCTGAGCACATAGCCCCTTCCCTCGTTTGAAGGAATGACGCCGTCTCCTATAAGAAAAGTGACCGCTCTTGAATGGTCAGCGATGATACGGATGGATATGTCCGTTTTTTTACTTGATTTATATGCCTTGCCGCTGATTTTCTCAACGAGCTGTATAAGAGAGACAATTGGCTCGACCTCAAACACATTGTCCTTGCCTTGCAGTACCGCGGCAACCCTTTCCAGACCCATGCCAGTGTCTATGTTTGGCTTGGATAAAGGGTGGTAGACACCTTGCTCGTCTTTGTCAAATTGTGTGAATACAAGGTTCCATATCTCTACGTAACGGTCGCAATCGCATCCCGGAGAACAATTCGGATCTCCGCAGTCGTATTTCTCTCCCCTGTCAAAATAGATTTCAGAGCAGGGTCCGCTTGGACCTACTTCAAGCTCCCAGAAGTTATCAGCCTTGCCTAGTCTTACGATCCTGTCAGTCGGTACCTTGATTTCCTGGGCCCATATATCGTAAGCCTCATCGTCTTCATGATATACAGAGACCCAGAGCTTGTCTGCAGGGATCAGCATCTTTTCAGTCAGGAATTCCCAAGCCCAGAATATGGACTCCCGTTTGAAATAATCACCAAAGGAGAAGTTTCCGAGCATCTCAAAAAAAGTGCAGTGTCTGGATGTGAAGCCGACATTTTCGATATCCCCTGTTCTGACGCACTTCTGGCAGGTCACCATTCTGGTGTTGGGCGGCGTGTCAGCACCTGTGAAATACTTTTTAAGGGGTGCCATTCCTGCATTGATCAGGAGCAGTGTGTTGTCATTTTTGGGAATCAATGGAAAGCTGTGGGCTGCCAGGTGGTTTTTGCTTTCGAAAAATTCGATGAAGCTTTTTCTGATGTTGTCGATAGAATAAGTGCTCATGTTGCCTCCAAAATTAATGTGATTTATTTCAAATTCAACTTAGTGTTAATCGAAAATAAAATTAATGTTCCCTTTTCCGTCGATCACGCCTTTTGTGATTAATAATGTAAAAAGGCATGTCTCCAAGTCAAGACTCACAATAGTTATTATTTTCTTATTTCACTAGCAATTATGACATGAATCATCATCAACAGGGTTCTTGGGTTCAGTTGGCGTTTGAAACGCCATCTGAACCTTAGAAACCGATATCCAGGGA
>JAUYTY010000045.1 GCA_030694905.1 Eubacteriales bacterium | reverse complement strand
CCCCCAGCATTGTTTTGTGAACGCCCGGATCCTTGAAAAAATCTTTTCCGACTACCGCACCATTTGTGGTTATATCTCCAAAATGCTCAATGAATATGACTAGAGCTATGGGCGAAATGGCTGCAATTGCGGACAATGAGAATTTTGGCATAGCTGTCAGATGGCTTAATGCATCACTTGAAAATCCAAACCATCCTGCACTTTGAACGCCTGCAAGTTCAACCAATCCAAGAGGAAATGACGCAAGGTAGCCTACAATAACCGCTATCAGAATCGGTACCAACTTAAAGAAACCTTTAGCAAATATGGAAACGACGATCATGGTAAGAATGACAACGGACGCGGCTATCAGAGAGGATGGTGCGAAAGCACCCGTTTGTGTGGCTGCATCGAAGGAATAGCCTGACATACTAAGACCAACCGGCGCAAGCCTCAGACCAATGACCATGATGACTGGTCCTGTGACAATCGGAGGAAAGAAGGATCTGACTTTATCAGCTCCGGCAACTTGAATTATATAAGACATAACAACATATACTATACCTGCTCCGATGATACCAGCCTTGACAGCACCAATTCCTTCACCGGACAATGTCATTGCAATGGCACCAATAAACGCGAAGCTTGAGCCTAGGAACACAGGCACTTTACCTTTAGTGATCCAATGGAAAAGCAGGGTACCCAGGCCGGCTGTCAGAAGTGCGACTGATGGATTCAATCCAGTCAGGATAGGGACTAGAACGGTTGCGCCGAACATAGCCAATAAGTGCTGAAAACCTAAGACGATTTTTTGGGTTTGGTTGATATTGTTTACTTGAACCTTTTTCTTTGACACATTTCTAGCAGACATAAAACCTCCAATTATTATTTGAAATAGTTGGAAATATGAGCCTTTAACTTTAATATGGAGAGAAACAAAAAACTTCTTGCCGTTGCAAGAAGTTATAAAAACCCATGTTTTTTATATATCTCCTTGCCAGTCTCTCGGACTAAATTAAAGGATTACATTTCTTTATCATAATATAGTCACTCAGCAAAAAAGTCAATTACAATTTAATTTCAATGTGATGGTTTTTTATGAAATCATGGATCTCTTGCCAATTGAATACTCGGGTCATATTTGGCAGGTCCTCATAGCGATTGAATCCAGTGTCAATCAATAGGACAGTTATGCCTTCCTCTACCAATTGCTTTGCAGTTTCCAGATTATCCTCAATAAAGATGTCACAGTTCAGTTCTTTGGCTTTTTTATTCTTATAAAAAGATCCCAGATGAAAAACATCGGAAAAAATACCGTACTTCTTAAGCCAATCAATGGTTATGGTTTCGATGTGAGATTCTCGAGCTGTCACGTAATAGATATTGCAAATTTCCTTGAGTTCATTTATAACCTCAACCGCATCGGGACGAATACTGGCATTCCTATGCATCTCCTCTGCAAATTTGTGATAAAAATCATCAAAACGCTTGTTGGTAAATTCATTTTCTTTAAAATATCCCTCGACGGTATCGTCATGGTAGATGTAATCTGTTCCAAAAAATGTGTTCGCATATTTCACCCAATAATCAGGTGTGGTTAAAGTGCTGTCTATATCAACGCAAAGATTTAGTTTTTTCATTAGTTTCACCTTTAGATTAAAATTATTTGAACTTCAAAAGATATGATAACACAATTTTATGGGGATATAAACCTTAAATTTCCAATTTTGTGAAACTGTTATTTAAATTTATACCGGTTATGTTATAATAACGTTAGTCAGGAGGTACATAATGGAGATAAATTATTTAGACTTTTCAAACAAGGCAATGGAACAAATTTCCGGGTCAGGAGCGTTTTTAACTGTTAAAGGAAAAAAAAGAATCAATACAATGACAATTGGATGGGGTTTTATAGGCTATATGTGGCGCAAACCAATATTTATAGCTGCAGTAAGGTATTCGCGATTTACATATGAACTATTAAAAGAGACTGATGAATTTACTGTCAGCATACCTTTGAGCAGTGGAATGAAAAAAGAACTGGCTTTCTGCGGTGTCAAGTCCGGAAAAAACTATGATAAATTCAGTGAATGCAGACTGACGCCTATCACAGGAGAAAAGGTAAACACACCTTATATTAAAGAATGTGACCTGCATTACGAGTGCAAGATAGTTTACAGACAGACTTTGGAAGCGGAATTGATAAGAGATGAAACCGTTAAAGAAAACTATTCCAATAACGATTACCATGTGATGATATATGGTGAGATTGTATCCTGCCATAGTTGATGGAGAAAAAATATGACTAAAAACAAAACCAAGTTTGTGTGTCAGGAATGTGGATATGAATCAGCCAAGTGGATGGGTAAGTGTATGTCATGCCAGCAATGGAATACGTTTGTTGAGGAAACCGAGACCAAAGAAAAAAATAATCAGGTGGCGAAGGGAGTGACTGGAGGCAAGCCATTGACACTCAGTGAAATATCATCCTTCAAGGAGGAAAGGTATGATACTGGAATCGAAGAATTCAACAGGGTACTGGGTGGTGGTATTATCAACGGTTCCTTGGTGTTGGTAGGCGGTGATCCAGGCATAGGGAAATCTACGCTGTTGATGCAGGTAGCAGCTCTAGCGGCATTGCACAATAAATCTGTACTTTATGTGTCAGGAGAGGAGTCTCCAAGTCAATTGAAAATAAGGGCAGAAAGGTTATCACTCCTTGATTCGAATTTTAGGATTATGGCGGAGACCAATATGATGGTCATCAAGAAATGGGTAGAAGAAATAAAACCGGATTTGTTGATTATAGATTCCATTCAAACAGTATATGATCCTGATATATCCTCAACTCCCGGCAGTGTCAGTCAGGTCAAAGAGGCAACTTCTCTGATTATGAATATTACAAAAGTATCAGATATGGCTACATTCATCATTGGACACGTGACTAAACAAGGAGCGATAGCGGGTCCGCGGATTCTTGAGCATATGGTGGATACGGTTCTGTATTTTGAAGGAGACAGCAGTGGGTCCTACAGAATCCTAAGAGCAGTCAAAAATAGATTTGGATCAACCAATGAAATTGGTGTTTTTGAGATGAGAGACCATGGCTTGAAAGAGGTCACAAATCCCTCTGAGCTTTTTATAGAAGGGGGAGACAAGGATGCTTACGGAACGGTAATTACAGCTTCTATCGAAGGCACCAGACCGTTATTGGTTGAAATTCAGGCTTTGATAGGCCATTCATCCTTCGGACAGCCTAGAAGAGTGACAACCGGAGTAGATAGCAATCGCATCTCGATGCTAATGGCTGTCATTGAGAAAAAAATGGGAATGCAACTACAGAATTACGATGCTTATGTAAATGTCATTGGAGGGCTTCAATTGAAGGAAACAGCCGTAGACTTGGCCGTTTTATGCGCTATCATGTCCAGCTATAAAGAGAGTGCCTTCGATTCAAGCACACTGATTATCGGTGAGGTAGGTCTGACTGGAGAAGTCCGAGGAGTCAGCCACATTGAAAAACGTATCAATGAAGGGAAGAAGCTTGGCTTTAAGGTTGCTATAGTTCCAAAAACAAATCTTGAAGCGCTTTCAAACATTAAAGGAATCAAATTAATCGGTGTTTCAAATGTGAGCGAAGTAATCAAATACCTTTCATAACATAATGTGATAATTTTGAATAAAATTAAAAATTAATTACAAAAAATTTAAAAAAATCAATTACTCTAGAGTCGTCAAACATATGTGACACGGACCTGTTAAATATTCTCGTGTAATAATATTTAGATACGTCACTCCGGATAATAATATCGGGAGC
>JAUYTY010000044.1 GCA_030694905.1 Eubacteriales bacterium | reverse complement strand
TCACATCCAGAAGCTGTTTTAAAGTCATATTGCTGTTTGGTGGAAAGATCTCCAGCGAAATAACCCTATTTTTTTTACTGAACTTATCTTTTATAAACACGAAATCACCTTCTTCAACATTTGTATAACATTATAATCAATTTCAGATATAAATACAAAGAAATTAATAAAAACTTGCAAAAAAACAGGGACCCGGCCAGTCCCTATAATTTACCGTTATTTCGTCCCAAAAAGTCTATCGCCTGCATCTCCCAAGCCCGGAACAATGTATGACTTTTCATTCAGGCCTTCATCGATTGAAACTGTGAATATTTCTGTTTCGGGATGATGCCTGTGGACTTCTGCTATTCCAATCTCAGTTGAAACAAGGGTCATGGCTTTAATCTGCACGGCACCTCTTTTTTTGAGGATCGTTATGGCGTCCCTCAGAGATCCTCCTGTAGCCAGCATCGGATCGGTTACAATAACCAGTCTGTTGGCAATATCAGTGGGTAGCTTGCAGTAGTACTCAACAGGCTGGATAGTCTCTTCATTTCTGTATATACCGATATGTCCGACCTTGGCATTGGGTATCAGGGTCAACATACCCTCTACCATACCCATACCAGCTCTCATGATGGGGACAATGGCCACATCAAGCCCATGCAAAGCTTTGCCTTTGGTCTTGCAGATGGGGGTCTCCACGTCAACTTCTTCCAAAGGAAGGCTGCGTGTGACTTCATAAGCCATAAGCATTGAAACTTCATTGACAAGGGCTCTGAAGTCCTTGGAGGAAGTATTCTTATCTCTGAGCATAGTCAGTTTGTGTTGTATTAACGGATGATTAATCAAAAACACATTTTTCATTATCGCACCTCTTAAATTTGCTAATATATATTATTATACACATGATAGGCTATGTCAATTGAATGTTTACTTTTTTAAATGGAGATTATATAATCAAATGGGTGATAATATGATAAAAAGCGGCATAGACATAGTTGAAGTTAAACGAATTGAAAGACTGATCAAGAGCGAATCATTTGTCAGAAAGATTTTTTCGGATAATGAGATGGCCTATCTTGAAGAAAGAAAGTATAAGGCAACTACAGCCGCGGGTATTTTTTGCGCCAAGGAGGCTGTCAGCAAATGCCTTGGCACGGGAATTGCCGGCTTTTCATGGCATGACATAGAGATACTTAGAAATGACTTGGGAAGACCCTTCGTTGTTTTAGGGGGAAAAGCCTTAAAGCTTAGCGAAGAAAAACGAATCGTCAGATTTGATATTTCCATTACACATATAGAAGATTACGCATTATCGATAGCGATCGCAGAGCAGGATGAAGCGTTTTTCATTCCACTGGGTATAGGTCCTTTCATGTTGCCTGAAAGGGAAGCTAACACCCATAAAGGTGACTATGGAAAGCTGGTTGTCATCGGAGGTAAAGAAGGCATGGCAGGGTCTGTTTATCTTGCGGGTCTTGCTGCTTTGAAATCCGGGACAGGTCTGGTGTATGTGATTCCACCCAATTCAATATATGAAATCCTGAGCATCAAGCTCAATGAGGTCATTATTGAAAAATTGTCAGCCAGTCAGGCGTATCTGATGGATGATGACCTCAATAAAATAATGATATATACGGAACAGCATGATGCCATGTGTCTTGGAACGGGAATAGGAACTAATGACAAGACAAAGAAGTTGGTGCGTGAAATTCTGGATCTTTTCGACAGGCCTATCGTTCTTGATGCAGATGGTTTGAATTGCATCAACGGAACGGTCGAAATCCTGAAAAGCAGACGGGCAATGACGATTATCACACCCCACACAATGGAAATGGCGAGACTGATGGATGTAAGTCCTGAAGCAGTCGAAAAGGATAGAATAAAGACTGCCATGGATTTTTCCAAAAGATATGGTGTGATTACAGTTCTTAAAGGGCATGAAACAATTGTGTCAGACGGGATTGATTTTTACATCAATACAACAGGAAATCCAGGAATGGCGACTGCAGGAAGCGGGGATGTCCTTACAGGTATTATAGGGGCATTTGTCAGCCAGGGATTCGATCCATACTTTGCTGCGAAGCTAGGCGTCTTTATCCATGGATTGTCTGGCGATCTGGTTAAACGAAAATACGGCGAATATGGCATGATTGCCTCAAATCTGATCGAGAGTTTGCCTCATGCTATAAAAATGTGTACAAAAAAAGAATAAATCAGGTGATTTATTCTTTTTATTCGACTCTATATGATCCGCGGATCATAAATATTGCGTTATTGGTAATCGCCACACCTCGACCATCTGATCTTGGGATGATGAGAAGATGGTTTGCAGGAATAACCTTTCCATGTTGAATGTCGTAGCCCTCGGTTACATTTGATAGACCACCAAGATTGCTGGCGATAGCTGTAGTTGATCCGTTTGTATATCTTAGGATTATTTCTGTTCCTGCATCAGCTATAATTTTTGTTCCAACCAGAACTTTGCTCTGACCCTCTCTTACGATGGATTTTCCTGCATTGTTCAACAAGGTTGTATTGGCATACAATTCCACAACCTCAAGCACATTTCCTGTAGCGGAAGACACTTGGCTGACTTGGGTTGAGATGGTTGATATGGCGTCATCCTGCTGCTCGTTCTTTAGATTTAGGGTTGCTTTTAACTCATCGATCACTTTATTCAGGTAGCTTAAAGAAATCAAAGGATCATTGTTGCTGATGGTTGCTTCAGTTGAAATTAATTTGGGACCTATCAGTGAAACCACAAGTATTATCACCAATATTAAGATCTTTCTATTATTCACTGTATCACCTCACTTTTGTATTCTTTTACATTCTAAAGTAGGTCAGGATATTAAGCAATAATTATTTTGTATATATTTATAGAAACATACATGTTATTTTGTTATAATGACATGATATTAGCTCAGACACCGCACTATAATCTTGCGAGGAAATTAAATGAAAAAATACTTCAACAGGAATACTATAATATCACAGGCATTTATTCTGGGAATGGCCGTCTCCCTATTTATAAAAGTTTTCTACCTGCAGTACACAATAGGCTTATCCCAGGTGCCGTTTAAAGATAATATGCTAATCCACAGGCTTCTCCTTTTCAGTTCATTGACGGTAGTCATGTTTATTGCATTAGCGTTTCAGCGGAAGGCCATTTACTTTTTTATTGAATTCAATATAATATTTTCCGCTTTGTTGCTATTGGACACATTGTATGGCAGATATTATGGAATACCGCTAACCATTCCAATCGTCTATCAGTTAGGCTTTGTCAACGATATTCAAGACAGCGCCAATACCCTTTTTAAATGGAAGGACATAGTCTATTTTGTAGATTTGCCATTTATTGTGGGATATGCCTTTTATTTCAGAAAATATTTATTTGAGAAGAACACCCGTCATAAAAATATAATATATCTGGTGATTTTTTTGATGTCCATAGGCTTGTTTCAGACTCAGGCTAATGATATTGACAGAACATTGCATAATTATGAAAGAAAAAATATCGCAAAGGATCTTGGCGTTTTATATTTCCATGGTTATGATATAATTGATTTCACCAGGAATAAGTTTTTAACCAGCCTTTCAATGAATGAGTCAGAAAAGAAAATCATAACAGAATATCTGAATGACAATCCGAGAAAGGATGAAACATACAATCTTTACTCTGAGAAGAAAAATCTGCTGATTATACAAGTTGAGGCATTGCAGGAATTTGTCATTGATTTGGAGATCAACGGTGAAGAGGTAACGCCATTTCTTAATTGTCTGAAATCCGAGAACCTGTACTTCAGCCAGATCTATCATCAGGTTGCAGGAGGCAATACGGCAGATAGCGAATTCCTGCTGAATGTGGGACTATATCCCACACCAACAGGATCAGTCAATTACTTATATCCAACCAACAGATGGCTATCCTTAAGCGAGCTGCTCAATGAAAAAGGCTACACAAGCCTGGCCTTTCACGGCTATGAAGCTAGCTTCTGGAACCGGCAAGCAGTCTTCAGAAATCTTGGTTTCTATGAATTTATCAGCAAGGAGGAGTTCGAAGTTGATGAGATAATTGGATGGTCCATCAGCGATGAATCCTTTTTCAGACAGTCTATTGACAGATCCCTTAATCATCAGCCATTTTACAGTCTACTGATAACATTGTCGAGCCATCATCCATATGATGCATTCAGCAAGTTTCCTATGGATGTGACACCATTTGAAAATTCACAGATTGGAAGTTATCTGAAAGGGGTTAACTATGCAGACCAGGCTATCAAGGGCTTATTTCAGCGTCTGGCTGATGAAGGCATTCTAGAGGATACGATAGTGGTTATCTATGGTGACCATTCCGGTTTGTATTTGGACCAGAAGGTTGACGTTCTGGAACTGCTCTCCTTGGAGGATCATCCGGCAGAATGGGTAAAAATACAAAAGGTGCCGCTGATATTTGCCTTACCGGATAAAAAACTTAAGGGAAACATTGATAAGGTTGGGGGACAGATTGATATTTTACCGACCCTTGTAGATATCCTTGGTTTGGATCATCCGTTCTTGCTCGGCAACTCTTTGCTGAGAGAAAAAGGGGATTATGCTGTCAAGCGAGATGGCTCCATCTATTTTGAGGATTATTATTTTGATAACAGTAGAGGTGTTCTTTACAATATTGAAACTC
Organism: Eubacteriales bacterium; assembly: GCA_030694905.1. Lineage (GTDB taxonomy): Bacteria > Bacillota > Clostridia > Tissierellales > Dethiosulfatibacteraceae > 38-11. The sequence goes on along the minus strand of JAUYTY010000044.1, from coordinate 5,171 downwards.
TGGAAGAGGTCATAGTCACGGATGATTTGGCAGCACGCATTGAGAAATGTAAAAGAGATTTGATGGTCTCAGACATTATTATCAGGAAAAATCTTTTCAACAACGATGAATTTCTAAGCATTATCGATTCACGCTGATGGTTATAAGGAGCTGTATTATGGAATCAGTCTTTTACAATAAAGGAAAACAATTATTGATGCGATTGAACAATCTTTATAGACAAAGCCTGTTATATAAATCATTTGAGATGATGTTTTCCGGTATCGGCAACCTGTTTCTCAATAGCGCAATCGCGGGTTGGCTATCCTCTAATGATCAGTTGAGAAACAGTTTTGAGAACAGACGCCTATTGAATTTCAAGTCAGATTCAATGAAATCATTTGCTCGAAACATTGTGGCTGAGAGTAAATTCCTGACATTTTTCTCCGATAAAAGGGTTTTATACCCTTTGTTGTTTATTAATGTTTTTCTTTATCCTTTTACGCCTACAGCTATCGGAATTATCTTTTCAACCGGATTATGCGCTTTAATGCTGATCAATGCCGCCATTCATCAAAGTTACAGTGAAAAATCCAGGCTGATTGTTTTTACGACCCTGATTTTTCTGGCTTATTTATTATTAAGTCTGTTTTTTAACGACGTTAGAAGCGACGGTTTGCTTATTTTCATCACATATACCAGTATTTTGCTTTTTACCGCTTTGCTTACAGTCACCATAAACGATGAAAAGAATGCGGTGATTATTGTGCATATGATAGCTGCAACCGTCCTGACGGTTTCATTGTATGGATTGTATCAGGTTTATGCCGGAGCGCCGGTGGATCCCTCATGGCTGGATGAGTCATTGACCGGCAATGTCATTAGGATTTACAGCGTATTTGGCAATCCTAATGTATTTGGAGAATTCCTCACGTTGACCTTGCCAATTGTCTTTGCTGGATTCAACCTGCAAAGAAGGAAAACAGCAAAGGCTGTCTATGGATTCATTTTCCTATTGGGGATGCTTAATGTGTTGTTGACATTTTCAAGAGGCTCGATGCTAGCCATCTTTATTGTTATGGTTATGATCGTTATATTCAAGGACAGAAAATATCTGCCTTTGCTTGTTTTGGTGCTTCTGGCAAGTCCGTTGATATTGCCGTCTTCCATTATAGAAAGAGTATTGACCATTTTTCAAGGGGGGGATACATCCACTTCCTATCGCGTATCCATCTATATGGCGTCCTATGATATGCTGAGAGATCATGTGTTTACCGGAGTTGGATTAGGTAATTTCAAGGTTCTGTATAATGCATACGCATACTCAGCGGCCAAGTCATTCCACGCACACAATACGGTACTGATGATATTTATAGAGTTGGGTTTCATGGGTATGTTGGCATGGCTCTATATGATGTTTGTCTGGGTCAGGGAGATATTCAGCGCGCAAAAGACAGACAGCACTTGGAGCTATTACGCATTTGCTGCCTTTGCCGGTGTTCTGGGCTGCACATTGCAGGGTATGGTGGACCATATCTGGCACAATTATGATATTCTGTTTTTTTATTTTTTAATGATTGCGCTTGGTTTTATAGCGTCTAATATCGCAAAAGGACAAATGTATGATGAAAAATAGAATAAAGGTAGTCGAAATCATCTCAGACACAAATTTTGGCGGGGCTGGCCAATATCTTAAAAGCATAGTGGAAGAAATTGATAAAGAGAGATTTGACCTGACCGTAATTATGCCTGTCGGCAGTGTTTTGAAGGATATGCTCGGAGATATCCCAATAGAACACTGTCGAGATATCAATGAAAAGTCATTTTCTTTCAAAGGAACCTGCCACCTATGCAAGATGATGAAAATGATCAGACCATCCGTTGTCCATACCCATGGATCGCTTTCGGGCAGACTGGCGGCACAGCTTTTAGGTGTGAGGAACATTGTTTATACCAAGCATACATTAAGCGATAACAGTGTTTTATGGAAAAGAAAACTGAAAAAAATCCTAAATAGTGCTTTACGTGCTAAGGTAATCGCAATCTCAGCATCAGTGAAGCTGAATCTTATTGAAGAAGGAATTAAGGAAGATAATATCAGAATGATATATAATGGCATCAGACCCATTGAAACATTTGACAATGAAACGCGTCTAATTCCAATAATAACGTTGGTAGGCAGACTTGAAGCCATCAAAGGGCATAGGCATATGATTGAGATCACAAGACAATTGGTTGACTGCTATGATGAGGATTTTGAGGTCAGATTTGTCGGGTCGGGTTCGTTGGAATCCACTCTTAAAGATATTGTGACGGATTATGGCTTGCCAATCAGCTTTAGTGGACATGTCAGCAATATTGGAGAGATTTATGAGACATCGGATATAATTGTCAACACCTCTGACTCAGAAGCGCTCTCATATGCCGCATTGGAGGCGATGATTCATAAAAAGCCGGTGGTAGCCTTTGACATACCGGGAATCAATGAAGTGATTGAAAACGGAAAAACCGGATTCTTGGTTGATTACAAGAATTATGGCTTGTTCGCCGAATGTCTGGTGCAACTTCTAAGCAATAACACGCTCAGAAGAAATATGGGAGAACTAGGAAGAAAAAGAGCGATTGATAAGTTTTCATTAAAAGAAATGATAAATGGTATCGAGACCCTATATATGGAGGAATTATGAAACTGATCAACAAAAAAGGGATGGTTTTTGAGAGAATAAGCATCATTGATATTATGATCATACTTGTGGTAATAGCCATCGGTTATTATGCCGTGACATTTTTAAGCACAAAGGATGTCAACACCGTCAGCAAACAAACTGTTCATTATACCTTTGAGACAGAGGATGTCAATGAAAATTTCGCAAAGCAATTGCAATTGGAAGGAAATCTTTTCAATTCCAGCAAGAATTATTATGTGGGCAAGCTCATTCAATATGAGATTCTGCCTTACGAAATGGTCGTTCCAGACCTGCAAAACGGTGTTTTTACCAAGCAGATTGTAGAAGGTAGGTTTATTGTCAGAATGACGATAGAAGCGAATACAGATCAAGATGCCTACAATATACGAATAAATCAGGAAAAGATCAAGGTTGGCGCCATGTTTCCCATTAAAGGCAAAGGATTCGCATCATATGGCTATATTATTGATATCAAGGAGGTTGGCAAATGAGAAGAATGAACATTGTTGATATCATAATCATCGTTTTTATTATTGGTGGAATTTTGGTTCTCGTTTCTAAGCTTGGTACATTTGGTTCCTCAGGAGGACAGGGCGAGGAGATGAAAATGACAAAGGCTATCATTGTTTTAGAGGTGGAAGATGTAAGGGAAGCGACTGTCAATGCTTTGAAAATCGGACATATTGTATTGTCTGAAGAGACCAACAGCACTGTTGGTCCAATAAAAGAAATGACAGTAATTCCTTACAGAGATGAAATTGAGACTGTTGATGGCAAGCTTGTTTTTGCCGAAGTACCTGATAAATATACTATCGTTATTGCACTGGAGGCATCGCTATTAGAAAGGGAGACCGGTTATTTTTCTGAAGGCATAACTGAAATGAAGATAAATTCTGTATTTAAATTCTACACCAAATATGTGAGCACTTCAGGGAGAATTGAGGAGATCAATTGGCAATGAGAAAAGTTTTGCAATGCCTAATGAGCTTGGAAATAGGGGGAGCGGAGACACATGTAGTGGAGCTCTCCAAATATCTCGCTAAAAAAGGCTACGAAGTCATTGTGGCATCTAACGGGGGCACCTATGAAAAGGAGCTTGTTGACGCAGGGGTAAAAGTGATCCGCATACCAATGCATAGCAAGAAGCCTTTTTTCATCGTGCAATCTCTATTCTTGCTCAATAAGCTAATTAGAAATTTCAGGCCTGATATCGTCCATGCGCACGCCCGGATACCGGGTCTTTATGTGAGCATTTTCGAAAAGATATATAATTTTCGCATGGTCACCACAGTTCACGGCAAGTTCAAGATCAATTGGTTATTGAAACACATAACCCAGTGGGGTAAAGAAATTTTCGTCGTTAGTGAAGATCTGAAGGCATATCTGATAGAAAACTATCCTGTGGAAAGGGCTAATATTTTCAATACGGTCAATGGGATTGACACAGATCGATTCTATCCGTCAATTGCATCGGAAATCGAATATGACATTATCCATGTGAGCCGCCTTGATCAGGGCACAAGTAAAACGGCTGAGATGCTCATCGATTATACCAGGGAAAGCAATGTCAACGTGCTGGTGGTCGGCTCAGGATCTGAGCTTGATAACTTAAGAGAAAAGTCTGCGGAGATATATAACATTAGTTTTCAGGGAGCAACCAACAGGGTTGACCTGGAACTCAGAAAAGCGAAGGTTTTTGTAGGCATCAGCAGATCGGCGTTGGAAGCGATGAGTATGAATATGCCGGTTGTCTTATCAGGAGACTACGGTTATATGGGAATAATGCAGTCTTCTGTTTTGGATGAAGCGATCCAGAACAATTTCACAGCGAGGGTATCAACTAATCTCGATTATGAGAAACTGAGACAAGATTTGGATGTGATTTTGAAAATGAGTCCTGAATTGTTTTCCTGGGAAAGGGACTTCATTCAAAACCATTATTCAATCTCTAAGATGTCGGAGGATTATATCAGGGTGTATGAGAATGAATAAGCGGGCATTTATTATCGGATATTATGGTTCAAGCAACCTGGGAGATGAGCTTCTCTTAAGCGAGACAATAAAAATATTGCAGCCCCATATAAGGCTGGAAAATATCAAAGCACTATCCTATAATGTTGAGTTGACCAATAAAACCCATGGCATCTCAGGTGTCAGCCGTAATAAATATATCAGTATTCTGAAAACCATAATGAGTTCGGACTTTATAATCGGCGGTGGCGGTAGCATGCTCCAAAATGTCACCTCAAACCGAAGTCTGATATATTATCTTGCCTTGATAAATGCCGCGCTTTTTTTAAAGAAAAAAGTCATACTGTTGGGCAATGGCATTGGGCCAGTCAACGGAAGAATACAGAAAAACATGGTCAAAAAAACGCTCCAAAAGATCAGTTATCTACACTTGAGAGATGTTGATTCATATAATTGGATAGACGGGCAAGACAGCGACAAGATAGATTTAGGCGCTGATTTGGCTTTGAATGAAGCAGCAACCAATAATAACCC